>NZ_CALIIS010000171.1 GCF_938017705.1 uncultured Campylobacter sp.
AGAATCAGCGCTATTTTCCCGTTTTCGAGGGTAAAAACTTAAGCAATCACTTCGTTGTCGTTAGTAATGCGATCACCAATGATGACGAGCTTGTAGTACGCGGTAATGAAAAAGTTTTACGCGCGCGCCTAAGCGATGCTATGTTTTTTTGGAAAAGCGATTTGCAAGCGGAATTTAGTCCTGAAAAACTTAAGCAAATTTCCTATATGCAAGCCCTTGGCTCGGTTTATGATAAGCAAGTGCGCGAGCTAGCGGTAGCAAAGGCACTGAGCGCGGATTATGCTACACAGATTGAGGCGGAGATCGGCAAAAAGGATTTTGCGCGGGATGTAGAAAATGCCGTAATGTTTAGTAAAGCAGATCTTAGCAGCACGATGGTGGGTGAATTTAGCGAGCTTCAAGGCATTATGGGTAGTTACTATGCCGCACACGCTGGACTGGCAGATCATGTATGCCGCGCGATACGCGAGCAATATCTGCCTAGCGGCGAGGATAGCGAGCTGCCAAGCGGTGTATTTAGTAGCGTAATCGCTATAGCGATGAAATTTGAAACGCTCCTGGGGCTTTTTAGTATCGATAAAGTTCCAAGCGGCAATAAAGATCCGTATGCGCTTCGCCGCGCAGCTACGGGGCTAATTAAAATTTTACTAAATCAAGGATTGGGCTTTGATGCGAATGCGCTGGCGCAAAAACTGGCGCCAAATTATAAGAAATTTGACATTTCTAAGCTGCTGGATTTTATAAAAGATAGATTATATGGAATTTTTGACGAGATAAATCCGTCCGTGATCAAGGCGTGCATCGCAAGCGGCGAAAACGATCTGTTACGACTAAGCAAGGCCATAAAGGCGCTGGGCGAGATCGCAGCAGCAGCGGATTTCGGGGAAAATTTCGCGACTTTTAAGCGCCTAGCCAATATCATCAAGGACGAAAAAATAGGCGCGGTGGACGAAAATCTATTCGAACACGATGCTGAGCGTGCGCTAAATGCGGCATTCAGAGCGATTAAGCTCAACGAAAACGACGTGAGTGGGTATCTGCGCTCACTATTTGGGCTTAAAGGCGTGATTGATGATTTTTTCGATAACGTAATGATAAACGTCCAGGATGTCAAGATACGCGCAAATCGTATCGCAAATATCGGACAAATTTATCGCGCGTTTTTGCAGTTTGCCGATATCAAAGAGATAGGATTTTAATTTCACTTAGAACTCATTTGCCCAAGGTTGCACGAACCTTGGGCAAAATTTTACCGCGCAAAGGAGCGCAAATGCTAATCATCAACGCAAAATTACCAACTAAAAATCTAAAAATCACAAAATCTCTCTCGCAGCTGATTCAGGGCTTTCTTTATCGCTATCTGCCGGCTTCAGAGCACGTAGGATATAGACACGAATCAAGCGGTAAAATTTTTAAACGCACGGTGTTTGATTTTATCTTGCGAGGAGAGGATTTGCGCGTGCGATTTGCTTCATGCGAGCCGGAGTTTGAACGTAAAATCGCGCTAGCAGTGCTAAAAGACGGGCTAAGCTTGGGTGAAATTCTATTTACGCAAACTACCGTCGAAGCGAAAAATCATAAAATTTGCGAGAACGAAGCTATTGTGCAAGGCTACGTGGCGTGCGCAGTAAGCGGGCTTTTGGGGCATAAGGTTTATTTGCAGCCGCAAGATAGTAGGCATTTAGAGATGATGAAGACGAATATTTTACAGCGATTTGAAACGATTATGGGGCGAAAATATGATGGCGAAATGGAATTAAATTTATTGTGGCAAAAGCTGGGTGAATCTGTGAAATTCTATTACGGCAACAACCGCGAGCCGGTATATGCGTGGCAAGCAAGATGGAAAATTGTAGCTAATGCAGAACTAATCAATTTGATCCTTGGTACGGGTGCTGGAAGCGGGTGCATGAACTACGGAGTAGGGGTTTTGGAGGTTGTAAAGCAAGACTGCATTAAAGCACAAATTTCAAATCCTAAAAAGGATGATTGCTTGCTTTAAAACCGATTGTATAATAAAAATTTAAAAAAGGCAAATTATTTCATTAAAACACAATAACTATTGACAATATAATTAAAATTAGTTATAATTCGCGTATATTTTAGAAAGGATAAATTTTGGGCGATATAGTTAAAATTTTTTCTAGTATCGGCGAAATTTATGATAAACAGAAAACTAAAATCAACAACAAAAGCTATGAATATGATGCTATTAAAATTTATCTTTTTGATATTAAAAGTAAAGAAATATTGGTAAATAACAATATTTCAAAAGACGATTTAATAGTTTGTAGATTTGGCATAGGTGCGAATTCTGGCAATTTGTTCCCTAATGTCCAATTCATTAGCAAAGCCGTAAAAGACGATACTCCTAAATTTATAAAAGGAATTTTAAAAGCCGTAAAAAATATGCTCTCTTGCTTCAATCCTGACGATATCAAAAATGATAAAATATTAACGGATTTATCTAGCTTAAACGAGAGCTTTTTTGATGATATTTTAAGTGAAATTGTAGCTCTACAAGAAGAGCCTAAGAAAAAGGGCATGAAAGTAGCTACTTTTTTTGCATTATCTTGGGAGGGTAGGCCGATTTCAGCGTATTTCAAAAATATTTTTACTAGTCATTTAAGTGATAGCGATAATGGTAAAACTGCCAAAATTTATGGTTATGATATGCTTACAAATAGTATGGGTATCGGTGGAGATGCAAATTTAGCATTTTGTTCCGTAAATGAGCTACCGACTGCTTTACAAGACATTAAAGTTAGATTACTACCTCTAAATAGTGCTAATGCAAATTTGGTTAAAAACGGTTTTATGGCAATTGATAAGGAATTATCTTTTAATTTTTACGGGGATAAAATGGCGGTCTTACCGACGTTAATGGTAAATGATGTAAATTTATTAGAAAAAATAGTGGAAATTTTAAAAGATCCGAGTGAAAAGAAAAAAGATCTGCAAGGCATACAAAATATCGAAGAAAGTATTAATTACGAGTTGGAATCCGTAGCTAAAGCACAAGCAAATATGCCCGTGCTAAATACAATTCTATTTTATAAAAAAAGCAATGCTGCAGTTAATGTATTATTGCAAATAGATGATGTATTGCCGTCTTATATTTCTAAAATTTCCGATTTAATGGGTAGATACAATATTAGGGCGATTAGACGAAAAGATAGTAAAGATCAACAAGACGATACTATTTATATGCAAAATTTATTTCTTAAAAATATTGATATTATGAATTTTTTATTATCACAAAACAGGATGAATTTAGATGATATGATGGAAAAATACGCTGCTTTGATTTATAAAGGCAATATTAACTCTAGTTATGCGTCAAAAATAGAATGGGGATTTTATTTTAATCGCGTTAAGACATATCAAAATAGAAGTATAGAAAGTATCGAAAAATATCAAAATTTCTTTAATGAAATGGGTGCTTTAAATGAAAAAATATCATTTGCAAGGGAGGTTAATTTGCAAGGCTTAAGCGATAAAAAAGAGCTAATAAGCTCGATTTTGAAAAATAGCGAATTTCTAAAAGATAATGAAGTATTGCAGAGTGCATATTTGCTAGGAATGATGTCTGCAGGGTTGATAAATCGCCAATTTGCTATTAGCAAAAATAGTTCATTCGAAAAATGGCTGAATAATGCCGGAGTAATTACGAAAGAGCTTTTAGAACGGATTTGGACTAAGTGCGATGAAACTAACAAAAAACTCTCCAATGTATCGCGAGGAAAAAGAAGTGCTAATATAGAAATCATGCGCGATATTTTGATTGGAATTTTACCAAGTGCGTTTTTATCTCAAAAGCGGGTTAAGAGCGCTTATGTAACTCTGGCTTTTGCTATGGGCGGAAGTGATTTTACGAAATATATTAAAGATAACACTCAAGGAGACGAGTAATGAAAAAGAAGGAAATTCTATTTCTTTGGGACGGCGAAAATTTTAATCCAAACGGCGATATGCTAAGAGATAACGCTCCTAGGATAGACGATGAGACGGGTATAGCAGAAGTTACTGATGTACGTATAAAGCGAACAATTAGAGATGAAATTATGAAAAAAGACGAAAGTGCGATTTTCATTAAAGAGTATAAAAGAGATGAAAATATCTTAGATTGCAAAAGCGCAATACGTGAAGTAATTAACGTTAAGCAAGAAAAAATCGAGATTGAAAAAGAAATTTTATCTAAATTTATCGATATTCGCGCATTTGGTGGAGTTTTGCCGATATCGGATAAAGACGAGATGAAAAAAGAAGGCATAAAAACAGCCGGAATTCAATTTGTCGGACCCATTCAGTTTAGAATGAGCAGATCGCTTCATAGAGTTGTGGTAGAGCATATAAAAGGCACCGGCGCGTTTGCAAGCGGTAGCGATAAGGCAAATAAAACGTTTAGAGAAGAAGATTTTTTAAATTATGCAATGTTTGCAACTTACGGAATAGTGGATAATCATAGTGCAAAGATTACAAATTTAAGTGAAGATGATGTAAAAGTGATTTTAGGAGCGCTCTGGAGCGGGACTAAAAATTTAATTACTCGCACGAAAATGGGTCAAATGCCTAGATTTATGCTAGTAATTACATATAAAGATGATACTTTCGCTGGAGATTTAAATAACTGTGTGGCTATAAATAGTAGCAAAGAAGATGTGGAGATAAGAAGTATAAATGATTTTACGATTGATTTTTCTAGATTAAAAGCTAAACTTACCAGATGCGCGCAAGAGATCGAAAAAATAGAGTATATGAGCGATTTTGACTTCGAGCAAAATAACAGATCACAATTTGATAGTAGTTGGATAAAAATAGGATTTTAAATGGATATAATAGCTTTTGAGCTATCGGGAGATTACGCGCATTTTTCTCATCCAGCTACTATCTACTCGTCTCTTACATACCCGGTGCCACCAAAAACTGCCATCATGGGGCTTTTGGGAGCGATTATAGGTGAAATGAATTATTTTAAACTTAACGATATAGGTTATAGCGTTATTTTAAGTTCGCAATTTCGCAAAAGACTATGATTTTTAACGGTATAAAATTTGCTCTATCGTCAAGTATGCATATCGAACAAGGCTATCAAGATTCTAGCGAGAAAAAGCAGTTTTATAAAGAGCTAATAAAAGATCCTAGATATGTCATATTCGTTGATTTAAGTGCTTTAAACGCTTCTTATAAAGAAAATATAATTAACAGCTTAAAAGCTCATAGATGTGTCTTTACGCCATATTTAGGTATAAATTTTTGTATAGCGGATTTTAAATATATCGAGATAAAAAATTGTGAATTGGTTCATGAAAAAGAAAGTTTTATAGATACATTCGTTTTAATGGACGATTTTATATTTGATGCACAAAGCTTTGATATCAGACTTACTACGGCTAGAATGGCTTGCGGATGCGAAGAGGGTCGAATTTTTAAGGATTTTAAAGATTTCGTTATTAAGTTAAGCGGCAATAGTCAAATCAAAGCAAAGAATAGAGGAAATATTTATCAAATAAATGACTACAAGGTCTACTTTGCAAAGTGAGCTGCTATCGCATCCCAATAAACCATTAATAAAGCATATAATAAATATGCTTGCCGAATCGGATAGTAGGCTTTTACAATGCATTAAAATTTATCACGATATAGCTAAGCTAAAAACTAATTTTCAAATTTATATCAAAAATCCTACCGAAAAAATTGCAGATAAAAATCATGCTTTATTATCCGCTTACATATTTTTACTAAATTCAGAATTTAATGAGCTAGATACGGCTTTTGGGTTTTTATCCATCGTATCACACCATGGAAATGTAGAAAATTTTTGTGAGCTTACAATGCAAAATAAAAATTTCGGCAAATATTTTGAGAGCTCAAAAGAGCTAGACTTTTGGGACGAAGTCTTAGATAAGGCTTTAGGTTTAGAAATTTACAAAGATATTAAAAGCGATAAAAATGAGCTTTTAATTAAAGCTAAACATTTAAGAGAATACTTCAAATTTGCGAAAAAGAAGTTTGATTACGATGACTTTTTAAATTTCAAAGACATATTTTCGTCGCTTATTTATAGTGATAAATATGAAGCTATTTTTAATCAAAGAATTCCTGCTTCTAAACCGGCGAATCCTAATACGATCGAAAAATATATCAAAGTCCTGGAAAATCGTAAGCCAAATGAAAAAAGAAGCGAGTTTAGAAAATTCGTTTTAAATAATTTCGATGTAAATCATAATCTTTTTACTTTAACTGCGCCTACGGGCTACGGCAAGACTTTGACTGCGCTAAATTTTGCCGCTAAATTTAATAAAGAACGTATTATTTACGTACTGCCGTTTACGGCTATCATAGATCAAGTTTATGATGAGATAAAAGAGATTTTCAAAGACGATAAAAATATATTAATTCATAAAATTCATCACAAAACTACGATAGATGAAAGCACCCCGCAAGATCGCTATTCTAGAGTTAAATTTTTGATGGATTCCTTTAGCGGAGATATTAACGTAACTACGCTATATCAATTTATATTTGCACTCTTTGGAAACAAAAATAAAGATAGCGTAAAATTTAACCGATTAAAAAATAGTGTAATAATAATCGATGAGGCGCAGGCAGTACCGTATAAGTTAAGGGCGGATTTTATGAAACTTTGCGAAATGATGGCGAAAAGATTTGGCTGCATTTTTATCTTTATGTCCGCCACGATGCCTATTGTTGATGCGACTAAATTTAAAGAAATTTCAAATTTAGATTATTTCAAAGATCAAAATAGATACGTTTTAAAGTGGTTTGATGGTGACGAGAGTGCTTTAAAAGATAAGATTAAACAATCGGCAAAAGGCAAAAATACACTAGTCGTCGTAAATACCATTAAAAAAGCGCAAGAGCTATTTTTGGAATTTTACGATGAATTTAAAGTTTTTTGCCTAAACGGATATATGTGCGACGATCACAAACGAAAAAATATCGAAAATATAAAAGACGCGATTGCTAAAAATAAAAGTGGGCACGGTGATTCGATCTTGCTAATTTCTACGCAGTCTATCGAAGCTGGCGTGGATTTGGATTTTGATGTCGGATTTAGAGAGATGGCGCCCATTAGCTCGATTATCCAAACTGCCGGTCGTATAAATAGAAATTTCACAGCTCTGGGAGAGTTATACGTATTTAACGATATTTGCGACTATTCCGATCTCATTTACGGTGATTTAAAACGCATTAGCGATAATATTTTGGTAAAAATTCTAAAGCAAAGGGATATCATCGAAAGCGAAATTTTAGATATTTCTAATAGGTATTTCAGCGCCATAAAGCAAAGCCTAGAGAGCTTATTTTTGGCGGAGCAGATGCGAGAGCTCGGATTTTACGATATAAACGAAAAGATTAGCGAGGCGATGGATGATAGGCTTAAAATTTTAGTAATAATTGAGCCAAAAGAAGATTATATTAAAGAATTTCAAAATGAAATTTTTGAAATCAATAGACTTGATATGGACAAATTTAATAAGAAAGATATATTTACGAATACTATTAAGAAAATTAATAGATTTGGTGTAAATATCACAGAATTTGATGCAAAGCGTTTAAATATAAAGCGTATTGATGGGCTAAAAGATGTCTATTATTTACCATTCGGCGATACTTCGTACAATAATAATTTCGGGATTAAAAAGGACATCGCCTTAAATCTCAAGAATGAGTTTTTCGACTAATGTTTTACAAGGACCAAATCACCGGCACGCTTGTGAATTATTACGTCACCTGTAAGCGCGAGGCGTGGCTTTACGCACACAATATTCACGCCAATCAGGAAGATGAAAACATGCTGATGGGCAAGGCGCTAGCGGATATCAAAGAGAACGATTTGCAGGACTTTGCATTTTCAAATTTGAAATTCGACAAGCTTTCCAAGCAGCGCGGACATTATCTCATCACTGAATATAAAAAGAGCCTAAAAAATCCAGAAGCAGGCAAGATGCAGCTACTTTTTTATATCTATCTTTTAAAAACAGGCTTAAATTTAAAAGAGGTGAAAGGCAAGCTAATTAGCGGCAAAACCGTCATAGCCATTGAGGATAACGCCGAAAATTTCAATAAAATCGAAACAATTCTAAACAGCATCGCCGCCCTTGTAAACGAGCCAAAGCCGCCTAAATTTAGCCCGCAAAAGATTTGCGAGAGTTGCGCTTATCGTGATTATTGCATTTAGGAGATAGGATGTACGCTATTTTGTTTTACGATATTTCAAGCAGCGACGAAAAGGAGAAAAATAACGCTGTACGCGTCCGCAAGGCGGTCGAGAAGTTTCTGCCTCGCGTGCAATTCAGTGTTTTTGAGGGTGAAATCAGAGCGAGCGATCTTAAAAAATTAATGACGATTTTGCAAAAAGAATGCTCTAGCAAGCTTGATTCGGTAGTAATTTATACTTTTAATTCGCTCAAATATTCACAGCGCCTAGTCATCGGGTGCGATAAAAACGAGGCAATATTCAGCTAAAATTTAAGGATAAAGTATGCAAAAATCGGATCGCACGCATTTTATTTTGAGCCCAGGCCGATTGCGCCGCAAAGATAATAATCTATACTTCGATAAATTTAACGACGAGGGCGGAATTTTAACTAGTAAAATTTTGCCGATTAACGCAATTGATGAAATTTATATTTTGGCGCGAGTGGAGCTTGATACCTATGCTATGGCGTTTTTGGCAGATAATAACGTTTTGCTGCATATTTTTAGCGCCTATCAGAGCTTTCGCGGCAGTTTTTTCCCTAATACTTCAAATTCTGTAAATAAAAGCGGCTTTGTGCTTTTGGCGCAGCTGCGGGCTTTTGACGATCTTTCTAAGCGCCTTTTTATCGCTCGCGAGATTACTCGCGCTCGCATCTTAAATGCAGCCATTAATTGCAAGGTTTACGGCGTCTCGCTCGATACTGCGCCACATCTGGATGCCCTAGCGCGCGTCTGTGACATAGCAGCGGTAATGGCGGTGGAAGGCGGCTTTGCCAAGCAGTATTTCGCAGCCTGGAACGAAATCATCGAGGATCAGCGCAGTTTTAAATTTACGACGCGTTCCAAACGCCCGCCGGCGGATAAAATTAATGCCCTCATTAGCTATGTAAATACGCGCATTTATAACATCTGCCTCAGCGAAATTTACAAAACCGAGCTTGATCCGCGCATCGGCTTTTTACACGAGCCAAACTACCGTGCGCTAAGTCTGCATCTTGATCTTGCAGAGATTTTTAAGCCTATTTTAGGCGATAGATTAATTTTTGGAATGTTAAATAAGCGTGAGATTACGGCAAAAGATTTTGAAACGGACGCGGGGCGTATTCGATTTGGTCGAGAAGCGGTGCAAAAAATCGAGCTAAAAATGATTGAGAAACTAGCATCTTGCGCGAACGTAGCGGGACAGAGCCTAACCTGGCGTCAAATCATCCGTCGCGAGGCCAATCAGATTAAAAAATACGTCTGTGAAGGCGTGCCTTACGAGGGGTTGGTATGGCGGTAGGGCTGGGCCTTCAAGTTTAAATTTATGTTTTTGAAATCTTAACTAGAATCACTTACGCCTATAGATTACGCTCTCTTAAAATGCATGTGCTTTTGAAATAAATTTGATCTGAAGCACGGAACGGCGAAAGAATTGGCTTTAAAAACACATATGTTTTTAAAATTTCAGCTTTTTATTATTCACACTTCGATTTTTGAATATCTTTATATTTAGATTTTAACATTTGCACTCACGATACATATAGATAGCGATAAAGTTGCTTTTAAGATTCTGAAATGCCTAATTTTGGGCATTGAGCAATCGGGAGCTTTTTTAAATTTAGTCCATTTTAAGGCATAAAAATATATACTCCTAACACTTTCTACCTAGAAAAATGGCAAAATTCGTGCTGTAGAATTCCATCCCGTTGGGAATTGAAACGCTCCTTGCAAGCTACCGCAGTCGTGCCGCTACCCAGTAGAATTCCATCCCGTTGGGAATTGAAACGCAAAGCGGGCAGGCTATGACATAGACACCGAGCGTAGAATTCCATCCCGTTGGGAATTGAAACAATGGGGATTGCGCACCTATAAAATTTGCTTTGAGTAGAATTCCATCCCGTTGGGAATTGAAACCCGGGTGTATGCAGCAGCACTTCATCAATGATACGGTAGAATTCCATCCCGTTGGGAATTGAAACTGTAATATAAAAGGATACAAAATGACGACAAAAGGTAGAATTCCATCCCGTTGGGAATTGAAACATAGCGCATAGAAGCAGAGCGATTACCACGCCTAAGGTAGAATTCCATCCCGTTGGGAATTGAAACTCTTCCTCGTCAAATGTAATACCAAGCTTTATAGGTAGAATTCCATCCCGTTGGGAATTGAAACTTATTGAAAATCCAAAATTTATTGTAGCTTCTGGAAAGTAGAATTCCATCCCGCTGGGAATTGAAACTTACTAATCGTCTTAGGTATCAGCAGTTCATTAGCTACCGAATGAATCAAAACGATATGATT
>NZ_CALIIS010000172.1 GCF_938017705.1 uncultured Campylobacter sp.
GCACCTCTTGCCGAGAGGGTAAAATTTAGCTGGGCTTTTCTGGCTTAAACGCCCTTTTTGCCGTCATATAAAAGCCGCTGAAGATAAAAAACGCCATGCAAAGCGAGACGAGCGACCATAAAATTTTACCCGCGAGTCCGAAAAAATACCCCGTGTGGAGCTGATAGTTCGCGTTTTTGACGTCGCTCGCGGTGATGCCTTCCGTCTGCTTCTGCTTCGCGATTTTGTCCACTTTTAGATCGACGCTCGCGTCTTTTGGGCGCGCGGTAGCGGGCGCATCGGGCTCGTAATACCTGACGTCGATCTTATCTGCCGCCGCGAGCATTAGGGTAAATTCCTTATACTCTATGCCGCTTGATCTGAATATCTCATAAGCCCTCTGCGCGTCGCTAAATTTATACTCTGCACCCTTTTTGCCTCCCTCTTTTGCAGGCGCGGCGGCGCGATCATTATGTGCATGCCCGCCCTGCGCTCCGGCTTGCGGTAAATTTTGCGAGCTTACGAAAAGCTTCATCACAGCATCGTTATACCAGCTATACGACCAGTTCAGCCCGGTTAAGCAGATAAGCAGGTAAATCACCGCACTTAGCGAGCCTAGGCTTGTGTGTAGGTTATAAAAAAGAGCGTATTTTTTGAGTTTAAAATTCGGCTTTATCGCCTCGATAAATTTACGCCTAAGCCTTGGGAAATGCAGCCAGACGCCACTTATTACAAGCAGTATCATCGCTGTGGCGCTCGCGCCTACGATCTGTTTGCCGATCTCGCCCGCAGTTTTGTTGCCGCTTAGCGCTAAGCCTAAATTTCGGTGCAGCGACATCACTGTTAGCACAAAGCCCGTGCCGCGGTCCTTGCCGATGATTTGCGCGGTATACGGATTGATCAGATACGCATCGCTTCTGCTTGCGTAAACAACGAAGGCTTCGTCATCGCTTTTCGGCACGACGAGCCTTACGGGCTGTTTAACGCCCGTTTGCTCGCTAAAGCTTTGTAAAATTTTCTCCACGCTTTGCATTTCGCCCGTCTTTTCGACCTTTTTAGAGCCCGCGTTTATTAGCGCCTCAAGCTCGTGCTGATACGACAAAATCGCGCCCGTAACGCCAATGATAAGCAGCGGGATAGAAAAAACGATCGATAAAATCAAATGGACGTTAAACAAAATTTTATTGCGCTTCAAAAGCGAGCTCATTGCAGATCCTTGCGAGATAAATTTAATCTTTATTTGATTGAGGTTCGCAATTATATTATGCGATTTTAAATATTTAGATAATTATCATTAAGATTTAGACCGCGAAATTTTAAGGCGTGTTATGATATCACAAGAGCGCCTAGGTACCTCGCGCAACGTCATAAACCACGTGCTGCAAGATCTAAAAGCTAAAAATTTAATCCGCCTTTTGCGCGGCAAAATAACGCCGGTGAGATAAAATTCTAATCTCAAATTTATAAAAAGTGCAATCAAAATCTCGTAAATTTAGAAATTTTGCGCTAAAATTGCTAAAGACGCGAGCTTGCGTAATCCAAAAGAAACAAGGTCATTATTATGTCGCAAAGTATAACCGAGTTTGCTACGATAATCCTTTATGTTACGATAGGCTTTTGCCTTCTTGTTTCATTGCTTCAGACAAACAGATCGTATAAAACCGTCTATCGCGGGACATTATTTATCCCAACCGATCCGCTTTTAAAAATACCTATGTTTATAATATGCCTAAGCTTCGGTGTAGTCACTCTATCCAGCCCGCACGTAGCAAAACACAACGGCGAGCCGATACCCTGCTTTTATACCCACGATAAAATTTGCTCGCAAGAGTACAAAGCGGCAGGCATAAATTTAAGATGCTTTGAAGAAGGCGATCCCAGATGCATAGACGGATATCTGCAAATAAGCAAACCCAGGCTAATACTCGGCAAAATCATATCTGTCTGCGCCATAATTTTTTCTTTTGTCGTGCTAATTCAAAAAGGAATTAGAATAGATAAAAGCGGCATCTGCAAAGAATGGGAGGTTTTGCCGTTTAAACATACGGAAAGGATAAACTTTGACGAGATGAGCTACGCCGTAGGGTTTATAAGAGGCGTAAAAATAATCAGCATACGAGGCAAAATTAGCGGCGTTAAATTCGGGGCGGGATTTTTGTATGCACGAAAAGATATAGATTTTTTGCAAAATTTTATATTAGAAAAGCTAGCTGAAATTTCAAAAGCCGAAGCAGCCGAGCGAAACGCCTAAATTTAAATATATCGTCGTAAAATATCCAAAATGAAAGGAGCTGCATGAGGCTTTTGTATTTTGTGCTTTTTGCAAATGTAGTGCTATTTGTACTTTGCGGTTTAAAAAACTTTCTGTTTAAAAGCAACGCTTCTTATAAAACCGTGCAAAATGGCGCCTGGCTCATACCGCCTAGCCCTGTAGCCAAATTTACGCTCGTCATATTCCTTTTATCTTGGGGATCGATAGTGGCGTTTGACGAGCCCTGGATAAAAAGGATAAAAGGTAAAGGTAAAGTTACATGCTTTGACGCAAACGACCCTTTATGTATAGACGGCTTCTTGCACAGAAGTGGCGGCGAGACCGCACTTGTGATCGCGATGGGCATTGTTTTGATACTTATATCCCTATGGCTATTAACCGAAAAAGGGGTCATCATAGACAGCCGCAGCATAAGGAGAGAATGGGAATGTTTGCCGTTTAAATTTAGCACAAAGATCGATATAGAAAATGCCCTTATGGAAAAAGGGATGAGGGGCGAGATGCCGATTTTAAAAATAAAAGACGGGCAAAGTGGCAAAAATTTCACGCTCTCATTCCCATACGCACAGCAAGATATAAAATTTATCGAAGCAGAGATAAGAAAGAGGAGCTATAAGATGATAAAATCAAAAGAGGCGAAGGCTCCCCTCAAATCCGCGCTCAAAAAAACTATAAGCTTAAAAGGCGCGAATGAGCGCGCAAACATAGAAATTCTAAAAAACGACAAAGAGGGAGCGGGCGATTAAATTTTAAATTTAGCCACGCGCGAGCAATAGCTGTGAAAATTTATGACAAGTTGCGGCGAAGCAGTGTAATGATCGCGCGAGTAGTAGCCGTAAAATTTACGCGTAGCGAAACGACGCAATGTTCGCGCGAACGAGTGCGCGCAAGCCCAAAAAAATGAGCCCAACGCTAGCCTAAAAAGACGAGCCGAAAGCTTAAAACGAGCCGGACGCTTAAAATTTAACTCGCGATCTTAAAAACCAAAATTCCAAATCGCTCCGCCAAAATTTAGCCTATTTTTTACCTAAAATTTCGTAAAATTACGACTTTAAATTTTCAAAAAGGACGCAGATGAATAAAAGTTTGGAATTTAGAGCCGACATCGGAATGGTCTTCGTGGCGATCGCTTTTGGGCTCGGGTATCTGCCCACCTCGCAGGCGCTTGCGAGCAACAACGTCTTCGTGCTACTATTTTGGCGCTTTTTCGCCGCGAGCATCATCGCAGGCGCGATATTTTTCCCGAAGCTCAAAGCCATAACTTCGCGCGAGATCAAGCACGGCGCGGCGCTTAGCCTGTTTTTATTCGCGGGCTTTACGTCGCAGACCTTCGCCTTTAAATTTGCGCAAAGCTCCTCCGTGGCGTTCATCATCGGCCTAAACGTCGCGCTCGTACCCTTCATCGCCGCGGCGCTGTTTAGGCATAAAATTTACTCCTACGCCTACGCGGGCATCGCGCTTGCGATCGCTGGGCTCTATCTCATCGGCGACACGCAGCTAGGCCTGGGCAAGGGCGAAGCGCTGGCGCTAGTCTGCGCGTGCGCGTATTCGTTTCACATCGTGCTGACCAACCGCTTCGTTCAAAGCTGCGACGTAGCGGGCATCGCCTACGTACAGATCCTCTGCCTAAGCGCGCTTTGCTGCTTTGCGACGATCTTTTTTGAAAGAGTCAGCATCGTGCCGGTGATGGATAGAAGCTTTTTCGTCGCGATGGCGGTGATCTGCCTACTGGGAACGGTTTTTGGCTTTTTTGCGCAGGCTTTGATGCAAAAATACACGACGCCCGTCAAAACCGCTCTGTTTTTCACGCTTGAGCCCGTAACGGCGGGCATTATGGGCGTATTCGTGGGCGGCGAGAGGCTAAGCGCGATGCAAATTTTAGGCGCGGTACTCATCCTCGCGGGCGTTTTGATAAGCGAGATCGGAAGCTACCTTAGCGCGAAACGGAGCAGATCCGCAGACGTTTGATTTTGCGGCGCCGCAAATTCCATAAATTCCATGCCGCGTGGAATTTTGCGTCGTAAAATCCCACGCTGCATAAAATTCTACTCCTTTAAAATTCCACAGCGAAATTCCGCGCCATGCAGAATTCTATGTCGCGCCGAAATTTGCGGCGCCGCGCGCAAGAATACGTTAAAATTCCACGACGAAATTCCGTCTTAAAATTTTACGAAACGGAGCTGAGCGGCGAAGTTTTGCGATAAATTTCATCACTTAAGCGATACAATAGTAAAATAACGAAATTTTAACAAAGGAGCCCCTATGAAAAAAATCATCCTTCTTGTTGCCGCGCTTGCGGGCATATTGTTTGCCAAAAGTGTAGAGCTCGCCACACCGCCCGATCATAAAGACGGCGTAAATCACCTGGAATTGGTGCTGATCTTAGACAAATCAGGCTCGATGAGTGGGCTTGAGAGCGATACGATCGGCGGATTTAACTCGATGATAGAAAAGGAGCGTAAAGAGGGCATCGACGCCAGCGTCACGACCGTGCTTTTTGATACGAAATTTAATGTCATCCATGATCGCACGCCGCTTAAGAAGGTCGAAAACCTAACGTCCAAGGAGTACTACGCCGGCGGCAACACCGCGCTACTGGACGCCGTCGGCAGCACGATAACGCGTATCGAGCGAGTGCCCGACATCTATGCCAAAAACAATCGCGTGCTTTTCGTCATCATCACCGACGGACAGGAGAACTCGAGCCGCGAATACTCCAAAGCGCAGATCAAAAAGATGATTAGCGACAAGCAGGAAAAATACGACTGGGAGTTTATCTTTTTAGGCGCTAATATCGACGCCGCGAGTGAGGCGCAAAGCATCGGCATCAAAAGCGAAAATGCCCTAAAATACGAGAATTCCAAAGAGGGTGTAAGTAAAAATTTCGAAGCGGCAGCCGAGATATCCAAAGACGTAGCGACCGATAATAAAGCAAACTCGAAATGGCGCGACAAGGTACTTCAGGATAAAAAATAGCAAATCTCGAGGCGAGGCGCGCTAGAAAATGAAGCGCCGCCGTTAAAACGAGCTTTCGCGCTAAATATTCAGCGCAAAAACACAGACGGTAGCGCAAAATGAGCTTTAGCAAAAAACGCGGGCGGCGGTGCAAAAACGTGCGGCGCGAAAATATAAATTTGCTCGCCAAATTTAAATGCTTCGCGAAGGGCGCCGATTTGCAGCGAGTAAGCCATTGTTTCGCAAGCAGCGACAAATTTACGGCGCGCAAATTCCATATTTTGCGAGAAGCGCGCAAATTCCGTTTTTTGCAGGCGATAGATAAATTTTGCCCTTCGCAAGCGGCGCTAAATTTTAAAATTTAGGCGCTGCAAAACGGGCGCAGCTACTAAAGCGCGGACGCATTAAAATTTCGTAAATTTAACTAGGAGGAAGCTTATGAGGATATCAGAGATCGACACGCCGGCGCTGCTGATCGAGCAAGAGATCGTGCTTCGCAACCTGCAAAAGATGCAAAGCTATGCGGATGCCGCGGGCGTGAGCCTGCGCCCGCACACCAAAACGCACAAAATGCCATATTTCGCGAAGCTGCAAAAAAGCATCGGCGCTGCAGGCATCACGGTCGCCAAAACGGGCGAGGCCGAGATCATGGCGGCAAACGGGCTAAAAGATATATTTATCGCAAACGAGATCGTGGGCGAGCTGAAATTTCAGCGCATCATCGCGCTTTTGCGCGCGGGGGTAAACTTAAGCTTCGGCGCGGATAGCATAGAGCAGGCGCGCCTGATAGAGTGCGCCTTTGAGCGCAGTGGCACGAAGGCCTGCGTGCTTGCCGAGATCGAAGTGGGCGAAAACCGCTCGGGCTTTGTAGAAAAGCATGATTTTGCGGCGTTTATAAAATTTATAAAAGGCTGCAAAAATATCGAATTCCGCGGCGTGTTCTCCCACGACGGCCACTCCTACAAGGCCGTCTGCAAAAGCGAATGCGAGCGCATCCATCTAGCCGCTCAGCGCCGCACGCTGGAGTTTGCGGATATAGCGCGCGAGCTGGCTCTGCCCGCACGCGTCGTTAGTATCGGCTCGACGCCCTCGCTCATAAATGATTTTGAAATTTTAAAAGGCGTCACCGAGATCCGCCCGGGCACCTATATCTTTATGGACGCCTCGCAGGCGCAGGCGTACGGCGATTATTCGATGAATGCGGCTAGTATCCTTATGACCGTCATCAGCAGGCCTACGGCAGATCGCATCATCACCGACGTCGGTGCCAAGGGGCTCACGCAGCAAAGGCGCACCGAGGGCTTCACCGCCACGCCCGGGCTCGGGCGCATAAAGGGCACGGATGTGTGGATAAATGGCGTTTACGACGAGCATGCGATCATCTACGACAGAGCGCTGCGAGACGCCGTGCGCGTGGGCGATCGGCTCGAAATTTATCCGAACCACATCTGCCCCGTCGTAAATTTACACGAGTTCGCCTACCTCGTTAGCGGCGGCGAGGTCGTAGAAAAGATCGCTGTGCTATGCAGAGGCAAGCTGCAATGAGCGGGCAAATTTAAAGGTGCGGTGAGATAAAATTTAGCCTCTAATCTAGGGCGCGGCCAAATTTAAGGCGCGAATTTATCGCCGCTCAGGCTGTGGCGCAAAGCGCGCCGAATTTGACTACGAAATTTAACGAAAGGCGAAAATGAGGCTTTGGACGATAAACTTTAAATATCTCGACGCAAAGGGGCTAATCACACTTTGGCGCGAGGCGCTGCTAGCTAAAAACGTGCTGGCTGGGCTTACTAAAGGCTACAAAAATCACCCGCAGCTTGACCGCTTTTACGCGCATGAAAACGCGCTAGAGGCGATAAATGCGTATTTGGCGGGGGTTTACACGCAGGCCTGCGCTCGCGGGTATAAATTTGACGTAGCGAAGGTGGGCGAATTTGACGAGCGAAATTTAGCCAAAATAGCCGTCTCTCGCGGGCAGATCGAGTATGAATTCGCCTTTTTACAAGAGAAGCTAAAATCGCGCGATATCAAGGCTTACGAGCGAAATTTAGGTGTAAAAAATATAGAAATCGCAGGCGTTTTTGAGGAGGTTGCAGGCGGGATTGAGCCGTGGGAGAAGGTTAAAATTTAGCGCCGTCTCGCGCGGCAGCGGCGAGGAATATACTCGGCTTATACGGGCGAGCTTTTCGTATGCGGCGCTACTTTTAAATTTGTCGGTTTGCCACAAAGCTAAGCTTTTCGTAGTGTCATACAGGATCGCGCGCCGTGCCGCTTCTGCGGCGTCGCATACGCCGCGATTGATCAGCGGCGTAACATGGCGGATCAGCGCTAGCGTCATGGTCTTACCTCCTAAAATACGAGCCCGCTAAGAGCTTGCGCCGTTATGTTTCCGCTCCTACAGGATACTTGATATTTAGATTTGCGCTATTTATGCGAAATCCGCTAGAGTTCTTGCTCCGTAGCCACGGCGAGCGCGAGAGTCTGCTTCAATGCATAGATTTGCGGGCTATTTAAGCCTCTCGTAGCTTTCGCATGAGCTTTTCCATATCTGCTCATGCTCCGCTACTGAGCTCATAAATCTATCCTTGCTGCCCAGCTCGCAGGCCTTTTTGTAGTACTGCGCGGCTTTTGCATTATCTGCGCCCTCGTAAAGACGCGCTAAATTTAAGCACGCAGCCCAGCTATCCGTGATATCCATATCGCAACCGCGCACATAGTAACCTACGCCCTTTATAACGTCTTTGCGCACGCCTCTGCCTCCCATATACGCAGAGCCCGCGTTACTGCAGCCTATCGCGTGCCCGTCATCGCAGGCTTTGTCAAACAGCTCCGCCGCCTTCGCCTCATCGCGCGGCATCCCCTCCCCGCTTTGATACAAAATGCCTAAATTTACGCACGACTCCACATCGCCGCCTTTGCAAGCTTTGACGTATAACGGCGCAGCCTTTAGCAGATCTTGCGGCACGCCCCAGCCATAATTGTAAATTTGCGCCAACGCCCCGCACGACTTTATATCGCCCTTATCGCAGGATTTTGTAGCCCAGCTTATATCGTCTGCGGTGATTTCAAAATTTTCGGCAAGCGCGAAATTTGCGGAAAGCGCCGCAGCGAGCGCTAGAATTAAAATTTTATTTTTCATTTTCGTCCTTTGTGGTTTTTAAGATTGCTCGCCAAGCTAGGGCGTGGATTTATCATCTGGGCGTAGATTTATCGTCGCCTGCTCTTTGCTTTTTAGCGCCTCGTAAATTTCATCGACGCTGCTTAAATTTTGATCCAAAACCTCCCTCGCCTTTTTTAGCGTGCGTGCGCCGAAAATCCCGTCCTGCTTGGCTCCGATGCTTTTTTGGATATATAAAATTTTATCCTTTTGCATCGCAGCGGAATCCTTAGTCGCCCTGGAAGCGGAATTTGAAGCAGAGCTTTCTGAGCCGTTAGAGCTTGCACTCGTAGAATTTTCGTCTACAGAATTTACGCCATCACTCGCGGAAGCGGAATTTTCGTCCTCAAAAAATGCAGGCATCCACCCTCGCAGCAGCCCTGCTGCGCCGGTTTTCGGCACGTAGCCCGTATTTGCCGCGCCTCCGTAGATTGCGCTAGCCAAAATGGCGCAGAGCAGAGCTTTGCAAAAGCGAGCAAACGCCGCGCCGCCCCTGCCGTAGCGATACTCTCGCGGAATTTTACGAGCTTTTACGGCGCACCGCACTGCGCTTGCCAGCCATAGCGCCACACCGCCTAACATCCCCGCAGCAGCGATTACCACGCCGCACGCAAGTGCCAAAAAATAATGCTCCGCAAAGATCATCTCGAAGCAGCCCTCGCACGCCAGCGCAGCCGCCGCGATGAGCGTGCCTCCGCCTATGCACCACGTCGTGCGGTCATAGCGTGGGCTTAGCACGCCAAATGCCCTAGCCATCGCGCTGCCCAAATCGCGAGCACATTGCTGCGAAATAAAGCCCTCGCAAACGCGCATAATCGCCGCGGCAAAACTCTGCGCGCAATCCTCGCGCAAAGAACGCGGGAAAAAGAATTTCTTTAATCGCGCAAAGGGCGAAATTTTAGAATTTGACGCGGCAAGGCTTTGCGTATTCGCGCGATTTTTAAATTTTGCAGCGGCAAGATTTTCGGAATTTGCGGAATTTATTGCGGCGGAGTCTATGGAATTTGTGGAATTTTGAGCATTTAAAATACTTAAATCTCGGTAATCTCCCTCACTGTGTAATTCGCAAAGATCCTCCGCGGCGCGATCAGAAGTGTCGCTTAAGTCCTCTTGCGAGCCTGCAAAATTAGGTCCATTCTGCGCGAGAGCTTCGCTGCTTTGCTGCCTAGCATCAAAATCGCTGGCAGAATTCTCTCCCGAAAGATCCGCCCCGGCAAATTTTATGCCACCGCTCACTCCTCCTGCGAACCTGCCTTGCTCTCCGCGCAACCCCAAGCGATTATCTTCCGCGCCCATAGAATTTGCTGAAGCGCTCGCGAATTTCATGCCCGCAAATTTTACGCTCGCGCCGCCCTCGAGATTTTCTTTGCGAGAAGCGTCTTTTGCAAGGCTCAAAGCGTCGCGATCAGCCGCGCTGCGGGCAAAATTTGCAAAGTTAAAATGCCCGTCCGCGCCGCGCAACTGCTCGAGATTTAGCGTCTCGCCGCGCAGCTTAGCACTAGCTAGGCGCATCGCCGCATCCAGCGCGGGCTTTGCGCGAAATAGCGCAAAAAGGCTTTGCGCATCGTCCCGCCCTAGCCTAGCGGATGCGCTGCGCACCGCCGCAAGCTCCGGCGCAAAAACTTCGTCCAAAAAATTAGGTCTTACGAATGTCACGCCGCCGAAGCACGCCGCATCGTAAGCCTTGCCGCAGACGGTAAAACTCAAGCGCAAAAACTCCTCCTCCGCGCTAAATACTGCTTCGCAGCCGCCCTGCACCGCTCGTAGCGAGCTTAGACGTAACAAAAGTCTGCGCGCTGCAAAACCTACGCCCTTGCTGCATAAAAACTCCAGCAGCTCACGCCCGAAAACCTGCGAACTAGCACCTATGCTGAGGCTCGGACGGGCATAAACGGATACTTTGCCGGTGCGAGTGAAATACCCACGCCCATCGCAGTGCTCGCAGCGAAAATCGCCCGCACCGCCGCACTTTTCGCAACGCAATCTACCCGCACCGCCACAAGCAGGGCAAATGCACGAGCCGTTACCGCCGCAGTTAGCGCAGGGAATGAAGCGATAGCCCATAGAATTTGACGCAGGGCCTGCAGAGTCGCCTCCAGAAAGACCGCGCGCATGAGTATCCGTAGAGCTTAATGCCGCACGGCTATAGCCGCCGGTGCCCTTGCAATCGGGGCAGATCAAGCGTCCGCGCCCGCCGCAGTTAGCGCACGGCGCCTTGCCTGTGCCTTCGCAGGCTTTGCAGCGTCTCCTACCAGATCCGCTGCAATGCTCGCAACGCAGCTGAACGCTAAAGGGCCTAAAATCGTAGAATTTTATGATTTGATCCGCATTCGTAGCGGCTTTTTGGGGGTCTGCACGCAGGCGTAGCATAAAGGTCTCGCTTAGCTCCGCATCAGTGCTTGCCGCGCGTAGGCACTCGCGCGCATGAGCCTCAAACTGCGCGACGTCAGCGAAATGCAGCTGAGCGCGCTCGCCGCCGCTTATCTGCGAGACGCTAAACTTGCCGGCGAAGTCGTAACGCACGCCAAGTCGCACGCTAAATCCGTAAAACTCACGATCAAGCTCGCGCAGATCGGCGCCACCGCTACGCGCTAAAGCTTTGAGTCTAGCAACAAACGCCTCTGCAAGCTCCTCTTTATCCAGCTTGTCCATGATCGCTCCTTTCTTGCGGGCGCGTCACAAAGCCGCGCCGCATAAATTTTAAAATTCCTTTATTAAGATCCCGCAAATTTTAGCATTTCATATAATTATACCGCGAAAGGGAATTTTAAAATTCCAAAATCTCACGCAGGATGGAATTTAGCGCCATTGCGCGCCGTAAAATCTCGCTGCAAATCAAAACTCTAAAATAGAGCTCGACGCAAAATCTCGCACTGCGGCGCGGCGACGTGCGTAACTAACCGCAACAAATACGGCGCGAACGGATCGCAAAACGGAGCCGCCAAGCATGCGGCGCCCGAGCGGTAGCAGCGGGCATGCAAGCTTTAATTCCGCAGCAGCACATAATTTGGCTCGCGACGATGTACGACACAGCGTAACGCGAAGCAAATTTCACGCCTGCATAAATTTTAAATTTCACGGCTAGCTCGTACGTACACACAGCATGAAATTTAAAATTTCACGACAGCTATGGCGCGGCGTGCAGCGGCCTAAAATTCTGCGATAAGCGGCGCGCAAATTTCAATCCCGCGCGACAATCAGGCGACGGGTGCATAAAGTGCAATTTAATTTACAAGCGTGCAGCGGCATATAGTCGTCGCACAAATTTAGTCGCAGTGGGCAGCTTCGGCATAGAATTTCATACCGCGACGCATCGACTCGTAGAATTTAGCTCTACTGCCGCACGGTTTATATCTGCCGTGCATTTTCAAACAGAACAGATAAAGAATCCGCACCCACTGCAGGCGCTGCACGGCGGTGTGTAAAATTTAATCTAGGCTCTGCAAACCTCTACCAACATGACTGATCGTACGAGCGTAAAATTTAGCTTGCGATGCCGCGTAATTCAACTCGCGGCGGTGCATGTCGCGGCGCAAGCGCGAATTTTAGATCATGCGGCGATCTGCTGCGCGACTGACGGATTAATTTCACGGTGCGCTCGACATGAAATTTAGAATCTCGTAGCGACACATGACACTGTGCGCGGCCGCGTGAAATTTTAAATTTCACGACGAGCCCACGCGTTATGAAATTTTAAATCTCGCCGCGATGAGCTCGCAAGCTCGCGGCCGGCTAGGTTTAAGATCTCGCGCTTGGTTTTTGCGCGGAATTTCGCGAGCAAAATCTCAAATGCCAAACCTGCATGGGTTTCGCGCCGAATTCTGTGTAGAATTTTACGCAGAATTTAATAAAATTTCGCGGGACGAGCTCGTCGCGCTAAAATCCGACCAATCCGACTAACCAAAATTCGACTGGCTAAAACCCGGTACGATAAAGCTCAAGCGTAGTAAAACCATGACGCACTAAAACTGGGGCGCGATAAACTCGTCGCAACCTGCAAGCAAAATTTATCGTCGCCGAAGCCCGCAGCTAAATTTTACCGCCCAAGCGCGGAATTTTCGGTTTTGGTTTTGAGCGCCGAATAAAATTTCAAATCACGCCAGCCCGCTTATAACGCCTTCGTCCGTGATCCTCATATTTAGCGCGTTAGGAACCTTCGGCAGCCCCGGCATCAGCATTATCTTGCCGCAGACGGCGACGATGAAGCCCGCTCCCGTGCGAATTTGAAGGTCCTTGACGCTGAGTTTAAAGCCGCGTGCGCGCCCGAGTGCCTTGGCGTCGTCGCTGAAGCTATACTGCGTCTTGGCGATGCAGACGTTTAGCCGCTCAAGGCCCAAAGCCTTGATGTGCTGTAGCGCCTTTTGCGCCTCGGGCTCGAAAACGACCTCGCTCGCGCCGTAAATTTTAGTAGCGATCTTTTCGATCTTGCTCGCCGTATCGTCGCTAAGCTCGTAGGCGAATTTCAGCTCCTTAGCGCGCTCGCACTCATCTACTACGAGATGGGCTAGCTCAAGCGCGCCCTCGCCTCCTTTGGCGAAATTTTCGCAAATCGCCATCTGCACGCCGCGCTGCTTGCAGTAATCGCGCACGAAAGTGATCTCGCCGTCGCTATCGAAGCTAAAGCGATTAAGCGCCACGACCGGATTTAGCCCGAAGTTTTGTAAAATTTCAATATGCCCGCCTAAATTTACGATGCCTCTTTGAAGCGCGGCAAGATCAGAGCTCGCGATACTTTCTTTATCCGCGCCGCCGTTGTATTTAAGCGAGCGGATCGTGCTAACCAGCACCGCGGCGTCCGGAGCGATGCCCGCGCGGCGGCACTTGATGTCGATAAATTTTTCAGCTCCGAGCTCGCTTCCAAAGCCCGCCTCCGTCACGGCGTAATCGGCAAGACTTAGAGCTAACTTGCTCGCCATTATGGAGTTGCAGCCGTGCGCGATATTTGCGAAGGGTCCTCCGTGCACAAGCGCGGGCGTGTGCTCAAGGCTCTGGATGAGATTTGGCTTCATCGCGTCTTTTAGCAGGATCGCCACGGCATCCGCGCAGCCCAGATCGCGCACATATATCGGCTCTCCCTGCGTATCGTAGGCGACCATGATGTTTGCGATGTTTTCCTTAAGCTCGGCAAGATCGTTCGAGAGGCACAGCACCGCCATTATCTCGCTAGCCGCGGTGATATTAAAGCCGTCCTCACGCTCTACTCCGTCGGTGCGTCCGCCCTGACCTATGGTGATGTGGCGCAGCGCGCGGTCGTTCATATCCATGCAGCGCTTCCATAGAATTTTATCTATCTTTAGCGGGTTTTCTTGATACAGCGAGTTGTCGATGACCGCCGAAATGAGATTGTTTGCGGAGGTGATCGCGTGAAAATCGCCGTTAAAGTGCAAATTTAGATCGTCCATCGGCACCAGCTGCGAATATCCGCCGCCCGCGGCGCCGCCTTTGATACCAAAAACCGGCCCCAGCGACGGCTCGCGCAGCGCAAGGCAGACGCTTTTGCCTAGACGCTTTAGCGCGTCGGCTAGACCGATAGAGGTCGTCGTCTTGCCCTCGCCAAACGGCGTCGGATTGGTCGCCGTGACCAAAATAAGCTTCGAAGCGCGCGAGCGCGGCTTGATGTTTAGCTTGGCTTTGTAGTGGCCGTACAGCTCGATCTCATCCTCGCCAAGCCCCAAATTTTTCGCAACGTTTGAAATTTTATCCGGCTTCGCCGCATTTGCTATTTCGATATCGCTCAACATTTTCTCTCCTTAAATTTAAAATTTTATCGCGCAGCGTTTACGCACCGCCTCTTTAAATCCGCGCATTAGCCGCCGCTACGCGCACCTTATCCGCAAGCCGCGCAAATCAAAGCTCGCGCCGCGAAATTTACCCCGGCTAAATTTCGATCTCGATACCCACAGGGCAGTGGTCGCTGCCCATCACGTCGCTTAGGATGAAAGCGTCCTTTAGCCGCGAGCGCAAATTTGCCGAGATGAAAAAATAATCGATCCGCCAGCCTACGTTTTTTGCGCGCGCGTTAAAGCGGTAGCTCCACCACGAGTAGGCGTCCCGCAGCTCGCCGCGCACGGCACGAAAGGTATCGACGAATCCAGCCGCCTCCACCTCATCGAGCCACGCCCGCTCGATCGGCAAAAAGCCCGAGGTTTTGGAGTTTGCTTTGGGGTTTGCAAGATCGATCTCTCGGTGCGCGGTATTTACGTCGCCGCAAAATATCACCCCGAGCCCCTGCTCCGCGAGGCTGCGCGCGTAGGCTAGGAATTTCGCGTAAAATTCCATCTTGTAGGCTAGCCGCGCCTCGTCCTTTTGTCCGTTGGGAAAGTAGATATTAAAAAGCACAACATCGCCGAAGCGGTGCTGCAGCACGCGTCCTTCGTCGTCTGGGAAAAACAGCGCCTTGCTCGTCTCGCTTTTAAATTTCGCCAGGCTCGCCACGCCCGAATATCCCGCGCGAGCGGCGGAATTTAGATCGATCTGAGAAAATCCTAGCTCGTAAAGCCCTTTCGGGGCGTCCTTTTCGCTCACCTTGATCTCTTGTAAGCCCAAAAAATCGGGGTTTTGCTCCGCGAGCCACGCAAAGCCGTCTTTGCCGAGTACTGCGCGCAGCCCGTTTACGTTCCAACTAATCAGTTTCAAATTTAGCCTTTGGCGCAAAAATTTTGGTATGATTATACGAAATTTTGACTAAATTTAAAGGAAAATTATGCGCAATCAGCCCAAATACCGATTTTTTGCCAACTGGGGCTACGCTATGGCGGGTCTTGCCGAGATGCTGCGCAGCGAACGTAGCTTCAGGCTCGAGCTTTGCGTGTTTATCCCGCTTCTGCTATCGCTATTTTTTTGGAATTTCGGCGCGGTGCTAAATCTATTTTTGATCTTCGGCGCGGTCTTTACGCTCACAACCGAATGCATAAACTCCGCCGTCGAGCGCGCGGTCGATCTTGCCACGAGCGAAATCCACCCGCTAGCCAAGGGCGCCAAAGACACCGCAAGCACCGCCGTGATGATGAGTCTATTTCTCAACGCCGCGCTGTGGGGATATGCGCTTATCGGTAAATTCTTTTAATCGCGTGATTGCAAATTTCGCGATAAAAGATTTAAATCGCTGCAACGCAGAGTTTTTTTGGCGAGTGCGGAATTTGCAAGCCACTTGAGTCGTTGATCGTCCACGCCTGCAACCCAAACACGACCCTGCGTGATATTGAAATTTTAAAATCCGAAATTTGCTTTAAATTTAAACTCTCCTGTGCGCGAAAATTTTAATATTCGCTCGGCTCTTAAAATTTTAAAATAGCTTTTAAAAATTTCTATAGATAAATCATTCAAGCAAATTTTACACCGTAAAATTTTAGCTAAAAAATTATAATGACTTTCAAGATGCTTTAATACAATTTTCACTAAAATCACGCCGTCTTAATTAAAATAATTTTCAAAAAAAGGAAAATTTTGTCTAAATCCTTTCACAAAATCTCGCGCAAATTTCATTTGTGGCTATCTTTGATATTTTGCATACCCCTTATAATCATTTCTATAAGCGGCTCGGTTTTAGTTTACGCGGAGCAGATCAATGAAGTTTTGCTAAAAGACAAGGTGTTTAGGACACAAGAAAGCATAGCGAAATTCCTCGTTAGAATGAAATTTAGTACCCTGCAATCCGAGATAAATTCCAAATTTAAAGAGTATGCGATCATGGGCTGGAGCATCGCGCAAGATGCTTCAAAGACCGATAAAATCAGACTTTCCTCGCAGAAGCTACAAAAGCAAGCCCTAATTTACCTGGACGCCTTTAGCGGCGAGATTAAAGGCGCGCCCATGCCGCGAGATGAGGGCTTTATCGGCGCGATAAATAAACTGCACGCGGAGCTGTTTTTAGGTCGCGGCGGTAGAATTTTTACGGGTATCGTGGGGCTTAGCGCACTACTTATCGGCATTAGCGGCTTTTTTATCTACAAAAAATTTTGGCAAAACTTATTCTCGCTGAGGCTAGATCGGGCCATATATTTTATGCGCGGCACTCACCGCCTAATCGGAGTCGCGAGCACTCCCGTAATGTTTGCTATAGCTATAAGCGGAGCATGGTGGGAGCTAAGGGCGGTAACTTACAAGCCGCTCGCAAATCCATGCGGCGCGGTCTTGCAGAATTTTAAGACCGAGCAAAATTCCACCGTCGCGGCATCAAACGGAGCGGTAAGCATGAAAGCGGCGCAAAATCTTGCGACGCTAGATGAGGCTTTAGCGCGGATAGCGGTTAAATTTAAAGAATTT
>NZ_CALIIS010000173.1 GCF_938017705.1 uncultured Campylobacter sp.
AGCTAAAGAAGAGGGATCGTCTAAGGCTAAAGGTAAGAAGGGCAAGAAGGGTAAGGGAGAGTAAAATTTCTCCCGACCTTAGCTTATTATTTTACAGATCTAGCACTTGCGGCGAATGCAAGAGTTAGGTAGCAAGCGTATAAATTTAGGCGGAGCTATGGAAGTGTGCAAGATTTCAATTCGCATCTTGCGTAATTAGCTTGCTCGACTATACTGTAGATTTAGAAGTTTACAGTTTGATTTAAACTTGCGGATGCGATTTTATTTTATGGTACGACGAGCCGATATTTTTTAGAATTTTAAGGTGTAAATTCTTGATTTCTCATAAATTTCAATCTCACTGCTTTTAAGCAGAACTAAAATTACCCTAAAGACCGCCTAACTACAGCAAGGTATCGGCAAACCGATTACCGGCGCGTTTCAGGCAATGCCTAGAAATCGTGTAGGCTAAATGTCAAGCCATAAGAAATCATAGCGGTTTAGGGCGGCAATTTTGCAGAAGCGGCAGGGGGGTTTATTTTACAACAAAGCGTATGGCGTAGTGGCTAAAAAGACCACAAGAGATAGATTTAAAGCAAATTCACCCTATTTAAACGCCAGCATCATCACTCCCGCGCCGATGAGTGCTAGCGCAAGCCATTCGCGAATACTCGGGCGCTCGCCTAAAAAGATCACGGCGATGATTACAACGAGCACTACGCTTAGTTTATCGATCGGTGCTACTTGATAGGATTTGCCGATTTGTAGGGCTTTGAAATACGCTAGCCACGATGCACCCGTAGCTAATCCGCTTAGTATCAAAAATACCCAGTTGCGAGGGCTCAGACTAGATAACGGCTGCCAGGCTTTAGCGTAGCGTAGGAATGCGGCGAGGCAAAAGGCTATGATGATCGTGCGGATAAAAGTTGCAAAGTGGGAGTTGATCCCTTCGAGTCCGATTTTTGCAAATATCGCGGTCAGCGCCGCAAAGAGTGCTGATGCAAGCGCCCAAGTCGCCCAAGTTTCCATGATTTTCCTTTAGAAAAATTGCTGAATTATAGCCCTATTTAGGTAAAATTTCCTTATAATTTCGCGAGCGTCGCAGCAAAAAGCTAAATCGCGAGCGAGCAATCCTACGAAGGCGGCATTGAAATTTTAAAATTTTAACCGCAAAATACGGCTAAAATTTCAGTTCCGACAAGCAAAGCTCGCCTCGCGCGTTACCGAATGAGTTTGGGCACCGTTTGAGTGGTGTGCCGCAAGACACAGTGCACAGATAGCATAGTAAAATTTCGCTTTGGCAAGATAAAATTTTATCGAGGCAAGACGAGCTTTCCTCCGAATGCAAAATTCTATTTTAATTCAGTAAAAGCACGACCGAATACCCCTTTCGCAAATCCAAACGCGATATAAATTCCCCCGAGCAGAAAGATCTGAATTTAAAAAATATTTATCGTCCGTATATAAAATCTTAAGGTTTCTACGAGGAGAGCTTATGAAAAAATTTCTACTCGCGCTCATTGTGATATTCGTTTTAGCGGGCTGCAGCAGCGACCCGAAAGGCGTAGCCGAGGACTTCATCAGAGCCCTATACGAGGGCGATTCTAAGACTTTGGTGGATGCTATAGATATACCCGATAAGGACAGATCGGACGACGGCTCTATGCAGATGATAAACGGCAAACTGATGCAGATGGCAGGCGCCGGCAAGGAGGAGGCTTCCAAGCGCGGCGGGCTAAAGAGCGTCTCGGGCGAGCTGCAAAATAGCGACGAGAAATCGGCGCTCGTGAAAGTCGCCGTGTCTTTTAAAAACGGCACGAACTGCACCGAGAGCGTTAAACTCGTCAAAAAAGACGGCAAATGGAAGGTTGCGCTTTAGCCAAAAAGCTTCTCGTCTGCCTGATCTTCGCTCTAGGCGCATTCGGCGAGCTTTAGACGCTAATGCGCGCGCCTGTCGCCAGAGAGCCGCTGCGAGTACCGGATGAAATTTTATCAAATCTACGCACGGGCGATCTCGTCTTTCGCCTAGGAGACGTCACCGACAGCCGCATAATCGCAACCGCAACGAATTTTAAATACTCGCACGTAGGCATGATCGTGCGCGAGCGCCCGCTTTTGGTAGTGCACGCCGTAACGGGCGAGGGCGAGCGAGAGGGCGTCGCGGCCGTTTCGATGCGGGAGTTTTTGGCGCATGCACGAGACTTTGGCGCGGTGCGGATGAAATTTTTAAACGAGGGACAAAAGGCGCGCCTAGCCGCCTCTTTACTTAAGCGCGTCGGCGAGGGCTTTGCGCTAAGACCTCGCGGCGAAGCGAACCTATACTGCACGACGCTACTTGAGCAGGAAATTTCAAAAATAACGGAATTTTCGCCGCAGTATTTCGAACTCAACCTAGCTGTCCTAGGCGGCGAATACCTCGCGCCGAAGGCGTTTTGGCATTACGGCGACGTTGAAATTTTATACGAGCGATAGGTACGACCTAGCTTGGGTTGGAATTTTGCGCGTCGTGTAAATTTAAAATATCGCATCAATTCGAGCGCATGAATAGAATTGAGCCTAGAATTCCGTGCCATAAATTCCGATCAAGATTTAGCTTTGATGTTAAATTTTAAAATTCCGCACTCCGTAAAATTTCGTATTAGAATTCCGCAGGGCATTAAAATTTTATAAATTTCGCTAGCTACCGAATTCGCAAAATTACCGCTCGCTTCAAATTTTGCACATTCTACGCGCAAAACAAAAATCCGCTTTGCTGCAGAATTTTCAAAAGACGAAATTTACAATTCGTAAAATCCTAAAAGAATAGAATTTTATAAAAAGCGTAACTTACAAAATTTCAAAAAGCGAAGCGCGCGAGCTCTACAGCTCGCCGAAAAGCGCTTCGAGATTTTTAAGACCTTCCTCCGTGGAGACCTTTTTCTCGCTCGCCGAACCGGTTTCGATAAGCTCGATCTCGCAGCCGCACAGCATCGAGGCGAGTCGGATATTTAGGCCGTTTTTGCCGATCGCTTTGCTTTTTTGATCTGGGTTTACATAGACGATCGCCTTGCCATCCTGCGCTATTTTGACCGAGTTTACGATCGCAGGCGCCATCGCGCGAGTGATCAAAATTTCGGGGCTTGCGGAGTATTCAAACGCGTCGATGCTCTCGCCGCCACTTCCGTCTTGCAAATTTTTGCTTAAAAATCTACTCACCGCGTCGATTCGAGCGCCTCCTTTGCCGACGGTGGCGCCTACCGGATCGACGTTTGGCGAGACGGCGCTAAGCGCGATCTTGGCTCGCCTGCCCGGAATCCTCGCGCAAGCCTGAATGATGACGCTGCCGTCTTTGATCTCTGGGACTTCGGCAGCGAGCAGGGCTTCTAGAAATTTTGGGCTGGTGCGCGAAAGTTCCAGCCTGATGCCGTGAGATTTGTCGATGGCTACGTTTTTGATGACGGCTTGCAGCACGTCGCCGATTTTGAAATTCTCGCCCTTGATGCGGTTTTTTTGCGGCATGAAAGCCTTTGTATCCTCGATCTCTACGTAGGTCGTGCCGTCGTGATCGATCTTGGTGACCGTGCCGTGGGTGAGGGTGCCCACCTTGCTTTTATAGTTTTCAAAAATTTTCTCTTCAAGCAGCCGCTGTATATGAAAATTTAGCTCTCTAGCCAGCACGCCAGAAGCTGTGCGACCGAGATTTTCGATATTTATTTCGTAGCTTAGCTCATCGCCGATCTCTGCATTTTCGCCTATTTTTTTGGCTTCGCTAAGCGCTATGAAGTTGTGATCGCCGAGTCGCTCATCATCATCCGCGACGACGTGGACCTTTTGGTAGAGCTTAACGCGTTTGGTCTGCGGATCGACTTCGCTGTCGTAAAGATGCTCCTCGCCGAAAAGTCTTTTTGCGGTCTGGATGAACGCCGTTTTGACGCGCTCTTTGACGTCTGCGGGCTCAAGCCCCTTTTCATTTGCAATCGACTCGATGATGTCGGTGATTTTTTCCATAAATTTTCCTTAAGATTTGATTTCGTGCTACTAAATTTTGGATTTTAAATTTTGAAGTGCGGTATTATATGGAATTTTGACTTTATTTTTATTTAAACGAATTATTATCTAAATTTCGCTAAACTCGCGGGTTTAAAACATAAATGAAAGGATAGATCATGCAGCTAAAACTTGCCAGAACGGAGCTTGCTTCTAAGCCAAAAAGCGTTAAGATCGAGGATTTGCAAGCCCAAGTAGAAAAGAGCGGACAAAAAATATTTTATCTGGATAGAGAAAATTCTCAAAAAGATTTAGCCGCTTTGGTGGATTTTTTCGACACTAAGGGTTTTAGCGTGTATCAGCGCATAGTGCGATACGGGCTGAACGAAAACGAGTATATGTACGAGGTGCATATCCTTTGAGTAAACTCCTCTTCATCCAGACCCTAGGTTGCGCGATGAACGTGCGCGATAGCGAGCATATTATCGCGCAGCTAAAAGAGCAAGATTACGAGATTACCGACGACGTAAATATTGCGGATCTAATCTTAATAAATACCTGCTCCGTGCGCGAAAAGCCCGTGCATAAGCTTTTTAGCGAGATCGGAGCATTCGATAAAGCTAGAAAAAAGGGCTCCAAAATCGGCGTTTGCGGCTGCACCGCAAGCCATCTGGGCGGAGAAATTTTTAAGCGCGCGCCTTTTGTGGATTTCGTACTCGGTGCCAGAAATGTATCTAAAATTTCGCAAGCCGTACGTACGCCAAAATTTATCAGCACGGACATAAACTACGACGAGAGCGAGTTTGCCTTCGGAGATTTTGCGAGCTCGCCATATAAATCCTTCATAAACATAATGATCGGCTGCGACAAAAAGTGCTCCTACTGCATCGTGCCGCAGACTAGAGGCGATGAAATTTCGATCCCCGCTCAAATCATCTTGCGCGAAGCCGAAAGATCCGCAGCTCGCGGCGCCAAAGAGATATTTTTGCTCGGCCAAAACGTCAATAACTACGGCAAACGCTTTTCTAATGCGCACGAAAAAATCGACTTCAGTGACTTGCTCGTGCGGCTTAGCAAGATAGAGGGCATCGAGCGCATCCGCTTTACTAGCCCGCATCCGCTGCATATGGACGATAAATTTTTGGACGTTTTTTGCAATAATCCTAAAATTTGCAAATCGATGCATATGCCCTTGCAAAGCGGCTCGAGCAAGGTTTTGCGCGATATGAAGCGCGGATATACCAAGCAGTGGTATCTAGACCGCGCGCTTAAACTGCGCCAAAGCTGCCCGGGCGTGGCGATCAGCACCGACATCATCGTGGGCTATCCGAGCGAGAGCGAGGAGGATTTTGCCGAGACGATGGAGGTGTTAGAAGCGGTGAGATTTGAGCAGGTTTTTTCCTTTAAATTTAGCCCTAGACCGCTCACGCCAGCGGCAAGCTTAAAGCCGTTGGATGATGAAATTTCAAGCGAAAGGCTAAGCAGGCTACAAAGCGCTCACGCTAAAATTTTAGACGAGATCGCAGGAGCGCAAAAAGATAAAATTTTCGACGTGTATTTCGAGGAGCTGCGAGAGGGCGGCACTGCGTGCGGTAGAAGCTTTTCAAATTTTCTAATCTGCGCGCAAGGCGGCGAGGAGCTGTTAGGCAAAACGCGCAGAGTACATATCACAAATGCCGCCAGAATGGCGCTTTATGGAAAAGTTATCGCTTAAAAAGCGGCTGTTTTTCCGCATCGCCGAATATCTCATTTTTATCCTGATTTGGTGTATTTTTTTAACGTGCAGGGTTAAATTTACCCACACGAGACTGCCCGAAAAGCCCTGCGTCGTCGTGTTTTGGCACGGAAGGCTAGCGATGATGAGCTTTGCTTATAGGCGCTGGTGGCTGCGGGATTTCGGCAATGCTAAGCGAGCTAAGGTCATCATCAGCGATCATAAAGACGGCGAGATAATCACGCGTGTGATCTCGCATTTCGGCATCGGTGCGATCCGCGGCAGCAGTTTCAAAGGCGGTGCGCGCGCACTTATGGGCGCGATCAAGGAGATAAAAAACGGCACAGACGTCATCATCACTCCCGACGGTCCGCGCGGTCCCCTTCACAGCGTCGCGGACGGAGCCGTGATCCTTGCGCAGCGGCTAAGCTTAGATATTTACGCGCTAAATTACGAAGCGAGCAGTTTTTGGAAATTTCGTAGCTGGGACGAGATGGTATTGCCAAAGCTGTTTTCGCGCATAAATTATAGCCTCAGCGCGCCGCTAAATTTGGCAGGGCTTGACCTTGATGCGGGCAAAGAGGCGATCAGGCAACTGCTTTTTGCAAGCGCCGAGCAGGACGCTAAATTTTAGTTTGAAATAATAGTGTTTCGGTATAATTGCAATTTTAGGAGAAAAAATGGCACTATTTAAAGCAAAATCATTCCTCGGCGTCGCTAAAAGTGCCGACGCATGCGAGTTTTTTTATAGAAAATTGGGCTTTGGTAAAAGAATTTTGGATGAGAAATCCGATCGCTTTCCCATCGCGCAAGAAAATGATCTGGCTACCTCGCTGGCGGGCTTTGCGGATCTGAGTGATAAAAATTTAATCTCTTGCGTACTGATAGACGACGAAAATCAAAGAGTGCATTTTAACGAGGATTATATGATTAAAGAAAATAGCATTTATCAAAAAGTCGATGATAGCTTCATAGTGGAATTCCCTCGCGCAAGTGCACAGGCGGCGGATGAGACTTTTGGAATAGAATTTAGCTCGCACGCTAGTTTATTTAAAATTTTATACTTCTTGCTAAAAAATCAAAGCGATTTTGAAAATATGGCAATGTTCGCGCTGAAATTTAATAACCGCGCGTGTTTCGTCGTCGCTAACCAAGAGCGCGTGCTGTATGCTGACATAATGCGCATCGACGAAGAGATGCAGGCCGCGATGAACGACGCGGACGAGCTATTTTATGAGCTTTTGAATTTTCAGATTGAGACCTTCTACAAATCCGAAAATAGCGAGTTTCTCACCAATGTTTTCATCTACTCAGACGGCACGCTCAGCAACGAGATCGGTTATGTGATTTTCACGCGCATCTTCATCAAAACAAATTTGATAAATCTAAATTTCGCCGATTACATCAACAAAATCGTGATGCTAGAAGCCCGCTAGATCAAATTTTTCGCTCCGCACCGAGGCAGAATTTTAAAATTTTATCTTTGCAATTGCGCTTGCTTGGTGCGATTTAGTTGCCTGTTTGCGCCGCATTTTATTAAATTTTATCTCGCGTTACATAATGGATTTTGGCTAGATAAAATAATCAGTATTTAAACGACTCGCTTTTAAATTTAAGCTCATTTGCCGCAAAGATCCGTCTTGCGCCGCAAATTCTATTTTTTACGAACTCTGATTAATTTTACGCAAAAAATTTTCTATCAAAATCCGCCTTTGCTCCACGTCGTCGCTATCGCTAATGCCCTCTAGCTCGCTTGCGTGATGGGCCTTGGGCGGGATATCTTTCAGATACGACCACACCTCGTCCTCGCTTAAAATTTTGCCGTGCAGATCAAAACCTACGTTTAGCGCTCTGCCCGAAACCTTAGCGATATCTGCGTGCAGGTGACCGTAGAGCATCAGTGCGCCATAATGGCAGTTTGCCCACTCGATCATCGGGTAGTGAGACAGAGCCGCTCTCTTATGCGATAGGCGCACAAAGGCATATCCCACGATCTGCTCAAACATAAAATTGCCGTCCGCCTTGCGTCCGCTTAGCAGTTCGTTTTTCATCGCAGCGATCCGCCCGTCGTGGTTGCCCAGTAACAAAAAATGTCGCCCGTTTAGTCTGCGAAGTAACTCGCAAGTGTGCGTAAAATCCTTGTGAAAGGAGACGTCGCCGAGATTATAGACGAGATCCTCGGGCGTAACGAGCGCATTCCAAGCGGCGATGAGATTTTCATCCATCTCGGCCACGTTCGCGCCTTTTCTAAAATTTGGATATTTTTTCAGCACCAGCTCGTGACCGAAGTGTAGATCGGAGGTAAAATAAACGCTCATAAAAGCTCCTCAAATAGCGCAAGATTCGCGCCTGCGGCAAATAAAAATCCGCGGTTTATCGACGGGATTTTTAAGGTGCGGCACGCTTCTTTAAATTTCTTGTCCATCGCGGCTTTGATATATGGCGTTACGAGAATAAAATTTTCGCCCGCACCCACGGCTACCTTGCCGCCTAGCACGCAGCCTGCGCCGTTTTCTAGGCAGCGCGCGCATTCGTTTCGCTGCGCCGAGCTTAGCACGAGCCCTAGTCGCTTGCACGCCTGATCGACGCCGCGAAGCTCGCCCTGGCCACGTTTTATGAGATAAATTTTAGACGCGATATTAGAAATTTCGGGAGTTAAGCTTAACGCATCGGCCGCCAAAAACTCAAAGCTCTTTTTCACGCCGCTAAAATATTCGTCCAAAAACGGCTTACTAAATTTCGCGCGAATAAATCCGCGTTTAAACCGGTCCGTTAAATTCGTCTCGTCGGTGAAGTATTTTAGGTTTCGCTCACGCAAAAACCACTCCAGCTCGCACTTTCGCACGCCTAGAAGCGGACGAGCGATCACGTAATCCTCGCGAGCCTCTAGCTCTTGCATGCCTAGCAGCTCGCTAAGCCCCGCGCCGCGGCCAAGCTGCATCAAAAACCACTCGAATTTATCGTCAAACTGATGCGCCAAGATCAAATTTCCATATCCGCGCTCGCGGCAAATCTCGGCGAAAAAATCGTATCTGGCCGCGCGCGCCTCGTGTTCAAAATTTGACGCGCCAAGATGCACGCTTTTTACATAGATTTGTTTGTTAAATTTAGCCGCCAGATCTCGTGCTGACGCGACCTCGTTCTTGCTTTGCGCGCGGACGTTATAGTCCACGATCGCAAAGTCAAATTTCACGCCCGCCTCGTCCAGAAGGTAAAAAAGCGCCGTACTATCGACGCCGTGCGAAAATGCAAGCAGATTTTGCCCAGATTTTAGCTTGCGTAAAACGGACGCGCTTAGCATCCTACGCCTTTGCCGTGATCTTGCCTAGCGCCTGGCCGCCCGCTACTTGCGTGATCTCGCACCAGTAGCGCCCACCGGTTTCTAGCTGCTCCACGTCGCTTTCGTTGATCAAAATTTCGCCGTCGATGTCCTTGTCCCAGAGCGCCTTTTTCGCGGCGTAAAAATCGGTATCTGCGATGATGCCCGCTTGCGGGATGATGGGCTT
>NZ_CALIIS010000174.1 GCF_938017705.1 uncultured Campylobacter sp.
GCAAATTATTATCTTTATAATTTCGTAATCGACGAGGCCATGCCTAGCTGCTTTGAGGCGGTCAATGAGCGTCTGGGCTCGGCTGCGCAGGCTAGAGTCGAGGGCATGCAAGACAGCGTGGCACTAGAACACACGGAGTATCTGTATGACCGAGTGCTTCGCTTCCCAAAAAGCGGCTATTTCTATTATGATCCGCGAGACGGAGAGAATAGCAGCGGCGTCATCTACACGCCAATAAACGTGATTATGGCTGGCTCGTGCGCGCTTCCTGCGATCTCTATCGAGGATATGCAATACGAGCAGGTAAATAACTACGATCTGCAAACGCTTAAATTTAAAGTCGCTCGCTAAGGGCTTAGCGATTTTAAGGCTCGGCGCGAATTTTGCATTAATTGCGATTTTCGCGCCGAGCGCGCTTTTGTGTTCACAAGCATTTTACAGACGAGCACCCGATAAAATTTTAAAATTTTGATTCCGCTCGCCCGCCGAATTTCAAAATTTTATATTAATCCCTAAATTTCATAGCTTTTTACTATCCATTCATAGCGTCGTTCTATTTGACTTACCTTTAAATTCGAGTTATCATTTCTTTTAAATATACACTTTTAATTAAAGGAGTTGCAAATGCAAGACGTATCAAGACGTAGTTTTTTAAAGATTAGCGCAGTGGGTGCGGGGGCACTTGCGCTGGGAGCTAGCAGCGCGAGCGCGGCGCAAAACGCCAAGGATGTTAAATTTGATGAGGAATACGATATCGTCATCATCGGCACCGGTTTTGCTGGACTTGCTGCGGCGATTAAAGCTAGCGGGCGCGGTAAAAAAGTGCTGGTGCTTGAAAAGATGGGTCGAGCGGGCGGAAATTCCGTCATCAACGGCGGAAACATGGCTGCTCCGATGAATAAATTTCAAGTAGCGCAGGGCATCAAAGATAGCAAGGAGCTTTTTATCGCTGATGCCGTAAAAGACGGGCTCGGGCTTAACCATACCGATCTTTTAGGCGTGATGTTTGATCGCAGCAACGATGCGGTGGATCTTTTGGTGGGCTGCGGAGCGGAGTTTAGCGATAAGTTGATCTTTGAAAGCGGCCATAGCGTCGCAAGAAGCTTGCAATCGACCAACGGCTCGGGCTCGGGCTACATCCAACCGATGATGGGTAAACTTCAAAACGATCCTAACGTCACGATCAAGACCCGCACGAAATTTGACGATTTTATCGTGGACGACAGCGGTCGTGTCGTGGGTGTAGAAGCTCGTGAGGAGTATAAATTTGATCCGAAGCTCTTTAGCGACGATCTGGAAAATAAAAGCGGCGAGAAAAAGAGCTATAAAGCTAAAGACGGCGTTTTGCTAGCCTCGGGCGGATACGGACGCGATCTATGGTACCGCCAGATCCAAGATCCGCGCGTAGTGCCTAGCATAGACAGCACCAACCATCCTGGAAGCTCGGCGGGAGCGATGCTAGCGGCAAACAGAATCGGCGCATTTACCCTTTTAACGTCGTGGATTCAGTTCCTTCCGTATTGCTCGCCCGATGAAAAGGGCTTCGGCGCCGCAGTAAATTTCACCAACCACTGCTGCAACACCTACGGTCTAACCGTCGATCCAAAGACCGGCAAACGCTTTATGGATGAGCACGCAGGGCGCAAGATCAAGGCGGACGCCTGCTTTAAGGTTATCGGCGAAAGCGAGAAAAACGACAACTATCCGGTAAACGTCTGCGACTCCCAAGCCGTCGCCGCGCGTAACCCAGTCTATACATCAAGGCCGCTGGAAGCGGGCGTCGTGAAGAAATTTGACACGTTAGAGGAGCTTGCGAAGGCTTACAACCTGCCGCTGGAGCCATTTTTAAAGACCGTCGCGGATTATAACTCTTACGTCAAAGCCGGCAAAGATCCGGAATTTGGCAAGGTTGTCGATAAGCTGGACGGCATCGACGTTTCTAAGCCGCCGTTTTACGCAAGCCGCACGATGCCGAAGGTGCACCACACGATGGGAGGACTCGAGATCAACACCAAAGCTCAGGTCATCTCGAGCCTTACTCACGAGCCGATCCCAGGGCTTTGGGCTGCGGGCGAGGTAACCGGCGGCGTGCACGGCGCGAGCAGGCTCGGAACCTACGCGATCCTTGATTGTATGGTTTTCGGAATGATCGCGGGCGAGAGCATCGGGGCTTAAATTTAGCACCTGCGAAATTTCGGCACGAAGCGGGCGTAAACGCGTGCTTTGTTAAATTTCGGCACGGAGTAGCGGTGCGTGCTTTGCGCCGAAATACTATATGCGTATTTAAAATTTTCGAGACAAAGACGCAAAGTGTGCCGTAGAATTTCAAAGCATTTTAAAATTTAAAGCGCTTGAAATTCTGCCGCGCGAGTTTTAAATTTGAATACCGTGCACTTTAAAATTTTATAGCGGCGGCAAAATTTCGCACAGGCGGCGAGCAAATCCGTGCGCCGTAAATTTTAAAATTTACGCCTAAATTTCGGCTAGCGGAGCGGAATTTATTCGCTTTAAATTTGCGCTTTTAAAATTTTCTTTTCTAAATTTTTAAAATTCTATCACTAAGTCTTTTCGTTAAATTCTAAATTTCGCCGCTCTGATGTATAATTTTAAAAATTTCAATGCAAGGAGCAAAAAATGCAAGAAATTTCAAGACGAAATTTTATGAAAATCGGCGCGGCGGGAGCTCTGGCTTTAGCTGCAAGTAGTGCGAGTGCAACACAAAACGCTAAAGACGTAAAATTTGACGAAGAATATGACGTTGTCGTTATCGGTAGCGGTTTTGCAGGCTCGATGGCGACACTTCAGGCTCTTAAGCGCGGCAAAAAAGTGCTTATGATCGAAAAGATGGGCCGTGCGGGCGGCAATTCCGTCATTAACGCCGGCAATATGGCGGTGCCAAATAACGAATTCCAAAAAGCCGCGGGTATCACGGATAGTAAGGAGGCTTTCATCGCAGATTGCCTAAAAGACGGGCTAAATTTAAATCACGTAGATTTGCTAGGCGTCATCTACGACCGCGCAGGCGACGCTTTTGAATACCTAAAAAGCGTCGGAGTGGAGTTTTCGGGCAAGGTGATATCTGCCAGTGGACACTCGCTAAAGCGCGCCGTACAGGCCAAAAACGCCAGCGGCTCGGGCTACATCCAGCCGATGCATAAGGCGATCGAGGAAAATGCAAATGCTGTAATCAAGAAGCGTACTAAATTTGATGATTTTGTCGTAGATGACAGCGGCCGTGTCGTAGGCGTGAAGTGTCGCGAAGAATATAAGTTCGATCCGCAGCTTGCTAGCGACGATAGGGAAAACAAAAGCGGCGAAGTAAAATTTTTTAAAGCCAAAGATGGTGTCATTTTGGCTGCGGGCGGATACAGTTCGGATAAATGGTTTCGCGCGCAGCAGGTGCCGTATCTAAAAGACAATATCGAAACCGTAAGCCAACCAGGCGCTACCGCAGGTGCGCTTATCGCGGCGATGAAGCTAGGTGCGAATCCTTTGCAACTCAGCTGGATTCAACTAAATCCTTATACCAATCCTAGCGAGAAGGGATTTGGTACTTCTGCGCTATTTTCAAATCACTGCGCTAACGACTATGGTCTAACCGTCGATCCAAAGACGGGCAAACGCTTTATGAACGAGCACGCCGGGCGCAAGATCAAAACCGAAGCGATCTTTAAATGCATGGCGGAGAGCGAAAATAACGACAACTATCCCGTAAATATCTGCGATCAAGCCGCAGTTGATGCAAATAATCCGGTCTATACGTCAAAAGGTGTAGAAGCAGGCTCAATTAAAAAATTTAATACCTTGGAAGAGCTTGCAAAATTTTATAAAATTCCGCTGGAGCCGTTTTTAAAAACCGTCGCGGATTTTAACGGCTATGTCAAAGCAGGAAGTGACCCGGAGTTTGGCAAGCCTTTGACAAAAGCCGATGTAGGCGGTATCGACGTATCAAAAGCTCCATTTTATGCGTGCCAAACAAGCCCGAAAATTCTTTACTGCATGGGCGGCGTGCAGATCAATACCAAAGCTCAGGTTATCGACGCAGCTAGCGGCGAGCCGATCGCAGGGCTATATGCAGCGGGCGAAATCACCGGTGGCGTTCACGGCGCAAGTAGGCTCGGTACTATGAGCATGGCTGATTGTATGGTTTTTGGAATGGTGGCGGCAGAAAATATCTGAATTGATTTTGCTTTTTTAGGGTGCGACGGCATATTTAAATTTCGCCGTCACGTCTAAATTTTAAAATTTTATGCAAAAGGTGCGTAAAATTTTATCCATTCGGTAAGGGTTAAATTTCACCGAAATTCGCATAGTTTAGGAGACGGGCATGATAGCGATCTATTTTAGCGCCACGGGCAACACGAAGCATTGCGCAGATAGGCTCATCGCTCATCTTGGCGGCGTTTGCGTCTCGATCGAGAGCGAGGCCTGCGGCGAGCTTTTAAAACACCACAACGACATCATTTTGGCATATCCCGTCTATTTTAGCGACCTGCCGCGTATCGTGCGAGACTTCCTCTACGAAAATGGCGCGAGCTTTAGCGGCAAAAACGTATTCATCCTCGCTACGATGGAGATTTTCAGCGGCGACGGAGCAGGGTGCGCGGCTAGAGTTTTAAAACAATTCGGTGCAAACATAACGGGCGGCGCTCATATCAAAATGCCGGCGTTCATCCTCGACGTGGCGATTTTTGGCTACTCGCGAGCGAAAAACGAGCGCATAATCAAAGAGGCGGACGCTAAAGTCAGACGCGTTGCGGAGGCGCTTAGCGCAAATCATCCGCCGCAAGAGGGGCTAGGCACGCTCTGTCGTATCGCAGGGCTTTTAGGGCAGCGACTTTGGATGAAAATTTGGGATAAAGGCCCCTTTGCTAAGCGTAAGCCGAGCCTTGATCCATCGCGATGCAGCGGATGCGGGGCTTGCGTCAAACCCTGCCCGATGCGAAACATAAAGCTCGCTTGCAAAAAGGCGCAATTCGGCGATGAGTGCACGCTTTGCTACAGGTGCGTAAATATATGCGAGCGCAGAGCGATTACGATCCTAGGCAGGGCGAAAAATTTAGAAAAGTCCATCGCCGCAGACTTGCGAGGGCGAGCTCATACCATGCAAGCTAGCAATCAAATACATGAAAACGGGCGGAAATTTTACTTTTTGATAGCACTGCGTACGGCTAAAGCGCGATGTCTTACAACGAATATGGCGCAGGAAAAGTAACTCGTCGCGAGCTAGTGAAATTTTAATCTACCATCGTGCAAGATCCGCGTAAAATTTGGCTATAGCACCCACTACGACTACGAGACCGACGAGCGCGGTAGTAGGGTCATACTAATAAACGGCGGGGCTGCCTCATAGGGCGAGGTAAGACAAACGGCTTTGATTATATCGCCGTAAGCTACGAGGACGAAGCAGGCAAAAATACAAAATTTCGCTTATGTAGGCGGCCTTTAAATCTCAGTCCGTCTTTTTTGCTCCGTATTTAAATTTTACTTGGTCGCTAGATACTCCTAAATTTAAATTCTCTAGAGCCGAATGTGGCGTCTTAGAATTTTAGCAAAGGTTTATTCTGTAATACTGCGCCGTGAAATTTCAGCGAAGGCTTATTTTGCCGTATACCTCAAAATTCTTAAATTACCCGCGCCGGCCCACTTAAGCTCTAAAGCGCTTGCCTTATCACTTCGCCTAAGGGCAAAATGCCGCGCCTTGTCTTATTAATTCGCCGCGGAATTTCGCGGTAAAACTAAATTTTAAAATTTGACCCATTTAATTTGGCCCATTTAAATTTAAAAGCGCACGACTATCGCAAAAATCATCCGATATTATTGGCGACGCCGGCCTAATTTTAAAATTACACCATCGCCATTATATACAGCTATAGTCATTAAATTTTAAGCAACGATAAGCGATAAAATTTTAAGAATTTCGCCGCCCAGTATTTCTTTACACCACCAAGCCCACAAAACCGCCTAAACCTTCTTAAACTTTACGCTAAATTTGCTTCCGCGTCCTACCTCGCTACGTAGTGAAATCTGCGTGCCATGGATCTTTGCGATTTGTGAGGCGATGGCTAGCCCGAGTCCTGCGCCGCTATTTTGCTCGCGATTTCTGGAACGCTCGATTTGATAGAGCTTGTCCCAGATTTTAGTTTGCAAAGCAGGCTCGATGCCCTCTCCATCGTCGCTTATGCTAAGTTCGCACGCGTCTGCACTGACGCAAAGCTCTAAAGCGACGCTGCTGCGCGTAAATTTTAAAGCATTGCTTAAAAGATTGTTAATCAGCCTGGTCAAAAGCAGCTCATCGCCGTTTACGCGCACGCCCTCGGCTATCTGCGAGCTAAAGCTTAGCCCTTTTTGTGCGCACAAAAGTTGAAAGTCTTGCGCGCACTCGCTTGCGATTTTGCTTAAGCTTACGGGTGCCAAACGCGCGCCGCGCTGCAAGCGGGCAAGCTCTAAAATTTGCTCTATTAGCGCCGAAATTTTACGCGCTTGATTATTGATGACCGCGAAACTCTCCCTCGCCTCGCTCGCGTCTTGCTCGTAGGCTAGGGCATAGTCGCTTTGAGCCAGTATGACGGCAGCGGGCGTACGCAGCTCATGCGAAAGGTCGGCGCTTAGCTGCCGCTCGCGCTCAAATGCGCTTTGCAGCGATGCTAGCATTTCATTAAACGTAGCTGCGAGCGCGCTTAGCTCATCCTTGCCTCGCGGTAGTTCTATTCGCCGCGTAAAATCGCCGCTAGCTCCGATCTCGCTAGCTGTACGCGACATAGTGCGCACGGGCTTAAACGCTCTTTTTATGATCGCGTAGCCGCCGTAGATGATGAGCGCCACAAATAGCGGCGAGAGAATAAGAGCTATCAGCATCACGCGCTTCATCGCAAGCTCAAACTCGCCAACTGCGATGACGCCGCGTATCCATACGCTGCGCCCTTTGATCTGCGCGTCGTAATAGAAAAACTCGTCGTCATCAAGCTCCACCTCGCGCGCGCCTTGAGGCGAGAGCGGCAACGCAGGCTCGAAGCCTTTAGGTACAAACCCCGCGATCACGCCGCCTTGTCCGTCATGTTCGTAGAAAAATACACCGTCATCAAAGCTTCTTAGCTTGTCATCGCGCGCGGCTTTTTGCACTAGGTGGGCAAGCTTTTTTTGGCTGACGGAGCTTCCTGATACTTCGTCTAAAATATAGCCGCAAATGCCGATAATAGCGCCTGCAAGTGCCAAAATAAATACGCTGTAATAAAGCGTCACGCGCAGGCTGATAGGTAGCGCGTGTGAGCTAAAATTTTCCTTAGCGGTTGTAAATACTCTAGATAAGACTTGAGCAAAATTTTGTATTGTGATTTTAGACGCGAAATTTTGTTCTTGACTTTGCGCGAGGACGCTATTAGAATTTTGCGCTAGATCGGGTGTTGCGCCTGTAGCAGAAAAATTTGGCGCGGAATTTGATGCCGGATTTTGCGTGGAATTCCGTTTAAAATTTGACGCCTGGCTTTGAGTAGAATTTAGAGCCCGGTTTAACTCAATATTTTGAGTGGGATTTTTCTTGCGGCTTTTCTTTAAACACGCAAAATTATGCGTAAAATTCTGTTTAAAATTTCGCACGAATTTTAATATGAAAAGCGCCGTAGCGGCAAAAATCTGCTTCGCAATCGCCGAAATTTTAATCCAAATCTTGCTATTTTGCCACGACATAGCCAAGCCCTCGCTTCGTTTCTATTATATCGCCGTGCTCGCCTAGCTTTTTGCGGATATTTTTGATTAAAACATCGATAACATTTGAGCTTGTTTCGTCGCTAAAATCCCAAATACTCTCGCCGATTTGTTCTCGACTCAAAATCGCACCGCGATTTAGCATCAAAAGCTCTAAAATTCTATATTCCTTACCCGTTAGCTCCACTACCTTGCCCGCGCAGACGACCGATTTTTTGCTTAGATTTAGGCGCACTTGCCCTATGATAATTTCGTTATCCGCAGTAGCGTTTTTACGCCTGATAATTGCGCGAAGTCGCGCCAAAAGCTCACGAAAATCAAAGGGCTTAACCATATAATCGTCTGCGCCCAGATCAAGCCCTGCGATGATATCTTCTTTGGCGTCCCGCGCAGTTAAAAATAAAACCGGCGTTCCCAATCTGCGCGCCCGCGCCACCTTCAAAAACTCAAAGCCGTCCATCACAGGCATCATCGCATCAAGCACGATAGCGTCATATTTCGCGACATCCAAAAACTCTAGCGCTTCCTTGCCGCAAAAGGCGCAATCTACGCTGTAGCCGTCCTTTTTCAGACATTTTGTGATGATTTGATTTAGATCTTTTTCATCCTCGACAAGTAAAATTTTCAAAGTGCTCCTTTAAAATTTTGCTAATTCTAATCCGCCATTTTAGCCAAAAACGTATAAATTTTGCGGCGCCTTGGATGTGTAAACCCGCTCATTTTACGCACCGCTAAATTTCAGTAGCGTTGGGAGCTGCGCTAATTCGCAGGCGCCTTTTGCCTAGCTCTAATCTCGCTTGCCTTTTTATCCGCTACGCTTCCTAACCGCCCTAAAAAATTTAGTGCGCCTGCTGCGATATTTAGCGCAAAAAGCCCAAATCCTACGCAGCCAAGCTTGAAATTTTGCTTAGCGATTTCGCGTTTGCAGTGGCTGCAAAGCACTGGCTTGCAAGAATTACAAACCTCCGCGCAGCTTGCTGCGCTGGCAGAATCTCGCGCGCTTGCGAAATTACTTGTATCAGAAAAATTTTGTGTATCGGCGAAATTTTGCTCGCTAGTGAAATTTCGTACACTTGATAAGTCTTGCGTCTGCAAAGAATTCCGCTCGTCCTTATAATCTTTCGCATCCGCAGAAATTTTTTGATTTTCGCAACATTCCACGCTGGAAAAATCTTTAGAATTTTGCTCGCAGGACGCGAGATTCCGCTCGCTTATTTTGCTTGCTAAATTTACCGAAAAATCTTGCGCATTTTCATCTAAATTTTTAGCCGCGTCTGCATTTTGGGCGCCATAAGTTATAGCATCAGCGTTTTTGTTTATGCTAAAATCCCTAGTGTCCAAAGCCTCACTAGTTTGGGCAGAGTTATCTGCTCCACCCTTTAAGCTTTGATTTTTCATCTCACACCTTCACTTATTTTTGACGCTGCAAGATCTGCTCGCCCGTAGCGGCGTCG
>NZ_CALIIS010000175.1 GCF_938017705.1 uncultured Campylobacter sp.
TAATGGATGATTTATTTAAAAATAGCTCGTTGCCATCCACCTCTCTATGTAAGGGTCTAAGTTTAAGTTTTTTAATTAAGCTATAATCTGTCACATACTGCCTCATATTATACAAGTAACCAACAAGTATTGAGACTACGATTAGAAAGATGAAAATAAACAAAATAAGCCACTTAATACTTATTAAGTCGCCCACATTAACAAATAAAGTAACCATAGCTGATAAAAAACCAGATACGCCTATAATAATGGCAATTATATGTGCTTTGAGATACTCAAGCATCAGATACCTTTTTATAAAAATTTTATACTGCTATATTTAAGCAAAATAATTCAAATTTTCAGCCACCCGTTTAAAATTTCAATCTGCGCCGCGACGCTCTCATTTGCCGTGCCTCCTTGCGACTTGCGCGCCTCTTTGGAGGCGTTTAGATCAAGAAATTTAACCGCATAGCCGTCCAAGCTTTCATCCACGCTAGCAAGCTGCTGCGCATTTAGCTCGCTCAAATCCAGGCCCAAATTTTCCGCATACGCCACAGCCTTGCCCGTGATGAAGTGCGCCCGCCTAAACGGTATGTTTTTCTCCCGCACGAGATAGTCGGCTAGATCGGTTGCCGTGAGGTGCCCACGCTTCGTCATCGCGAGCATATTTTGCTCGTTAAATTTAGCCGTTTTTAGCATCTGTTTTAAAATTTCAAGGCTCGCAAGCGCGGTGGCAACGCTGTCAAAAACGCCCTCCTTGTCCTCTTGCATATCCTTGTTGTATGCTAACGGCAAGCCCTTCATCACCGTTAGCAGCGCGACGAGATTGCCGTTTACGCGTCCCGTTTTGCCGCGGATAAGTTCGGCGACGTCGGGGTTTTTCTTCTGCGGCATGATCGAGCTGCCCGTGCTGTACGCGTCGCTGATCGTGATAAAGCCAAACTCCTGCGAGCTCCACAAGATGAGCTCCTCGCACAGGCGCGACGCATGCGTCATCAGCACGCTTACGTTAAACAAAATCTCCAGCGCGAAATCGCGGTCGCTGACGCTATCCATCGCGTTCGGAGTCACTCCCGCAAACCCGAGCTGCTGCGCGACCAGCTCGCGGTTTATCGGATGCGGCGTGCCCGCAAGCGCAGCCGAGCCCAGCGGACAGAGGTTGTTTCGCTCTCGCGAGCTGGCAAAGCGCTCGTAGTCGCGGCAAAACATAAACGCATAAGCTAGCAAATGATAGGCAAGGCTCACTGGCTGGGCGTGCTGAAGGTGCGTATAGCCCGGCATCAGCGTGTCTGTGTGCTCGCTAGCGATATCTCGCAAAGCCTCTACTAGCTCGCGGATTTTTTCGGCAACCTGAGCGCCGCTTTTAAGCACGTAGAGGCGAAAATCAAGCGCGACCTGATCGTTTCTGCTGCGCGCCGTGTGCAGCCTACCGCCAAGATCGCTTCCGATGAGCTCGCTTAGGCGTTTTTCTACCGCCATGTGGATGTCCTCGTCAGCGATTTTAAACTCAAATTTACCGCTTTTTATCTCTTCAAACACGGCTTCAAGCCCCGCGACGATCTTTTCGCTCTCGTCAGGCTTTAAGATCCCGCAGGCGCCGAGCATTCTTGCGTGTGCCTTGCTGCCTGCGATATCCTCCTGCCAAAGCGCCCTATCAAAGCCGATCGAGGCGTTAAACTCCTCCAAAAGCGCCGAACTCGCCTCGCTAAAGCGCCCCTCCCACATTTTTTTCACGCTCGCTCCTTCGTTTAAATTTTCGGTGATTTTATAAAATTTAAGCTAAAATAGCGCAAAATTTCAGTCTTTTGAAAGGAAAAACGATGATAGAGATGTTTTTATGTTCCTATTTTGCGGGTGCGGCGACGCTTTTTGAGGACTATGCCGGGCAAAATATCCGCACTAAAGAGGTGC
>NZ_CALIIS010000176.1 GCF_938017705.1 uncultured Campylobacter sp.
GATGAGGAGCGTTTCTTCGCCAGTAGTCGCCGTCATTATACTCCGTAAGCTTTTTACCGCAGTCCGGGCAAATTTGATCCGTGTTTTTGACGTCCTCGTATCGGTAAAATTTAAAGCAGTCTTTGCACCACATATATTGCGGGTATCTTTTTATGCTCTTTTCAGAGCGGAAGGCGAGGTAAAAAAACGAGATACTAATAAGTAAAACCAAAAATCCCGAGATAAGAGAAGGATATCCGATTTTGCTCTGTATTCCTGCGGGATCTTCCGTTGTAAAAATTTCTATAGATATTATTAAAAGGTTTAAGCCTATCAGGGCATTAATCACTCTACCTATTTTTTTGTTTATGAAAATTCCTGCAGAAACAAATAATAAGCCGATAATGAAAATCTTGATAATATAGACCGGCTCAACTGCGCTCCAGCCCCCATATTTAAAATACATCTTTCCGCTAAAGCAGCCAAGAATGCTTTCAAATACAAAAAATGCGCCCAAAAGTATTAAACCTATCCTAGTGCTCATTTTTTATTCCTAAGGCTTTTTTGAGATAGTTGTCATTGTTTGAATAGTGCCTCATTGGGCTGTAGCTTGTTGTCGGGGGCATATTTTCATTAAGCATATCGTTAGCAAAATTTATCAAATTTAATAAAATATCTATTTTAGCCATCAATGTTGTATTCACCCTCACACCTCTATAACCATATTCTTATACTTTTCATAAAGCTTTGGCTTGAAAATTTTAAATTTCATAATGCTCCTTTTTAAATTTAATCGGTTGGCGATATTTTATTTACATAATCTAAAGCTTTATCCAATCCTCTTTCTTTACGCCAAATTCAAATTCAGCCTGCTTAAACGCATCCTCTATGCTTTCATGATAGGTATCGGTTTGCTCTTTCCCCGATTTGTCGAGACAAAATAGATAAAATCCGCTGTCGCCATCGTATTGAACGATGCTTAAAGCAAACGGCTGCGGTAAAATTTTATTGCCGTCGTAATGAGTAGTATTTTCGGTGGCTACGAAGCTCTTTTTACTATCTTTCAGATAAATTTTATATAGCTCTTTCATAATGCTTTCGCTAAATTTTAATCCGTTAGCCATTTTACCACGTATTCCAATAATTCCTCTAAATTTTCGGCTCCGCAACTTCCTTTGAGTTCGTTTTCCGTGGCATTGACGAAAAACCAATCCTCGTCATCTCTATCGATATTTATTTTGATCGGCTTTTTCCCGCTCTCGCCATCGATTTTAATCAACCAACCGGGATTATCGACCGTTTCCAGCGTAAGGCCGTATTGATGCTCCCATTCTCCGTCGCATTTGGAAGCATACCAGTTTTGTATGAGTTTTAGATTATTCATTGCTCCTCCTTTAATTTTATAAATTTTAAAATTCTCGATTTGTTAGGCTTTGATATTGCAATTGAAGCAGGGCTTCTTTGCTATTTAAATTTAATCGCTTATTAAAAATTTCTTTTCCACGCCGTCTTTATTTACGGTGATTATCTTCGAGTTTGGAATATTTAAAAATTTTATAGCTTTTTCATCTAGTTCGGACAATGGCTCCTCGTGATTGCATTTGGTTTTAAGATAATATAGCGAAAGATCACCCGTTCGATTTTCATCCATAAGCTGCATTATGCACTTATCGTTTGGATACCCACTATCATAGCGGTTTATCATCATAAACGGCTCGCAGCTTTTATGAAACGGGAAGCGGCCGAAGTTAAAAAGATTGCCGACGAGCTCAAATACAAGGACAAAAAACAGAAACAAAATGAATAGTTTGACCATTCTGCCTTTCACAGCGGCGCTCCTAAATTTTGAAATCAAAAATTCGTTTGTGTTTTAAATATATAAACGATATTTGCGCTCAAGTCGCGGGTGTGCCCAAGCGCTAGTCGTAGCGGTCGGGCGCAAAATTTACGACGCTATCTCGCTTTTTGCCGCGCCAGCTGCGGCGGATTCGCTTTCGTCCATGATGATGAGCTGTTTTGCACGCTTGATCTTGGCATCGTCGCGAAAAGCTGCGCGCACCTTGTCCATGCCGGTGTAAAATTCCTTCATCAAAACAAGGCACAAATACGCGCCGAATTCCGTCGTGCGGATGATCTCGCCCTCGATCCGCACGGCTCCTGCTAGCCTTAGCAGGCTAAGTTCTCTGCCCAGTTCGCGGCGCAGGCTTAGATCGTTTGCGGCGTTAAATTTAGCGATATCGATCTCGCCGTTAAAAAGCTCGGTCAAAAAGAGGTATTTTGCGCGCTCGGATCTACTAAAATCGCAAGTGGCGATGACGGTGCTTTCGTTTTTGCGCACCCTGCTTGCGTAATCTTCGAGGTTGAACGCATTTACGAGCAGCCTGCCGTCCAAAAAGCTAAACGCACCGCTTCCGATGCCCACGTATTCGTGATTCGTGCCTACATACTCGTCGTTGATGTTTGATTTTTCGCGAGCGAAGGCCCATGCGTTGCTGCGGTGCCAGCTAGAAAATTCCTTGCAGATGATGGAGTAAAACTCCTCCTCGCGGTCTACATTGCTAACGCCGAGGCTTCGCGCTATTTGATCGCGCATCAAAGGCGATTTCATCAGCGGATACAGCGTGATCTGCTCCGGTTTTACCGCTTTTGCCGCTTCAATGTCGCGAAGTAAAATTTCGCGAGTTTGAAACGGAAAGTTAAAAATCAGATCCAGACTTAAAATCGGTAGAATTCCGACCGCTCGGGATAGCTTTTCTTGCAGAATTTCGCCCGAGCCGAATTTGTCGTAGCGCGAAGCTTTGCGTAAAATATCATCATCAAAGCTCTGCACCCCTACGCTTAGGCGGTCTATTAGCCCGCGAAATCGCAGCAAGCTCTCAGGCTCGATGTGGTTGGGATCGCTCTCGCACGAGACCTCTTTAATGCTAAAAAGCGATTTGGCAAGTTCTAGCGTGCGCGCTAGCTCATCCTCGTCGATTAGCGTCGTGCCGCCGCCTACATAAAGCGTCTCAAAGTCGTAGCCTGCGTCCTTCGTTCGCTGCATCTCTACGCGTAGCGCGCCGAAATACGCCTTGCACGTGCCACGCTCGTAGGCGTATTTATGAAAGGAGCAGTACGGGCAAAACGTGTGGCAAAAGGGCACGTGCATGTAGAGCATATATTTTTTATCGGGATTTGGAATTTTAGCGATGTTCTCTTGCGTGATGTCGATTCTGAGGGAGTTGTATAGGGATTTTTGCATAGTTTCGGCGGCGTATTTTTTGGCGAAGCTATGCACCATTTGACTGATAAAATTCATAAAACTTTAGCCTTTTTTAAATTTAAAAATTAACTTCTGAAGTTTATCGAAAACTAACTTATAAATTTATCAATAATTCAATAAAAAGCGTAGCGCCACCATATATATTAGTGTAGGAAGCGCTATCGTAACGAGCGAATTACGAAATTTAGCATGCACGCAAAACGCCATAATCAGGCAAAATAGCAGCGCCGCCGTTTGCAAGATGTCCGCGCCAAAAGCCCGCTCGCCCGAAAAGCTAGGCAGCATAGTTTTAAGTGCATAGATTGTCAAAACGACCATTATCAAAAGCCCCGAGTTTTTCTGCAGATACGCCAGGTTTGGACTCGCGGTCTTTTTCTTAAAAAGAAGCAGCGGTAAAAATCGCGTCAAAATCGTAGCGAGCGAGGCTAGAAAGATATAGGGCAAAATTTCCACTACTTGCTCCTTTTTAGGAATTTTTGCAGCCTGCGTCCCGCGCGCGAAGGCCGCTCGAAGTATTTACGAAAGAGCAGCAGTACCGCTGTGCCGAAAATCAGAGTGCCGAATAAAAAGTATTTTGCAGGAAAGATAAAAAGCCCCGCAAACGCGCAGGCAAATCCTAGCAATAGCACTTTGTATTGCGGATTTGCTTTGAAAACCTCATAGGTAAGCATCGCAAAAAGCGCCGTCAGGCTAAACTCGACCCCGCTAAAATCAAGCTTTAAACTTGCCCCCAAAACAGCCCCCGCAACGACGCCCGCAACCCAGTAGGATTGATTTAAGACCGCCGTTAGATTATAGAGCAGATCAAGCTCTTTTAATCTTTGCGGCGTTATAGGCTGTTCTCCGTTAAGCTCCTCGGGGCGCAAAAATGCGCGCGCTTTTAGCAGGGCAAAGGTTTCATCCGTAAGGGCATATACGGCGTAAATTTTATGACGCACGAAGCGCAGCTCGTCCAGCAGCGACATCGTATAGAAAAAATGGCGAAAATTTAGCAAAAACGCCACTACGAAGGTATCTGCGAGCGAGGCGTGAGTTACGATGAATGCGATCAGCACGAACTCCACGCTACCTGCGTATATAAGCAGCGAGGTTAGCGCCAGAGCCCATACGGGCAGGTCTTGGCTAATGCCGTAGATGCCAAACGCCAGCCCCAGCGGCACGTAGCCCATCATCACGGGGAGAGTCGATTTTAAAATTTCGATTTTACTCATAGCTTTCCTAAATTTAAAAGGGCGATTGTAGCTAAAATTTTATTAAATTTTACAGGGCGCGCAAGCGGGAGCTGCGCCGTTGCGAGCGGGTTTTGCGCTGTAGCACGTCGTAAGAGGAGCTGCAAAATTTACTCGGTTCGGCACCGTAAAATTTTAAAATTTAGCCTGCGTAGAAATTCGCGAAATTTTAAAATTTTAGAGAGCGGATTTTTAAATTTAGCCTAAAATACGTGGCGCAAAAGTACGAATGCAAACGCCGAAAGCAGCGCTGAGACGGGCAGGGTGATGATCCACGCTAGCCCGATCGGCTTCATCAGCGACCAGTTCGTGCTGTGATTTACCAAGCCGATGCCTAAAATCGCGCCGATTAGCACGTGGGTCGAGGAGATCGGAAGCCCCAGTACCGATGCCGCCATGACGACGACGGCGCTTGCGAGCTCGGCGCTAAAGCCCGAGGCCGGGTGGATTTTTGTAAGATTGGTGCCTACGGTGGCGATTACCTCTTTGCCGATGAACCAAAGCCCCGCTATGAGGGCCACTGCAAACATTATCATAATCTGTTGCGGCACGGGAGTGGAGGGATTGATACTATTAGTAGCCATCGTATCGATGATGGCGGCAAACGGACCCACGGCGTTTGCGATGTCGTTGCTGCCGTGCGAAAAGGCAAAGCCGCTAGCAGTGAGTACCTGCAGCCAGCTAAACATCAAAAACGCAGATTTGTTTAAATTTGAGCGGCGCAGGGTTTTAGCGAAAATAAACATCAAAAGCCAGGTAATTAGCGTCGACATACCGATGATGAGGTAGTTGTAAAAATTCGTAAGCCCGAAATTTAGATTATGCAGCCCCTTAAATATCAACATCGCCGAGATCACGAAAGCGCCGATACCCGCTACGGCGGGGATCCCGTACTCTAGGGCTTTGTGGGATTTGAGCTTCTCTTTTTTCGCGTCAAGCTCGATCACCTTTTTATAATACTCGCTATCCAGCTCGCTTGGGTCGAAATCGGGATCGCGCATAGCGTAGATATCGTGATTTAGCGCTTCTGCATAGGCGATCTTTTGAATATCGTCCAGAGTCTCGAAGGTCTTTTTATGCAACTTGCGAAGGGATTTTTTTTCGCGCTTTATGCGGTCGATCTTTATTTGAGCGTAGCGGTTATAATCCAAAATATAATGTTTGATGAGCCAGAAAATTCCAAAGGAGATCACTCCGCCCAAAATCGGCGAGAGTACCCAAGAAATCGCTATTTTGCCGATCTTATCCCACTGCACTAGCCACAATGCGGA
>NZ_CALIIS010000177.1 GCF_938017705.1 uncultured Campylobacter sp.
TATCTATTTTTTATACTCGCTCTGCGTCGTTGCTTGCGGCATACGTGAAAAATTTCAAAGCTTACGCTAAATTTTCGATCAAAATTTTAAGCCGCTATTGCGTATAATTTCGCAGAATTTTAAGGATTGCGTATGAAAATATATTTCTACAAATTACTTCTGGGCATCTTACTGACGGGCATATTTTCATTCTCGCTCGGCTTTACTTTATCGCACGTAAGCATCATATCGAATGCAGTTTTTGGCGCATCGCTATTACCCTACGCTTCCTTGGGCACCGAGGTCGTAAAAGCTATCCTAACGATAATTTCAGCATTTTATATCGCTGATAAAATTATAGACTTTCGCATTTTAGGCATCGATTGCAAGCTAAATTTTATATTTTTCATCGCCTTTGCGACGATAGGCGTGATTATCGTTAGTCTGCTATCTTTATTTATGATCGTCGGCATAATGATATTAAATAAATCAGAAATTGCATTTGCGGCGATGTGTCTATCCCTCGGATCGATTTGGACCGCTTGGTTATTTCATATCAGCGGATACAGGCTCGGGGCTTTCTTGCAAAATTGCAGCCCAACGACAAAATCTACGGCAAGAAAATACAACATAGACAAGGCGCTATTGGTCATTATAATAATAGTAGCGCTGCTGATTCTTATACCGATAATAGCGAAGCTTTTGTGATTTTTATTTTAAAATTTTAAACCAGCCGTAGAATTCGTTCGCTTCCAGGTGCGGATCGCCCGCGCGGGAGATAAAAAGCAGCCGTAGCACAGAATTTGATCTAAAATTTTCCCCGTCCCTCATCTGCGCGCTGTAAAAAATAAGCGCATGGCTCGCAAACTGCGCGAACTCGTCAAACGAACTCGCCCCCGCTTCTATCATCGTGATTTTGGCACCCGCGGGCAGCGACTGCGAGACCTCCACTTTGCGCCCTTCGACGCCAAAAAGCGGAATGCTCGCATCAAAATCCGAAAGTGCGCGGCGCGAGTATATCCAAACGTCGGGCGCGCGCGGCTTTAGGTTTTGCGGCACGGCACACGCGTCTAGCGCCGACATATCGGCTCTGCCTGCCGAAGCGCTAATTTCATCAAATTTAGCCGCACGCACATCCAACGTCGGTCTGTCGGCGCGCACGGTCTGCCCGCCCACGCCCACGTAGTCGCACACGCCGCGCAGCTCGTGCACGAATGCGCGCTGCTTTTCGCTGCCGATCCGCCCATGCACCGCGCCGTTTAGCGCGGCGTTGATTTTGATGAAGCAAAAGCCGCCCTCGCGCGCCAGATAAAACGGCTCCGCAAGCTCCGTCGCCCCGGCAGAGCAGATGTCAAATTTCACCTCTATGCCCCCGCGGCGTAAAATTTCCGCACCGCCCGCAGCCTGCGCGTTCGTATCGCGCGCGCCGATTACCACGCGCGATAGCCCGAGCTGCGCCAAAAGCTCGGCGCAAGACGGGGTCTTGCCGCGGTGCGCGCAAGGCTCAAGCGTGACGTAGGCACACGCGCCGTGCAAAAGCCCGCCGTGGCGGTTTAAGATGAAATCGTAGGTAAAGCTCGGCTGCAAAAGCGCGCTTTTTAGGGCTTCTAGGTTTTGAAATTTAACGCCGAATTTGCGGGCGTATTCGCGAGCAAAATCCTGCGCAAAATTTACGTCCAGATCGCACAGCGCGGCGAAAACGGCGTTTGCCTCGGCGTGCAAAAAGCCCGCCTTTTTGTGCACGCCTATGCCAAGAATCCTGCCGCCCCTATCCAGAAGCACGCAGCCCACGGCGGGGTTGGGTAACGTCAAGGCCTGATAGCGCCACGCAGCCCGCAGTGCCAAATCCATGTAAAATTCGTCGTTCATAAAAGATCCAAAAATTTAAATTGTCCCGCTCCACCGCGCTTGCTTAGCAAAATTACGGCGGAGCGGAGAACTCGCCTACTCCCAGCAAATCGCGCCTCGGGTGTAAACCGACTAGCTCACTTGCGCTCATCCGCGCTGCGCTGGATGACGCCAACCTCGCGCTTTAGCCTATCTGTAAGGCATTGAGCTTGCTTTAAACGCCAAATTTATCGGAGCTTGCAAGCCGCGCGCCGTATGTGCCTGAGAGAAATTCCGCGCGGAAGCGAAACTGCGAAATCTTACCACAGGTTTTAGAATTTTATCCTAAATCGCAAATTTTGCGGCGTCCTTTTTGCGCGCCAAGAATTTTCACCTATCGCGCAAACGAGCGTCTACCGATAGCGCGCGCAAACGCTGATTTTGCGAAGTAAAATTTTAATGGAGCGCTAGGACAAAACCGCAATCGGGCGCGAATATTAAATTTCAAAAGTCGCGGCTTGATTTCAGCTCAAATTCAGGGGGGGGGGTAGAATTACATGAATTTTTTCCAAAGGATTAAAATGTCTGAACAACCGACCGTTCAACCCCAATCAAACGTGCTTGGGATACTCTCCATAGTCTTCGCGATTTTAGGGATATTTTTTCTAGGGATCGTCTTTGTTCCGCTTGCGTTTTTGTGCGCGATCGCCGCGACCTATCAAGCCGTCAAAAAGCAAGCCTCGCTCGTAATAGCGATATTAGCGTGGATCCTTACGATCGTAGGGCTCATGACCTCGCCCGTACTGCTAGCTACGATCGGCATCTCCGCTTCATAGTCGCAAACATCCGCGCCGCTTGGCGAAATTTCAATTATCAGATGAGCGGCGCGCAAACCTCCGCCCGCAGAGTTTTAAAACGTAAATTTATGGGCGGATTTAGCCTTTTGAAATCCTGCAGGCAAAATTTTAAGGCGAAATTTGACACAGGAATTTTATATCAAAAATTTACTGGCGGAATTTCAACGTGGAATTTTACCGCGCCAAAACAGCGCGTAAATTTTAAATTTAGCCGCTTCCAGTGACATGCCGTGAAATTCCAGAGTGATGCGCAAGTGTCACGCAAAACCTATCTTTTAGCGATGCAGCGTGAAATTTTAAAACGGCACGCGCGGCATGGGAATTAAAAATTTACGCAGCAGAAATTACCGCGAAGCTTGCTTTTAGCGATACGATCTGAAATTTCAAAGCGCCGCTCGGTAGCGTGAAAAATTACCTTTTATCGGCGTAAGATAAAATTTCAAAACAGGCGAGCGGCACCGGAATTTTAAAATTTTGCGCCGAGCGCCGCGAGAGATCAAGAGCGACCAACAGCGGCAAATTTTAAAAAATCCAAAATTTAATATGCTCACGTGCACATGCGACGCAACAAGGCGGTGGTGCTGCGGGCACATCCGCGCGAAAGGCTAATATTTATCGAATTTCACTCTGTCCGTGTAGCCGCACATTCGTACCGATGCCGACAATCGCAAACCTAAGTCACAAAAAGCTTAGCAACGGCGTTTCGCCGCGGTGCGCATGCGAACAATTGCAACGCGGAAATGCTTTCGTGCGATACGATCAAGCTCAATGCGAAAGACTTGCGCGCGGCATGTGTTTTTGAAAGCCACACCGAATATCGCGCGCTAAATTAAAAAGCGAAGCAAGATACCGCGAGCCGTGCATCGCTTGCAATAGACGTAATACTTAAAAGCGCGCAAAAAGCGAGGCAAATCCAAATTAGCCCCGCCTCTTTAGATTAAAATTTAAGTCTGCGCTTCTCAAGCGCCGTACCCCAAAGCCCTACGTGCAAAATTTTAAAAATCTGCGCCGCTACCACTGCACGTAGGTTCGCGCCTTTTTGATCTCGTCAAGTCGCACACTTACTTCGCTGCCGTCCGTGCGTAGCCTAAGCACGCCGTCTTCGCAGTCTAGCACCTCGCCGCTTAGCTTCTGCCCGTCCGTGCGGCTTAGGCGCACCAGCTCGCCCACAGAGTTCGCGAAATGCTGCGGCTTGCTTAGCTTGCGCTCAAGCCCGGGAGAGCCGACCTCCAGCGTCCATTCGCCCTCAAACGGCGGCTCCACGTCGTAAATCGGCGAAAGCAGCCGCGATAGCCGCTCGCAGTCGTCCAGCCCCACGCCGCCTGCTTTCGTGATACTGATGCGGTAGATCGTTCTGCCGTTTTCGCTCACCGTCTCCACATCGTAAAGCTGCACGCCGCACTCGCGCGCCAAAGCCTCTAAATCAACCATTTTTACGCAGCTCCTCCTCTATTTTGTCAAAAAGATCGTCCATTTTATTTTGATACTCCAAGCGGTCGTCAAATTTGAAGTGAAACGCGGGGCAGCGGTACCAGCCCTCCGCCTCGGCGCAGAAGTTTTGCAAATATCTCGCCACGCGACCGAGCTTTTCGAGCACGAATTCCTGCTCGCGCTCGTCGAAGGCGTTTTTATCCAGATACACAAACGCGTCGTAGCGCCCGCGCTTGCACTCCACGTCGGTGACGCACAGCCCGCGCAAAAGCTCGTCCTCAAGGCTCGCGAGCGCTTCGGGGATGAGCTGCTTTAGCACGCTTTGCGTGCGCAGTCTTCTGAGTTCGGTTGGATTCATCTTTACCTCGCTATCTTAAATCGCCGCAGATTGCGCGGCAATAGAATTTTATTTTGCGTCTTGCGATGACGGAATTTTATTGCTTTGTCGCAGCGGAGCGTCCGTCTTGCGGCGACATAGAATTTTATCTCGCGTCCATCTTATGGTGACGCGGAATTCTATTCCACTTCGGCGTAGTAGCAACGCAGAATTTTATCTCGCTTCGGCATGGCGAAATATCCGTATTGCGGCGACGCAATCTGTTTAAATTTGACGCGGCTTGCGATGCGTCGGAACGTCTATTTAAATTCTAAGCGGTTTGCTGCGCGCCGGTATTGCAAACGGCAGCGCGCTTTTTAGAATTTCGCTTTTAAATTTTAAAAAGGCGCAAGCCCTGCTTTGAAATTTTGCTTTTAAATTTTAGCCCGCGCGCTTCGCGCTTAAATTTTAAACGCAGACCGCGCGAGAATTTTATGGCTCGCATACAAAAGCTCATCGCATAGCCGCACCGCTATCGCAAAAATATTTCCGCGCCAAGACCGCGGTGCTATTCTGTGCCGCATTTTGCTCACCACGGCGCGTTATATTCGCTGCTGCGCTGCCGTTTTGACGGCGCAATAATACAGCGCGCGGCGTACCCTCTTTGCGCTACGCTCGCTTACTGCGTCGCTATGTACGATATCCGCTGCCGTATTTTGGCAACGCCGCAATGACACCGTACGCCGTTGCGCGTCATTTTTAAAAGCACT
>NZ_CALIIS010000178.1 GCF_938017705.1 uncultured Campylobacter sp.
CGTGCTATTCAGGCCCAAATTCAAATTCACCGCAACCTTGTCTTTGGCGCGGCAAATTTTATCTGGCTGATATTTTAAAATTTACCAACCGCTTTACTAAACAAAATTTTACGAATAGGGCATGGGTGAACAAAGCAGGGAGGCAGAGAGTGCCTCTCTATATAATTACGGAAGCAAAGAATGCGCTGCTTATTTCGGTATGAAAATTTCATGGGCTTATTGCAACTTTAAAATTTTGCAAGATGCTCGCTCGTAGCGTTAAATTTCAATACGCAGGTACCAAATGGGCTAAAAATAAATTTAGCATGTGGCGAGATAATGAGCTAGAAGCATTCACAGCAACCCTGGAGCTACGCGGCACAGTATTCTCAAGGTAAAATAACGGCGTCAAAAGGCGAAAAATGTTTATAAATTTAGCGCGCGGCGGTCATAGAGAGCCGAAAATCCGCAGCGCTCGAAGTTGTGTAACGAAAGCCCAAATCTACCCGCAGCATCCGCAATCGCAGCGCGAAGATGCGGCTGGATGAAGCTCGCTAATGTAGAGCTTCACGGAGCCAAGCCCTTGCTTTTTCGCGCACGCATAGGCGTCGCTTGCGAAGCCGAAATCCGCAAAATGCAAGAAATTCTCCACGTAGGATTTGCGCGCATTTTGATGATCGGCATAATAGGCGTGCTCCCAAAGATCGCAGGCAAGCAGTGGAATTTTGCCGCGTGCGATCGGCGTGTCTGCATTTTGCGTCGTGATGATTTCTAAATTCGTGCTGCGCTCGTCGCACACGAGCCAGCACCAGCCGCTGCCGAAAAGCCCCAGCGCGCGCTTTAAAAACTCGCTTTTAAAATTTTCCATCCCGCCGAAAGCCTGCGTTAAAGCGTCCGCGAGCTCGCCGCTAGGCTCACTTGGCTGCGCGATACAGTCGAAGTAAAAATCGTGGTTGTAAATTTCAGAGGCGTTGTTAAAAATACGGCTAAAACCTAGGCAAATTTGATAAAGCTTTGAAATTTGCGAAAACTCGCACTCCTCGCCGCACGCCTGCTTAAACGACTGCGTGATGATCGTAAAAAGATCCGCGTTTTGTATCGGCGTATCCGCAATGTCTCGATTTAGGGCGGAGACGTAGTCCTCGCAAAGCCCACCGTGATGAAATTTTAAGCTTTGCAAGCTCGCGATTTTATTCGTGCGCGGATCAAAAGGCAGCGCCCTGGATCTAAACACTAATAATCCTCGCTGTCCAAATCGCTATAATCATTAAAACCGTCGTCGTCTTCGTAACTGTAATCGTCCTCGTCGTAGTTGTAGTTGTAACTCTCGTCGCCTCCGATTAAATCATCGTCCTCGTATTCGTCCTCATCGAACTCTTCGTCTTCGAAGTCATCGAAATCAGCCATTTTGCTCTCCTCTGTCGTTGGAATTTACTTTTGATTTTACGCATTCGCTTGCTATTTCCGGGATATTTTCGATATAAACGCTCTGCGATGGGAAGGCAAACGATAGTCCGTTTTGCTCTACGATCTCCATTATTTTAAATAAAACATCCTCTTTGGTTTGGATGAAATTTGCCCATATTACGGTTTTTGTGAAGCAGTAAACTAAAATATTAATAGACGAATCGCCAAAGCTATCTAACGCCACGAACATAGTGCTTTTATAGCCCGCTAAATCGTCGATAGAGACCATATTTTGTCTATAGCGCATACGAAAATCTTTAGAATTTAATGCTGTATCTGCAGATTGAGCGATACCCGGGTGAGATTTTAGCATCTCTTTGATGTCGTTTACGCACTTTCGAAGTTGAGCCGTGCTCGCACCGTATTCGACGCCCACGGTAAGCTTTAAATTCCGTCCTACCTTCCTACGGCTCCAGTTTTTGATATTTTGCGCCATTATGTTGGAATTCGGCACAAAAACAAGAGCGTTATCAAAGGTCCTGATCGTCGTCTTTCTAAAGCCCGTTTCTACGACGTTTCCTTCTATGTCTCCTAATACGACCCAGTCTCCTTGCGAGAATGAATTATCAAATAATAGCATCACGGATGAGAAGAAATTCGCGATGATGTCCTTGGTCGCAAACGCGATCGCAAGTCCGCCGATTCCAAGCGATGCCATAAGCGCCGAGATGTCAAAGCCTAGACGCTTTAGCACCAAAAGCACGGCGATGATGATTACGATGACGTATAAAATTTTAACGACCAAATTTATGATATCTTTTCTGACACCTTTTTTCGTGATGTTTCCAAGCACGACAATACCGTAACCATCGATGATTTCGATAATGAGCCATGCCCAAAGCACCACGTAAACGATCGAGAATAAATTTGCAAATTTTATCGGCACAGGCGCCGGATAATAAAATATACTAAGACAGATATCGACCGAATAAGCGATCAGCAAAATACCCATCGGACGCTTGATAATGCCTACTACTTGCGTTTTTAGAGTTTCGCTATCCAGAGAAAAGCTTTTATTAAAGAATTTAAATACGAAATAGATGATGTTAGCAAGCAGCCTGCGAAGCGAGTAGAAAAATAGCGTAATCAGCGTGATTAGAATGAGCTTGCCGAAATTTACGTGGCTGAGTTTAAACGGAATTTTATCGTTGATATAATCGATCACCGATTTAAAATTTAAACTCGTAAAAACGACGTTGGTCGCGAGCAGATCGCTGTTTCGCGCGAGATATTCAAGCACCTCGTCGTAAGTCTGCTTATCGTTTTTCAAATCGGTTATCTTGGCATCTAAGGCGTCCACCTGCTCTTGATTGCTTAGATTATTTTTCAGATCGGCAAGCTTGGAAAAATCCCTCGTTTGTAAATTTAATATCGTACCGCTTAGCTCGCTCTCCAGCTCGCTTCTATTGGCGCCGTTTACAAACATATTTTCAATCTTCATAAGCGAAGTATAAAAGATCTCCGACATCTCCATCTTTTCAAGATCTGCGCTCGCGTTGATATACTCGGGGGAATTTTGCCTTTTGGCGTATCTTTTAAGCGTGCTTTGGATGCTCTTTTTATTCTCGGCGTAGGACATCACCGCTTCGATATCCATATCTTGCTGCGTGATAGCAAAAGGTAGGCGATCGAAAAGCTTCGCTTTGTTTCTCTCGATCGCGTCCAGCTCGTTTTTGCTCGCATTTTTATCGCCGCTTGCAAGCAGGGAGTTTTTTTGTAAATTTAACTTTTTGATCTCGTTTACGACCGAAATCAGCGTCACGTCGCTTGCGCTTTTTTTCTGCGAAGTCTCCGTTTTAGCGACCTTTTCTGCGATCATATTTATTACTTCAGTTTTATTGCCATCCTCCGCACCGAGCGATTTGGATAGAATTTTAGCGACCTCCTTTTTGATCTCGGTTTTGTTGTTTTCTAAAGTAAGATTTGCCTCGGGCGCGGAAGAATTCGTCTCTACAAAGCTTCCCTCGCCGGTCGTGTTGAGGTCTGCAAACGCTAAAGCGGCGCTAAAAAGACTAATCGTTAAAAAGCTGATTATAGATTTTTTCATAATCCATTCCCTTATTTAATAGCGTAAAATGCGCGCCTTCGTCGTCGTAGTTGAATAGCTCGCCCGTTTCGATGACGTAGTGCCAGCCGTAAATTTTAATCTCGCCGTTTTTGTAGGCGTCTTTGATGCCAGGAAAGCTAAGTAAATTTTGCATGGAATTTATAATATTTAGCCGCTCGGTGATCCACTCGCGCTTGTCGGCGCCGAGATCTTTGAGCTTTTCGACCTCGTCTTTTACAGGCTGCATTAAATTTAGCCAGCGCCTTACGTTTGGAATTTTTTCAAGCTTTTTTGCGTCATAAAACAGCGCCGCGCAGCCCCCGCAGTTGCTGTGCCCACAAACGATGATATTTTTGATATTTAGCGAATATAGCGCGTATTCAATCGCTGAGGTAGTCGCTAAAAATTCCTCGCTAATGCGGTATGGAGGAACGACGTTTGCGATATTTCGTACTACGAAAAGCTCTCCTGGAAGCGTCGAGGTAATTAGGCTTGGCACTACGCGCGAGTCGGAGCAGCCGATAAAAAGCGTGTGGGGCTTTTGATGATTTGCTAGACTTCCGAAAAGCTCGGCATGCTCGGCAAAATTTTCTTCCATAAATTTAATAGCTCCATTTATTAACTGGCTGGGCATACTTTCTCCTTAAAAAAGTCGGGAATTATATATTACTTTCATAAATAGATAGAATTCTGGGAATTTTTAATTATATATTTACCAAATTTTCGCTAAACTCCCCGCTCATAAATCAAAAGAAGGAGAAAAATATGAGTCTATACGACAGACGAAACTATGCGGACGGCTATGAGCTATCGGACGCATCACTAGAACAAGGACGAATCTCTCAGACTATCAAACAAACCTACGCGCTTCTAACCGCTTCGATGATAGCTGCGGCGGCAGGGGCTTTTGTGGCGATGAGTTTCGGCGTGAGCTTGGCTCTTCATCCGATTTTATATCTGGTAGTTTTAATGGGGCTGATCTTCGGTATGCAAGCAGCCGTAAATCGCGGTGCTAATACGATCGCGCTAGTTTTGCTTTTTGCATTTACCTTTATTACCGGTCTTACTCTAGGTAAATTGATCGCTATTTATATCGCAGCAGGCGCTGGAGACGTAGTAACGCATGCGTTTGTGGCTACGGCGATTACTTTCGGTGCTCTTACCGTTTATGCGATGAATACAAAGACAAATTTCGATTCTTGGGGCAAGCCGCTATTGGTATCGCTTGTGGCTATTATCGTGCTAAGCCTTTTGAACTACTTCTTTTTCAAAAGCACCGTGCTTGATATAGCGATTTCAGCTTTTTCGGCTTTAATCTTTTCGATGTATATCATCTACGATACTAAAAATATTATAAACGGCACCTATACTTCACCGATAATGGCTGCCGTAGATATGTATCTAAACATCTACAACCTCTTCCTTTCGTTGCTAAGAATTTTCGGCGCAAGCAGAGACTAAATTTTACGCACCGCTTCGTGCGGTGCACTCTTAACTTAAAATTTATAAATCTTTTATTATAATCGCAAATTCAATTTTTTCAAAAGGTTTTATAGTGACTACGTTATTTTTGGTTTTACAAGTCGTCTTCGCCGTGATAATTACGATCTCCGTCCTGCTGCAAAAAAGCTCTTCTATCGGGCTTGGCGCATACAGTGGCAGCAACGAAAGCTTATTTGGGGCGAAGGGTCCGGCGGGATTTTTAGCTAAATTTACCGCCGCGATGGGAATTTTATTCGTGATAAATACACTCGTGCTTGCGTATTTCTATCAGCAAGATGCTAAATCTTCCGTAGTCGATCGCGTAAAGATTGAAGCAAATACTACTAAATCCGTGCCAAACGCTGTCCCTGGCGTGCCGTCCATCCCAGCTTCAGGCGCAAAGCCTAATTTCGCTCCGGCAAGCACCGAATCAAATTCCATAATTAGCGGCGAGACCAATGCGACGGATACGAAAATCGAAGCGCCCGCAGCTCCTGCGACCGATACTGCCGCAGCTAGTGCGTCTGCTCGGTCGCAAGCATCAAGCGATACCAATGCCAGCGCCGCTTCCGCAGATCAAAACACAACTAAATAAACTCTAAATTTTAAAATTTAAAAGCGCAAAATCCGCGCTTTTAAATGCTATTCTTATTTTTTTAACGCTATAATTCCGCAAATTTTATTTAAAGGATTTGAATGCTAGAAGCTATCTACAAAGAGCAAAGAGCAAACGGCGATCGAGCTATCGAGGCTTTGAAAAAGGACTTTACGACGCTACGTACCGGCAAGGTGAGCGTGGCGATCCTAGATCATATTTTCGTGGATTATTACGGCTCGCAAACTCCGCTAAATCAGGTCGCGACCGTCCTTTCGACCGATGCGGTAACGATCTCGATCACGCCGTGGGAAAAACCGATGCTAAAGACGATCGAAAGCGCGATCGCAGCGGCGAATATCGGCGTAAACCCTACTAATGATGGCGAGAGCGTAAAACTATTTTTCCCGCCGATGACGATCGAGCAACGCCAAGAAAACGCAAAAAAGGCCAAAGCGATGGGCGAGAAGGCTAAAATCGGCATTCGCAACGTCCGCAAAGACGCCAACGACGAGATCAAAAAGCTCGAAAAAGACAAAGCGATCTCCGAAGACGACGCCAAAAAGGGCTACGACGAGGTGCAAAAGATCACCGACTCTTACTCAAGCAAGATCGACGACGCAGTTAAGGCCAAAGAAGCCGAGCTTTTGAAGGTTTGAGCTGTGAATATAGAAAAAATCTATCGCGACTGCGGCGCATATCTGCAGGGGCATTTTCTGCTTTCAAGCGGCAACCACTCGGAATTCTATCTGCAAAGCGCCAAAGTGCTTGAAGATCCGCAGCTCGCAGGACAGCTTGCGGACGAACTTGCCGCGATCATCGAAAAAGCGGGCGTGGAGTTTGATAGCGTCTGCTCGCCCGCGCTGGGCGGAATTTTAGCGGGCTACGAGCTAGCTCGCGCGGCAAAAAAACGCTTCATCTTTACTGAGCGCGTAGATCGCGTGATGAGCCTGCGCCGCGGCTTTGAAGTGCATAAGGGCGAGAGATTTATCATCTGTGAGGACATCATCACGACGGGCGGCTCGGCTCTTGAGAGCGCCAGGCTCATCGAAAACCTCGGCGGCGAGGTCGTGGGCTTTGCCGCGCTTGCCAATCGCGGATTTTGCAAGGTTGCAAATTTAGCGGGCAGCAGTGCAAAGGCTGGCGCCAAGCTGCTCGCGGATAAGCCGTTTTTTGCGCTAGGCAATTTCGAGTTTGAAATTTACGAGCCCGCGACTTGCCCGCTTTGTGCTACTGGAAGCAAGGCGATCAAGCCGGGCAGTCGCGGAAACTAGGCGCCGATTGCCGCTAGCAAACTGCAACGAGATTAAATTTTATCCTTCGGCTTTAGCGCGACGGAATTTTAAAATTTAATCCAAAACGGATCAAAATGACAAAGCAAAAAGCTAAAATTTCACCGATTTTTCTGCGCGTAAAGGCCTTCATCGTCGATCTTTTCATCATCGCGATGCCCCTATTCTACGGCGTTACCTATCTCATCTTGGGCTCAAAGGAAGCTCTGTGGCGTAACCAAGCCGCGATCGCGCTTATCTGGCTCGCGTACGGCGCTATTTGTGCGGCATTTTACGCCCGCAGCGCTCAGACGCCGGGCTATAAGCTCGCGGGGCTTTATCTCATCGATGTTCGCAGTGGGCGCAAAGTAAGCTTTTTTAGGGCGCTAGCTCGCTTTGCGTGCTTCGTATTTGCAGGCTTTAGCATCGTGGGGCTTTTGATCTGCTTTTTTCGCAAAGACAGGCTGAACTTACACGACCTGCTAAGCGGGACTGCGCCCGTCGTGCGAAAGGACGCGCAGTGAGCGGGCAGATTTGCGGTATCGACGAGGCGGGGCGGGGCTGTCTTGCGGGGCCGCTTTGCGTCGCGGGCTGCGTGCTGCAGCGCGAGATCGCAGGACTTGCCGATAGTAAAAAACTAAACGAAAAGCGCCGCGAGGAGCTTTACGCCCTGATCATCAAAAACTCGCGCTACAAAATCGTCGAAATTTCAAGCGCGCAGGTCGATGAGATCGGCTTGAGCCTTTGCCTAAGATCGGCGCTTGAGCAGATTCTCGCGTATTTTATGGGTTTTAGCGGACAGATCATCTACGACGGCAACGCAACCTTCGGCGTACGCGGGCTTCAGACGCTCGTAAAGGCCGACGCGCAAATCGCCGAAGTAAGCGCGGCGAGCATCCTTGCCAAAGTCACGCGCGACCGCACGATGCATGAGATTTCGCAGCGCTATCCGCAATACGGCTTCGCGCAAAACAAAGGCTACGGCTCGGCCGCGCACATCGCGGCGATCGAGCGCTACGGGCTCACGCCGTTTCACCGCGCAAGTTACAAGATCAAATCGCTACAACCCTCGCTGTTTGATTAACGAAATTTCTTTCGCTGAGATTTGTTTCGCGCTGCTTAGGACGCGCCCGCTTAAATTTCGACCTCGCACCCTCTGCGTGCATTCGGCGCTAAATTCCAACTTTGCACGCTCTGTGTGTATTCGGCGCCAAAATTTAGCCTACCCGCATTGCAGCGCCCGTCATCAAAATTTACTTGTCGCGGCACCTATCTTTAAATTTTGGAATTTGCCGCTCCTTTATCCGCCAACCTCGATCGAGGTATGCCGCCTGCGGGCTTTAGCTGCACGCGGATTTCAAAACGAATTTTGATAAAGCAAACGCGCGCCTAAATTTAAAATTTAGCTCGTAAATCTATCCGCGCATTCACTCCGCAGCAGTTTAGAAAGTGAAATTTTGCGCAGCATGAATATCGTCCCGCGCTGCACTAAATAAATTAAAATTCTGATATATGCTAAATTTAGTCATATTCGCGCCGTATCAAAACTCAAAATTTTAAAATTCGAGGTTCGGAATTTCGTGCGAAATCAAGCGCGAAATTCCCCGCGCAGTTTCGCGCACGAAGGCGGTAAAATTTAGAAATTTTAACCAAACTTTCGCTATCATCACGGCTTAAATTTCACCCAAAGGAAACCGATGTTTGAATGGATCGCCTCACCCGAGGCATGGATCAGCCTGGCGACGCTCACGGGGCTTGAGATCGTGCTTGGTATCGACAATATCATCTTTATCGCGATTTTATGCGGCCGCTTGCCTGAAGCACAGCGCGGGCGCGCCCGCATAATGGGGCTCGCGCTTGCGATGATCACGCGCATACTGCTGCTTCTTAGCCTAAGCTGGATCATGGGGCTTACCAAGCCGCTATTTAGCGTGCTTGCGCGCGATTTTAGCGGGCGCGATCTCGTGCTGATCGGCGGCGGATTGTTTCTACTCGTCAAATCCACGCTCGAGATCCACTCCAGCGCCACCGGCGAGTCACACGAGCATAGTGCTAGCGGCGGCAAGGCGAGCTTCGGCGGCACGCTCGTGCAGATCGCCGTTTTGGACATCATCTTTTCGCTCGACAGCGTCATCACCGCCGTGGGCATGGCGCAGCACCTGCCCGTGATGATCCTCGCAGTGATCATCGCCGTGGGCGTGATGATGCTCGCTAGCGGCGCGATCGCGCGCTTCGTGGACGCAAACCCGACGATCAAAATTTTAGCGCTTGCCTTTTTGATCCTAGTGGGCGTCTCGCTGATCGCCGACGGCCTGGGCTTTCACATACCTAAGGGCTACATCTACTTCTCGATGGCGTTTTCGCTGCTGGTGGAGCTCATCAATATCCAGATCCGCAAAAAATCCGCCGCGAAATAGAGGGGCGAAATTTTGCGAGATCTGAAAGGCACGCATGGGCTTTGCTAAATTTCTTTCGCCGCGGCAGATCAAGCTTGCTCGCGGCACGGCTAGGGATTTGAAGCTTGAGCCTGCAGCTGCAGACATAGCGAAATTTAGCTTTACGCTGGAGCGCTTGCGCTTTGCGGGAAATTTGGACTTAAGGCGCGACGGGCTTTATCTGCCGATACGCGAGGGCGACGAGCTGGCGGTAATCTATGAAGATGAAGCTTTGGGCTTAAATTTCGGCAGTGAGGCTTCGAGGGGCTTAAATTCCTGCCGCGAGGATTTAAGCCACGCCGATTTAAGCGGCGATAATTCCGCAGAGCGCCCTAGCTGCGAAGTTTCAAGTAGCGGAAATTCCACCGCCGCAAATTTAGACTGCGACACACATAGTGATACCGCGGCAAGTGTACGTCAAAATTCTACAGCATCTGATTTATCGGACAAAGATCGCAGCGGCATAAACTCCGCCGCTTTAGGTTTTATCCGCAAAGATTTAAGCGGCTCCGCCTCTTTAAATTCTACTCGCGAGAGCCGTGACGGCGCTTCGGTAAACTCCATTGCTTCCGCCCTTCCACTAGATTTCGTTAATCTAAGCCTAGGCGCGCAGCGCTGGAAGGACGCTGGTAGCACGGCGCTCGCCGCAATATTTGCAGCCTTCGGCGTAGCGCTGACCGCGATGAGCATCTACTGCATAATCTTTATCTTTGATGCAAGGGCTCCTGCCGGACTGCTAGCCCTGCTCATCCTCGCGCCTTTTGCGTATTGCAGCTTTAGGTTTATGCGAAGAGACTGGCGCGCCGCAAAGTTTGGACGCATATTCGCAGCGCTTCCGCACTCCAAAGAGCCCAAGCGAAGCGGCGAAGCGGAGGGCTATGCTAGCGGCGTGCGCGTGCTGCAAAGCGGCGACGTTTATTATTTTGGCTTCGCGCTGGACGGGGTATATTTATCGGGCGATAGCAAGCTGCAGATCGTCTCCGGTGCGCTACGTTCGGATCAAAATTTAGCGGAGCTTGCGGACGGCGAAAATTGCATGAAATTTAAGAATTTAGACGCAGAAAATTCCACAAATTCTGCGAGCATCAAGAATTTTGCAAAATCAGCAAATTCCACAAGCTCTGTGGATTCCGCTAACGCAGCAAATTCTATAAATTCCGCCCGCTCCGCCAAAACCGCGGCATCCGTCAAGGCGAAGGACGCCTCGCAGAGCTTCGAGCTGCAAAACGGCGATATTCTCCGCGCTCGCTACAAAGACTACCGCGTAAGCGGGCTTTGGAATCAAAGCCGCGGCATGAAGCTCGGCGATACGCGCAGCGGACTTCGGCGCGTGATAGATTTTATCGCGAGCGTGGCGCTACAAATAGGTCTGCGTCTAGGCGGCGCGCTCGTGCTGACGCAGCTCGGCGATCACATCGGCGGCTCCTTCGGCAACGCCCTAAGCTTCATCGGATTTTTGCTGCTGCTTAGCCTTATGCTTTGAAAGGCGAATTTCAAAC
>NZ_CALIIS010000179.1 GCF_938017705.1 uncultured Campylobacter sp.
CAACGCTTCTGCTGCGCGAATATCTAAATAAATTCAATTCCGAAGCAAACATCCCTATGTCACACTATTAGCCCGAGCACGATGTTTATAAAGATACTTTGCCAAGTCCAAATTAAAGCCAATTTTCGATGCTAAATTTAACCAATCGCAGCTATCGCTCGTTATACGCGTAAATTTAAAATAATGCCGCGATCATTTGGCGTAAATTTATCTACTTTGCACAGTTTAAAACCAAGCGTACAATTTGCAGAATCGGCAATTTTATACCACTTTGCTTTTTAGATCGATAGCCCTTTTTGATTATTGCAAATTGCCGCATAAGCAATATTTTTCGCTACTGAAATTTATAAAATTTTAACTGAGTAAATTTGGCTGTTTCCGAGCGCAACGTGCAAAAATCTGGCAAAAACCGAGAATTTTAACCGAGTTTTAAGTATTGCATGGCTAAAATTACTTTTCTTTTTCGGTGGTTGGATAGCTCAGTCGGTAGAGCAGCAGACTGAAAATCTGCGTGTCGGCAGTTCGATTCTGCCTCTAACCACCACCTCATATGCCTTCAATGAACCTACACTTAGATAAAAAGCGATCGCGAATTAAATATCTTTTAACACAACAATGCTAAAATAACGAAATTTTACGAAAGGCAAAAGCGGTAAAAGCATGCTGATTCTTGGTGAAAAATACAAATTTACCGACGTGGAGCTAAGAAGGCTTAATAAAAAATTCGACAAAGTTGACATCGTAAAATATGCCACTCGCCCCTTCGCAGAGGTCCAGCTACAGATCGAAAACCTACTTAAAAATCACAATTATAAATTTCTAATCATAAACACCAAAGAATTTATAGATCCCAAAATGATAAAATTCCTTACGCTCTTGCAGTTTCGTTTCAATCACAAGCGGCTCAAAATTCTAACTATTGAAAAATTTTTAGAAAAATTCTTTCATAAATGCTATATCCCCGAAGACGATAGGGATTTGGAATTTTTAAGCAATATTAGGCCGTATAACGACTTCGAGTACGCCACGAAGCGCGTCATAGACTACATAGGCGGAGCGATCCTGTACGTTATATTTTTTGCGATCAAATTTCACGTAAAAAAGAAGATAGACGAGCAATCGCCGGGGAAATTATACTTCATCCAAAATCGCGTAGGACTAAATTTGAAAAATTTCAGATGTTATAAATTTCGAACCATGCACGAGCATTGCGTTCATAATCCATACACGCAGAAAAATGATAGCAGGGTGTTTGAGTTCGGAAAATTTATGAGAAAGACCAGGATGGACGAGCTGCCGCAGTGCATCAATGTACTGCGCGGAGATATGCACCTGATCGGGCCTCGTGCGGAGTGGAATATTCTAGTCAGAAATTACGAAAAAGCGATCCCCTATTACAACGAACGCCATCTAGTCCGTCCTGGCATCACCGGCTGGGCACAAGTCAATTATCCATATGGAGAAAATATTGAAGACGCCAAACAAAAACTAATGTATGATCTCTACTACATCAAATACTGGTCGCTGTGGCTGGAGATCAAGACAATCCTCATGACGATCGCCGTTATGATCAGAAAAAAAGGTTTATGAAATTTGATCTCCCAAAACCATCTTTAAAAGCCTATCGTTTGCCTTATGAACATCAAATTTTTTCTCCGCAATCCTCCTGCTCTCTAGCCCCATTGTATCGATCGTTCCTGGATTTTGTATAAAATACTCCATCTTCCGCACCAGGGCTTCATATTCGTACGGCGGCACCAAAAAGCCGTTCAATCCATCTATGACCGTCTCTTTGCAACCCACGCTATCAGTCGTGATAACCGCTCTACCTATCGCCATCGCCTCTTGCGTACTTCTAGGAAAACCCTCCCTGTACGATGGCAACACAAACACGCTAGAGCTAGCGATCCACTCATCCACATTATCCACAAAGCCCGGATATATCACGATGTCATCGTTTAGATACATATCTAGCTGCCGTTTTTTCAGACCGAAAGGATTTGTCTCGTCAAAGGAGCCCAAAATATAAAATTTCACCTCTTTGTGCTTTTGCTTTATAATCTTTGCGGCCCGTAGATACTCAAACACCCCCTTCTCCGCCAAAAGCCTGGCTACAAATATAAAACTCACGGGCTCTGCAGGCGCTTGAGAGTATTTAAATTTAGCCAGGTCGACCCCAATACCGCCTAAAATTTCAACACTTTTTACGCCGATTTTATATCTATCAATGAGGTCTTTTTTATCGTCGCTATTTAATAAGATGAGCTTATCGAGTAGAGGAAGGCTAAGCTTATAAAGCAAAATTTGAATAAATTTTATAAATTTCGTCTTGGCCGAAGATCCGTTTTTATGCAAAGTAAAAGCCCCGCCCAGCCCCTCAAGCATACCGACGATACGCGGCACCCCCGCTAATTTTGCCGCTATGGTGCCAAAAATTACGGGCTTTACGAAAAAGCTAAATACTATATCCGGCTGATATTTTTTAATGAGCCTTATCAAATCATATACCGCAAGAGCATCACCAAGCGGATTTAATCCTTTAGAATTTAGCTTGTAATCCAAAGCCGTCGCGCCGAGCTCTTTGATCCTGCTGCGTGAAGTATCGTCGTAGTCGCCGGCTAGGCAATAAATTTTAAAATTTTGCCCGGCGAGCTTTATGATAAATTCCTTCCTGAAATTTATCATCATAGAAGCGGCACCGCCTATAATAAAAATTTTTTTCAAAACGAGACTCTGTTATTGAATAATAGATATTTTATCACGGTGATAAAAAAAGCTATCAGGATAAAATACCCCAAGTAGAAGGTCTTTTTTGTGTTTAAATTTTTAAATAAAACGTAGGGGATAAAAAATTCAAAAACGCTAAATAGCAGATAAACTCTGCCTAAAATAGGGATGCCGTAAAATAAAATCCGCAGCAGCGCCGCAAAATACGCGAGATTGTATAAAAATATGCTCTTTTTATCCATCTCTTTTTTATAAAACAGCATAGATAGTATATTCGTAAAAAGGATAAAATAGATGCCCAAATAGCTAAAAATACTTTCGCTATAAGGCTTCATATGATAAGAAGCTAGATAATCCGTGTAGATATTAGCAGGGGCGTGATTATAGATAAATTCTGCAATTATCTGAATGATCCCGATCCTATTAAACACAAAAAATAGCATAAATACAAAAATCATCAAAGTGACCTTATAGTGCTTTTTAAATAAATCAAATATAAAAAATAGAGGTATTATAATGATAATGGTCGGATGAAAAAGCGCTCCTATTGTGGTAAACACAAAAGATTTTAGAATTTCACGCTCATAGTATAAAATAAAAACTATCGGTATAAGGGTCGTAGCGATAACCGATCTAAGGGCATTGAATGACATGGCGAAAAACGACAATGTAAATAGAATATATGTAATAATTTGAAGCTTGTCGTCAAAATAATAAAATTTTTTATAAGTTTTGACCATATAATTCAAAGCAATAGTTTGTATTAAAGACCAAATGACAAAAAGTAATCCATAATTAATAGTTAAAGGGTTTAAATATTTTATCAAAAGATACATAATTATCCCTTTGTACAGGGAATATAATCTTTCTGTTTCTAAAAATAAAAATTTATACATTAT
>NZ_CALIIS010000180.1 GCF_938017705.1 uncultured Campylobacter sp.
AAAAATAGTACCGCTCGAAAGCCGCTACGAAAGATATATGCGAAAGCAGCGATAAAATTTGAGCCGGTTTCATTCTGTCTTTGTGATCTCCTATTTTATGAAAAACCCACTATATCGTTATTTTATCTACTTTGATAAACATCCGTAAGACTAAAGTCCAATCTTTCAAATTTTTAAATTTTATCCCAAAAGCTTTTAAATTTAGTTCGCAACGTTATATTAAATCGACCATAAGTAAATTTAGCGCACGCTATTAATACCCCATTTTATTTATTTGAACTACATTGAGTTCCGGATAAAAAATAACCTCGTGATCATAATCGTCCGGCTGTCCCCATTCATGCTCTTTTTTGTGCCATATTCGCCTTTTATCGTTAATTAGCGCCGTTAGGTTTAAATTTTCGATCGAGCCATAGATCAGATATTCCTTATCACCTGCATAATGATATGACGGCATCGCCCACGATAGTTTAAATTCGCGCAAATTTGTAGTTTCAGCTATGCAATCGGACTTGGAAACAAACTCATAGCCCTCTTGCAACATTTTTTGTTGCGTCAAAATAAAAGGCTTATCCGCCTTTATAAAATGTGCGTAACAGATACAAGTCTGTATTTTTTCACTACACGATAAAGGAGGACTTTTTTTGCGATAAATAAGCAAAGTTTCTCCCTTCGTATTTGTTAAGGCTTCAAATTTAGCCAAATTTTTATTTTCTATATATGAAAAATCCGTATTAAGGGGTGAAAATAGAAAGGCTATAAATAAAACAAACAATATCAATGCCGCAAACGGTAATATCAATGCTGCGAGTATGGCGATCTTGATGACTTTCCACAATGTTTTTAATATCTTTACTGCTTGCATTAAGATTTACCTCCTCTCTATTTTAAAATTTACTGCGGTATTTATAAACCGCACCGCCGATCTTAGCGGCTTTAAAATTTCATCGCGCAAGCTTGCTTCTAAGGCCGTAATAAGGATAATCCATCGCCGCGACGGCAATCTCTCGCGCCGAGGCGCCTGCAAATTTTTCGATCACGCAAAGTCCAAGCTCTATGGAGCTGCTTACGCCGCC
>NZ_CALIIS010000181.1 GCF_938017705.1 uncultured Campylobacter sp.
TTTTTTAAAATTTCGCCGTCGCGCTCGAGCGCTACTAGGCGCAGATCGTGTCCGCGTCGGCGCAAAAACTCGCTCACGCTCATATCCTGCGCCAGCTGCAGCGGCTCGCCGTTTACGCAGATCTCAATCATCGCTCGCCCCTAAGCTCTCGCGGTACTCCTCGTAAGTGCCCCTAAAATCGACGATTTCGGCGTCTCCTTTGAGATGCAAAATTCTATTTGCAAACGCGTCGATAAGCTCGCGGTCGTGACTCACGCAGATCGCGCAGCCCGCGAAGTTATACAGCGCCTCTCCCAGAGCGATGATCGCCTCAAGATCGAGGTGGTTGTTGGGCTCATCAAGCACCAGCAGGTTCGGGCGTTGCAGCATTAGCTTGCTTAGCATCACGCGGTGTTTCTCGCCGCCGCTTAGGCTGCCTACGCTTTTCTCTTGCTCGGCTCCGCTAAAAAGCATGCGCCCAAGGCATTTGCGAATTTCATCCAGATCCCTATTTTGCGGGCTTTGCAGATATTCGTAGAGCTTGAGCTCGCCTGAAATTTTATTATTCGTATCCTGCGCGAAGTACCCAGGCTCGATCGTGGCGCCCATATGAACCTTGCCGCGCTGCGGCGCGAGCTCGCCCATGATGATCTTGCAAAGCGTGCTTTTGCCCACGCCGTTTCGACCGATGATCGCGATCTTATCGCCGTGAGCGAGCTTGAGATTGAAATTTTTTAAAATTTTAATCTCGCCGAAACTCATATCCACGCCGCTTAGCTCTAAAATTTCATTACCGATCTCGCGCGCGGGCTTAAATAAAATGCTAGGCTCTCTGCGCGAAGAGGTCGCAAGCTCGCTAAGATCGAGTTTGTCGAGCTGTTTTTGGCGGCTCGTGGCCTGCTTCGCTTTGCTTGCGTTGGCGCTAAAGCGAGCGATAAATTTTTCAAGCTCCGCCTTTTCTTTGAGCTTTTTCTCGCGCTCAAACTGCGCCTGCTTGGCGATGAGATTGGACGCTATGAACCAGTCGTCGTAATTGCCGCTAAATTCGCGTACCCGCCTAAAATCCACGTCGAGGATGTCCGTGCAGACGCGGTTTAAAAAGTGGCGGTCGTGGCTGATGACTACGAGCGTGCCGGTGTGGCGATTTAGCTCAAACTCGAGCCACGAAATGGCGTCGATATCGAGGTTGTTCGTAGGCTCGTCCAAAAACAGCACGTCGGGGCGCGGGAAGAGCACCTGCGCGAGTAGAACCTTAAATTTATCGCTCGTCTCGATCTCGCTCATCTTTTTATCGAAGTCGTTCAGCCCCAGCGAACTTAAAATTTTCTCGATCCGCGTTTCGTACTCGTAGGCGGGATCCTCCTCCGCACAGATCATCTCAAGCTCGCCGAGGCGCTCGTTTATCTCGTCGTTAAACTCGCCCACTTCGTAAAGCTGCGTCTTTTCGCGCACAGCGTCATAGAGGCGCTTGTTGCCGTAGAGTACGGCGTCTTTGACGCTGAAACTTTCAAAGGCGAATTGATCCTGCCCCAAAACGCCGATTTTAAGCCCGCTTTCGATCAAAATTTCGCCGCTGCTTGCTTCGATCTGCCCGCTTAAAATTTTAAGCAGCGTCGATTTGCCCGCGCCGTTTGCGCCGATGAGACCGTAGCGCCTGCCCTTATCGAGGCTCAAATTTACGTTTTCAAAAAGCAGCTGTTTGCCGAAGCGCATCGTAAGATCTTTGATTTCAACCATATTTTTCCTTTTAAATTTCTATTTGCATTGCCTTGAGCGCGGGCTTCTGCCAGGTTTTGCGCGCAAATTTCATCTCGCGGTTTATTGCAGCTTTTGCGCCGCGCAGAACCGCGATAAATTTCTCCTATTGTAGCTTAAAATTCTGAAATTTCGCCGAAGGAGCGCGGACGGGCACGATTAAATTTAAACCGCTAGAGCAATTTAAATTTTAGCCGCTGTAATCGCTATCGCGAGTGATGATGAGCGTGTAGTTCGGATACGCGGCGCGTACCTGCTTGCAGACCGCGCGAAACGTCGCCTCCATATCGGGCGCTGCGAAATCGACGATAACGTCGAAGCTAATCGAGCGCTTGCTCTCGTCGAGATAAAATCCGTGTATCTGCGAAACGAACTCGTGCGAAAGCGCCATCTGCTTGATATGCTCGTAGATCTCGGCGGCGCGCGGATCGTTCCTGTTAAACGCGTAAATTCCTACGGTGTCTAAGATGATATTAAATTTCGCAAAAACGGCGTTTTGGATGCGGCGCGTAAGAGCATCGATCTGCGCCGCGGTCGTACCCTCTGCGACCTCGATGTGGATGCTGCCGACCATCTTGTCGGGCCCGTAGTCATGAAACATCAGATCATACGCGCCGATGACGCCCTCAAAGCCGCGCACGACGTCGTAAATTTCATTCGTAAGCTCCAAGCTCGGGCGCGAGCCCAAAAGCTTGCTGATCGTATCGCGCAGAATTTCATACGCCGTTTTGATTAAAAGAGCCGAAATTATCGCGCCCAGATACGCCTCCAAGCTCAGCCCGAAAATAAGCGAAATCAAAGCCGCTACGAGGGTGGCTAGCGATACGAGCGCGTCGTATTTGGCGTCCACGCCGCTTGCGATGAGCGAGTCGGAATTTACGCGCTCGCCCGTCTTTTGCGTATAGAGCCCCAGGCTAAATTTCGCCGCGACCGCCACGGCGATGATGGCGAGCGAAATTGCATTATAATTCGCCGTTTGCGGATGGATGATCTTTTTGATCGATTCAACGAGCGAGACGCCGCCAGTATAGAGGATGATGACGGCGATTACGATCGCGCTTAGATACTCAATCCTGCCGTGTCCGAAGGGGTGCGCGCGATCGGGCTGCTTGCTAGCAAGATGCACGCCTACGATCGTAATGACGGACGAAAGCGCGTCGCTTAGGTTGTTTACGGCATCAAGTACGATCGCGATCGAGCCTGAGATCAGCCCTACGACGCCCTTAAATGCCGCTAAAATTACATTTGAAATGATACCGATCGCACCGGTGCGAATGATGATTTTATCTCTGCTATACGCCGCTTGAGGCACTTCCATTATCTCTCCTTTGAAATTTTACTCTAAGCCGCAATCGCTGCGCGTGTAGGTCAGATCGGCGATTTTTTCGCCGCTTTGCAGAAATTGTCGCACGCCTATGCGCTTTAGGCCGCCCGCTTTCATCGTCGCGCATACGTCCTTTTGCCTGTCAGCGCGCAAAACTCTCTCAAAATTTTGCTTGATCTTAGGATCTACTTTATCCCAAATTACGTTTTTTAGGGTCATGGAAACTATAAATTTATCGCC
>NZ_CALIIS010000182.1 GCF_938017705.1 uncultured Campylobacter sp.
TTTGAAATTTAGCGCAAAAATATTATAATTTCGCCCAAATCACGGCTAGGACGGAAAATGAACTCACGCGTGCAAAACGAATATCTAAAATCAAAAATTATGAGCGCCGAAGAAGCCTGCGAACTGATCCCAAATGGCGCATCGGTAGGCTTTAGCGGCTTTGTCGGAGCGGGCTGCGCGCTAGCGCTACCACAAGCTCTAGCGCAACGAGCGACAGCGCTGCACGAAAAAGGCGAGCCCTATCAAATCGAAATTTTTACAGGTGCATCGACCGATCCGCTTTTAGACGGAGTTTTGGCAAAAGCAGGTGCCGTGAGCTTTCGCGTGCCGTTTTTTACGGATGCCGATATGCGCCGTGCGATAAATAGTGGCGCCGTGCGATACGCGGACGTGCATCTATCAAGCCTTGCCGCGCAGCTTAAAGCTGGCTTTTTTCCACATCTAAACTTTGCTGTGATCGAAGTAGTGGCGATTAAAGAAAGCGGTGAGCTCGTGCCGTCCACGTCGCTAGGCAACAACCAAGCCTGGCTCGATATCGCCGATCGCGTGATTTTAGAAGTGAATTACTATCAGCCGCTTGAGCTGGAGGGCATTCACGACGTTACAGATCTGCGCCTACCGCCGCATGCCGAAGATCTGCCGATCAAGCACGTAGGCGATCGCGTAGGTAGCCCCTATATGCATGTAGATCCTGCCAAAGCAATCGCTGTCATAGAGGCTAGGACGCATGATCGCGTCAATAATTTCACTGCCGTGGATGAAATTTCAAGCGCGATTGGGCGCAACGTCGTAAAATTTCTAAAAAACGAGGAAGCTTGCGGTAGACTTCCCGCAAAGAAGCTACTGCCGCTACAATCTGGTATCGGTAACGTCGCCAACGCCGTGCTTAGCTCACTACAAAATGCTGGCTATCAAGGGCTGCAGTGCTACTCCGAGGTGATCCAAGACGGCATGCTAGATCTCATCAAAAGAGGCGTCGTAGGTACTGCAAGTGCCACGGCGCTATCGCTTAGCCCCGCAGGTGTCGAGGAATTTCAAAAAAACATCGATTTCTACCGCAAGCACATCATACTACGTTCGCAAGATATCTCTAACTCGCCAGCACTTATCAGAAGGCTTGGCGTCGTGTCGATGAATGGCATGCTCGAGGCAGACATCTACGGCAATGTAAACTCCACTAACGTCATGGGCTCGCAGATGAAAAATGGCATCGGCGGTAGCGGTGACTTCGCTCGCAACGGATATTTGTCGCTATTTCTTAGCCCGTCGCTAGCTAAAGGCGGCGCGATCAGCGCTATCGTGCCGTTCGTGAGTCACGTCGATCATACCGAGCACGACACTCAAGTCATCATCACCGAATACGGCATCGCCGATCTGCGCGGCAAATGCCCTCGTGAGCGTGCTCGCGCGATGATAAGCATTGCGCATCCCACTTACCAAGACGCGCTGAGAGATTATTTCGAGCGGGCATGTGCGCAGCCCTGTGCGGGGCATACTCCACACATCTTAAGCGAGGCGCTGTCGTGGCATCAAAGATTTAAAGATACGGGGAGTATGAAGGCTTAGAGCGAATTTGCTTGAGCTAATGGGCTAAAGCCTAAAATTTAAGCTCATTCTCGCTGAAAGCAAGAAAGTTTGCACTTAAAAATTCCGCCTGCATTTGAAAGCTCTATCGCTACTTAGAGCAAAGCTTGTTAAAATTTTTATTTTTGCAAAGTTCGCGCGAAATGTTTATTATATGAATGAATTGAAAATTTGCGCCATAAAATTTTAAAATTTGCAGGCGGGTTTAAGGCGCGGAATTTAAAATTTTATCGCTACGGAATTTTAAAATTTAGCCTTAAATTTGCAGCTCGCGCATTTCAAATTTTAAAATTCTACGGCTTGGAATTTTAAAATTTTGAACTTCGCAAAATTTCATCCATAAATCCGCTATTTAATTTTAAATTTGGCTCCACTTCATTTGCCATGCGCAAGCTTTTTTGGCAATTTAGCTATAAGGCGCGCCATAAGTTCGCGATAAAACCGCGTAGTATTTGTCAAGATAAATTCCGTATTAAAACAGCAGCTTGCTAAATCAGAATTTATCGCCTTACGAAAGCGGTCTTTGGGCTATAAATTTAAAGAGGCGGGCTATAAAGTCGCGGCGAGATGAGATTAGAATTTTATCCTCGAGGGCTCCATCGGTTTGCTGTAGAAGTAGCCCTGCATATATTTAATCCCCATCTCTTCTAAGATGATTGAAATTTCGTGGTTTTCTACGTATTCGGCGATGAGCTCGTAGCCCTGCTTGCGCGCGAAGTTAGCGATGGTTTCGACGATGGCGCGCGAGTTTTTGTCGTTTGCGATGTTTTTGATGAGCGCTCCGTCGATCTTTATGTAATCCACATCGAGCGTTAAAATTCTATAGTAGTTGGAGTATCCGCTGCCAAAATCGTCTATCGCGACCTTGCAGCCGTAGTTTTTGGCTACGGCGATGAAGCTGCGTAGGCTCTCGTAATCGTCGAATTCCTCGCTTTCTAAAATTTCAATAAATAAATTTGAAGCATTTGGACTGGATGCGAGCTTGCGCTCTAAAAGCTCCTTGATATCTTCGTTTGCGATGTCAAAATATGAAAGATTTATGCTAAAGCAAGTCCCTGCGAAGCGGTCTAGCAAGCGAAAGGCTTCGTTTATTACAACCTGAGTTAGCGGGATGTAGAGCGAGGTTTGCTTTGCGATATCGATAAACTCACCCGGGCAGCGCGTCTTGCCCGAGCGGTCGATTAGACGGATTAGAATTTCATATACTAACGGGACATAATCACCGCCCTCGGTGCCGTATGTGTTACCACTAGGATCTCTGTGGGTGATATCAAATATCGGCTGAACGAGCACAAAGACTTGATTTTTCTTGATCGCGTTTTGAATAGTGTTGATCATAATCTGATTTTGCAGATATTTTTCCTCAATCGCATTTGGGCGCGAGTAAAAGCCCACGTGCTCGTTTTTGCTCTGCGCCTCATACATCGCCATAACCGCCTGAAAAACCCTATTTGCGCCACCCGCTACGTCTGCGCGCTCGCTTACGCCCATCGTGATATTTAAAGGCGCGGAAGCAAAGCCCTCGGTGGTATGTAGATTAAAGACCTTGTCGGTGAAATATTTGTTTATGATCTCCACATCGCGCGCTACATTTAGCCCCTCGTAAAATAGGCAAAACTCATCCGATTGGATGCGAAAGATACTAGCTTTGATCTCGTGCGATTCGATACACATTGCAAGCGTGCGCGCAAAGGAGCGCAGAATTTCATTCGTCGTCTCCGCCTTGTAAAAAAGCCGCAAATTTGCAAAATTTACGATAGTGATGTAGATCGCTACGCCCGTTTTTTCGGCGTTTATTAGCTCATATAGCGCTGCTTCGTTGCCCTGGCCCGTAAGATGATCGATATAGACTTGATTGTTTAAGCTCTCCTTCGCGCTCGCAAGAGCTAGCTTCATAATCTCGCGCTCGCCGATATCATGAGCGTAAAGTGCATATAGCGGCGGCTTGGATGTGGTGGTGATATTTGCTAGCCTTAGGCTCACATCAGTTAGTTCGCCATTTTTACGGAGCAGGCGCGTGTCTTTGGCGCTTTTATTTACCATCGCAGGAAGTTCGGTCCCCTTATCTTTGGGCATCAAAACTCCAAGATCGCTTCCTTGCAGCTCGTTTTGTTCGTAGCCGCTTAAGCTAAGCGCGCTTTTATTAGCGTATAAAATTTTAAAGCTCTGATCTGCCAAAACTATCGCTTCGCCTGCCTCCTCGCATAGTGCGCGATAGGGCGCGAGGGCGCGTTTACTACGCAAAGCATTGGAATTTATGATGTAAGTAAGCAGTAAAAACGACAAAAACACCGCCGTGTAAAGCATCGTCATTTGCATAAACGAGCCGTAGAATTCCTCGCTAGCGTAAGAAAATCGCTCGCGCAGGCTTGCGAAGCGCTCGTTTAGTAACGAGAGATTATCGCTTACGATGATATTTTGACGCTCGAAATTCCTTAAAATTTGCCGTGCGATTCCTATAAACGCAGCTTCGTCTGGGCTTGACGCATCTGCGTTTTCTAGCGCGCTTTTTAAAGTAGAGATCTCGGAGCGATTTTTATAGTTAAGCCCTAAAATTTGAGAGTAGAGATTTGCTCTTTGCGCATTTGCGCTACCGGATAAAAATTTTTGCTGAAGGCTTTGAAAAAGGATTAAATTCTGCGAATTTAAAGCCCCAAGCTCGTCCAAAAGTGAAATTTTATCGCTAAAAGCGCTTCCGATCGCGCGCACATCGCTACTAAGTCCGATTTTATCGATGATTTTGTCTTTTTGTAAGGCTTGCAGCACCTGATAGATGCCGCGCATATCGGCATTTGCAATCGAAAAGTCCCTTCTTGCGATCTTTGCATCAAATAATATATTTAAGCGGTTATCGGCGTTATCGATCAAAGCTAGCTCGCGCGAAATCGTGCTAAATCTCGCTACATCTCTTAGCGACGAGAAGTAATTCCCGGCGATGATTATGCCTAATATCATAATCCCCACCATCAAAGTCCACATTATCTTATCTTTCATCCTGCGCCTCCGTCATCTCGCCCTTAAGCGTAGCTAAAAAACTCATCAAAGCATCAAGCTCCTCATCGCTAAGATCGTATTTTAGCAGATCCTTTGCAATCTGCCGCACCGCAAGACGCAAATCCATCTGCCCGTTTACGTAAGGCGCGGTTTGCGTGATATTGCGCAAGCTAGGCACGCGGCGCAACTCAAATCCATCGGAAGTGAACCTATGCTTAGGCACATCCTCCTCTTCTACGCTTGGGCGAATTTTAGTAAAGCTGCCGGTGCCTAGGCTAACGCCGTTGTGACATGCCGAGCACAGCCGCACAAAAAGCATATATCCGTTATATTCGGCATCATTTAGCTTAACCTCGCCACGCAAAAATCGGTCAAATTTGGAATTTATCGCCGTTTTGGACTTTAAAAATTCCTTCAGCGCATCAATGAAGTTCGCCGTATTCGCCTCGCCGTAAGCACTTTCAAAAGCCTGCTTGTAGGTTAAATTCTTCCTGATAAGCTCTAAAATTTTATCTTCGCTCGCATCCAGTTCATTCTCGCCAAAGACCGACGCCGCGATCCGCGCCTCAAAACCCTCGAAATTATAATCGCCCAGATACCGATCGAAATAATAGGAATTGATGAGCGTAGGCACCCGCCCGTCTCGCACCGAAGCGCCTGAGTCGTTTAGATAGAAGTTATGGCAGCTCTCGCAGGAGCGACCTTTGCGGCTAAATCTTACGTCAGTAAAAATTTTTGCTCCCAACTGCGCCTTTTGCGGGTCGTATTTAGGCATCTCAAGCGGCGTAAAAAGATTGCCGCAAAGCCCCAAAAGCGGCGCCAGGCTAAATATAAAACAGCTTAAAGCTCGCTTCGATCTCATCGCTTATAATCCCGCCTTTAACCCGCTTTTTCAAAAGCTCCTCGATCTCGTGCTCGCTAGCCTCCGCGCCATCCATATGCAGGTGCCACGCGGCGTTTTGCACCGCCTCTTGCAGGCTGCGCTTTTGCTCGCGCTTTTCAGTTAAAATTTCGCTTTTAAATTTGATGTCGCGCGCGCCAAGCAGCGCCTCAAACTTTTCGGCGGCGGTAGCAAGTCTTTTATGCCCCGCGCCGAAGCGCTTAAACAGCGGCGCTAGCATCGAGGAATTGCGCTCACTAGCCCAGTTTAGATAAATTTTACGCTCGCCCAAAGCCAAAAACGCCTCAAAATCCTTCGTGCTTTTCAGCGCGGGGCTCATCGTAAGAAACGCGATGTCAAAAACTGCGGAAATTTTAAAATTTTCGCTCCCTCGGGTTTTGCTCGCAGCGTCTTTTAAATTTAAAGCCCGCGCTTCTTGGGCTTGCAGGTTTGAAATTTTGCTTTGCGAGCGCGGATAAATTTTAAAATTTTCGCCCGCCGCGCCTGCAAAACCATCGCGGCTCAGCCGCTCGCAAAACTCCGCAAAACTTAAATTTAATACGTTTTGCAAGCTGATGCCAAACTCCTCCGCGCTGTGCCTTAGCTCGCGCAGCATCCCCTCCGAGCTATCGATCGCCGTGACTTTGGCGCCCAGCGACGCGAGATACAGCGAGTAAACCCCCGTGCCGGCGCCCACGTCGAGCACGCTTTTGCCCGCAAAGCTCGCGCCCCAGCTGCGCAGTATCTCAAACACCCGCTTGCCGAAATCCCCTAACTCGCCGCTAAATTTAGCGTAACTTTCGGACTTTTTATCCCAGCTATTTTCATCTGATTTTTCGCCGATTTTCTCCACCGCTCGCCTTTAAATTTTTTGTAATAATAGCAAAATTTGGCAATTTTTCCGAATTTGGGCTATAATAAATGCTTTCAAAATCTAGGCGAAAGGGCGTTCATGGCGGACGTGACGATAAGAAATTTAAACTTTGCTTACGAAAAACGCGAAATTTTAAAAGATATAAACCTAAGCTACGAGCTGCGCGATTTTTTAGCGATTTTCGGGCCCAACGGCGGCGGCAAAAGCACCCTTTTGAAGCTGCTTTTGGGGCTGCTGCGACCAAGCTCGGGCACGATCGAAATTTTAGGCAGATCGCCCGCGCTTGCCAGAGCGCAAATGGGCTATGTGCCGCAGTTCATCGCGATAAACAAAAGCTTTCCCATAAGCGTACTCGAGGTCGTTTTAATGGGGCTGATAGATAAGAAAATTTTTGGCTTTTACTCTAAATCCGAGCGCGAGCAAGCCATGCAAGCCTTGGAGCGCGTAGGTATGCAGAGCTTAGCCGACTGCCGTATCAGCGAGCTTAGCGGCGGGCAGAGACAGCGCGTTTACATCGCGCGGGCGCTGTGCGCGAAGGCTAAAATTTTACTTCTTGACGAACCGCTAGCGAGCATCGACACGATGGGGCAGGTTCAAATTTACGAGCTTTTAAAATCCCTAAACGAGGGCGGCTGCGGCATAATTCTAATCAGCCACGACGTGCAGCTCGCGCTAAACTACGCAAACCGCGCGCTTTACGTCGCAAACGGCTCGGCGCACACCCACGAGATCGATCCCGGAAGCAGAGCGGAATTTTTAGATCACCTTAGGCGCGAGCACGGGCACTTCTGCGCCGTCGATCTCGCGCTTAACGAATGCTGCTGCAAGGAGGGCGAAAATGGCTGAAATTCTATCCTACGATTTCATGCGAAACGCCCTACTCGGCGGACTTTTGGTCAGTATAGTCTGCGGCGTCGTGGGCTCTTTAGTCGTGATAAATCGCATGAGCTTCATAGCAGGCGGCATCGCGCACGGCGCATACGGCGGCATCGGCATCGCGCTATTTTTAGGCATCTCGCCCGTGCTGGGAGCTAGCGTATTTGCGCTGTTTTTGGGGCTACTCATTGCCTACGTCACGCTGCGAAATACCGAGCGCTTCGACGCCGTAATCGGCGCGATATGGGCGTTTGGAATGGCGCTGGGGATAATCTTCGCCGATCTCACGCCCGGGTACAAATCCGATCTGATGAGCTTTTTATTCGGCTCGATCTTAGCGATAAATCATGAAAATTTAATCTTCATCGGCATTTGCGGCGCGGCATTTGCGGCGCTTACGGCGTGCTTTTACAGGCAGTTTTTAGCGATCAGCTTCGATAAGGAATTCGCCCTGCTGCGCGGAGTAAATACGAGTGTTTTTTACTACGTCCTCGTAGTGATGGCGAGCCTTGCGGTGGTCGCGTCGATTCAGATCGTAGGACTAATCTTAGTGATCTCGCTGATGACGATCCCGCCCTTCATCGCCGAAAAAATTTCAAAAAGCTTAGGCTCGATGATGGCGATAAGCTGCGCGCTATCGGCGCTTTTTTGCGCGGCAGGGCTTATTTTAAGCTTTAAGCTCAATCTAACCAGCGGCGCTTCGATCATCCTAGTCGCCTCGGTCTGCTTTTTCGCAAGCTCGATTTTTAGCAAACTTCGCGCCTAAAAGCCCGCCCAGCTCGCTAAGCAGGATGCCCGCGAGTATCAGCGCCGCGCCTAAAATTTGAAGCGCGCTTAGCTTCTCGCCGAAAGCATACCCCATAATGCCCGCGCTTACGGGCTCTAGTGCAAAAATCAGCACCGTTTTTATCTCGCTTACGCCGCGATTTTGCGCCATCGTTTGGATCACAAACGCCGCGACGGTAGCAAAGATCGAGGTCAAAACCAGCGCAAAAACGAAATCGAAACTCGGCGAAAAGATCAAATTTCCAACCACCCTTATCTCGCCTTCAAATTCGGCGTGCGGGACAAAAACTGCGGCGATCAGCGCACAGACGCAGACGCAGATAAACTGCACGATCACAAAGCCGTAGAGATTGCTTTTGCGCGCGCAGACGCCCGTAAATACGATGTGAAGCGCGTATGCAAACGCCGAAATCAAGCTCAACCGCTCGCCTATGCCAAATCCCACTGCGCCGCTTGCTCCGCTTAAAAAATACAGCCCCAAAAGCGCCACGACCGCACCGCCAAAGGCGCTCGCACCGACCTTTTTACCGAAAAACGCAAGCATCAAAAAGGGCACGATGACGACGTTTAGCCCCAAAATGAACGCCACCGTCGATGATAGCGCATAATCAAGCGCTATGGTCTGGCACGAAAAATCGCAAAACAGCATCAGCCCGCAAAACACGCCCCGCCCTATCGTGCCGCGGTCAAATTTGACGCCGAAGCGCAGGCAGGCGAGGTAGGTAAAAATGCTCGCCGCCAAAAAGCGCCAAAACAAAAAGCTAAAAACGTCGCCGCTATGCAGCGCGCGCTGCACCGGCACGAAAGTGCATCCCCAAACGATTGCCACGAAAAGCAGCCCCAGATCCCACAGCTTGCTAGGCGGAACGGGGTTTTGCGCGCGGCTTTGCGCGTAATTAGAATTTCGCCCGAAACTTTGCGCGGAATTCAAGCTTTGCGTAGAATTTAAATTTTTTGCGGAGTTAAAATTCTGTGTAGCATTAGAATTTTGCGGAGTGCCAGGGTTTCGCGCGGAACCATAGTTAAAGCTATGCGGCGTGCTGGCGGAGCATGGATCGTTCGCAATGACCTTGGTAAAATTTTTCTTGGAGCGTCGCGCGTGAGCAGCGGGGCAGCCTTTTGCGGAGCTTAAATTTGGCTCGTTTGCGGCGCTTGCGCGGCTTAACGGACTCGCGCTATTTGTGCCGCTATGAGTGGAATTTTCCGCAAAATTTAATATAAAATTTCGTTTGAAATTTTTCGCAGAATTTTCGCAAGGATCTGTTTTATAGGATTTTGCGGAATTTAAAGCTTTATTTTCGGCGCAGCTCGGAATTTGCGCGGGCTTTAAATTTAACGCAAGAGTCGCGAAATTTAAAGCGGATTTTCTTTCAAGATTTTTGACGCGCAGGGCGGAATAGGGAGAGGCGAGACTGTGCACGGCAAAACCGACCGAGGCACGATTGCGTGCGGCGAAATCGGCCGAAGCGGGATAAAATTTTAAATTTCTTCTGCTGATAAAATTTAACTCGGCGGCCTCGTCTTGAAATTTGAAATTTCTTTTGAGGCAGAGAGCGGGAGTAAAATTTACCGCACCGCCGGACGCTGTGTTTTTCGCGCGCTCGCATACCGGATCTAAGATAAAATTTAAAACGGATTTTGAATTAAAATTTTCCGCGAGCTCCGAGATAGAATTTTTCATAATTTAAAGTAAAATTTCGCCGAGATTTTAGTGCGGTCGCGCCTATCTGATCGTCTTTATGGCGTTTAAAATCGCGCCCGAGTTTTTGCGAAATTCCCTTTCGTTTTTACTTAAAAAATCGAAGCTTTCGTTGATAAAGGCACTGCTAAATTCGCTACTAAAATCGTCTCCAGGGTCGCGTCCAACGGCACTTTTAAAGCTTTTAGCAAAGCTCGCGTCGGCTCCTAGTTCGCGTGCCAAAGGGCGAATGATTTCGTAAATTTCATCAAAGGCGTTGGTGCGCAGATAGTGGCTGAATAGCACCTCGCCGCTCATTACCGCCTTAGTATCGGCTTCGGACATATCTTTTATTTTAGCAAGTACGAGCTTTTTGATCGGCTCTACGGCAAGACTTAGCTTCTTGCTCGCCAGCCTTTGCATATTCTGCACGGCAATGCTTTTTTTGCCCGCGCGCTCGGTAATGTAGCTAGGCAGATCGAGCTCGTAATCCTGCACGCCAGTGCGTTCGTATTCATTTGCGGCGCGCTCGATTAGAGTGCTTAGCGAGTTTTTAAAATTTTCGCTATCGCCCACGTTT
>NZ_CALIIS010000183.1 GCF_938017705.1 uncultured Campylobacter sp.
ATTTATCTGCAAATCGCGCCTGATTGGGACGGCGAGGACGAGCTTTTCGACATCAAAAACATCGATACCGCCGAGCTCGCGCCCTTTATTAATCTTAAAAAAATTGAGACGACCGGCATCGGTATATCCAAAAAGGCGCGAAAAGCCTGCGCGGATGCGGGGATTACGATAGTGGAGTGAGCGCGGTAATGGACTTTAAACTCTGCGGCGCGCGGTTTTTAAAAAGCTGAAATAGGCTTTTGAGCTGCGGTGTGCGCTCTTAAAGGTCGTAATTGTTGCCGCGCCGCGCAAAATTCCACGCAAAATTCTACTTATAGCGAGCGCTATAAATGGGCTTTGAAAGGCGCTTGGCGAAGCATCTGACTGTCTAATTTGGCGCGCGTTACAAAGCTTTGAGAAAGCTCGTTTGCAGCGTAAGAGCTGTGCCGCTAAATGCGTGAGATGAGTGTGTCGTGCGAGTAAAAATAGTTCGCTTTTTGATTTTTGATTTTTGATTTTTGATTTTTGGGAAAAAATTCGCTGCATAGCAAGAGAGTTAAATTTACCGCTTTTAAATTTTAAAATTTACAAAGAGCGCGCGCGGCTTTTAATGTGCGATTAAATTTAGACTTCATAGCGGCTTAAATTCTAAGTGCGGTTGAATTTGCGTCTTTAATTCTGCTTGCAGCCTGTATCATGCCGCAAAACATGGTGCGAGAATAGATCGTTTGCGTGCGTGAGGCGCGGATTAAATTAAAATTCCAGCTTTGAAATTTTACGGCTCGCACTTAAGAAGTGGTTTTGTGCGCTGATACCGAAAGTCCAGAAGATGTTTTAAATGCTCAAGTCTAGAAAGTATTTTGCAAGCTGGCTCGCAAGAAAGTATTTTTGAAGTCCGCATCAAGAGTGTGTTTTAAAACAACGAGACGCGGCGCTGCTTTGCTGGTTTTATCACGCCGCTTCGAGGCTAAATTTCATAGTCGCATAAAGCCGTCGTCGTAGCTGCCTTCTAGCTTGCGGCGCATATCCTCGCGCCATTTTGGCGTAAGCGTCGTAAGTAGGTTAAATTTTGCTAACAGCCCTTCATCGAGGCGATCGCCGTAAAATAGACGGTTAAGCTCCATTATGCTCATCGTAGCGGGGTCGCGCTCTACGACGTAGATCTCGTCGCCCGCGCGGCACGAGCCAGCCTCTAGCACGCGGTAGTACCAGCCGGTAAGCCCGCTACGTGCGATTTCCGCCGTCATCTCCGCGTTGCCCCAGCGCATCGAGAGCTTGTAGCAGGGCTTGCGCGGCTGGCTTACTTGCAGCACCAGCGAGCCTATGCGGTGCACATCGCCGATGCAGACGTTTTGTTCGTGTAGTCCGCCGATCGTGAGATTCTCGCCCATTGCGCCGTAGGCTAGATTTTTAAGCCCCAAAAATCTCTCCCACGCGGCGTAATTTTGCAGTGAGTTGGCAAAGATCGCTTTCTCCTCTCCGCCGTGATGCAGCGTGTCGGCTACCGCGTCGCCCTCGAACCCAAGCTCATTCGCGCGCACTTCACCCGCTCTGGCTTGCTTAAAAATCGCCGTCTCCCAGCGCCTTTTTAGAGGCTGCGTAGCGCGCTCGTCGCCGTAAGCGCGCGGTTGCCCGGTCAGCAATGCCTTTAAAACTGGCATTTTTCGCTCCTTAAAATTTGCATCCGTTCTCCTTAGATCATAAAATTTTAGGCAAGAATTTTAGCTAGAAAAGAATTTTAAAATTCTAAATTTTGCGGCGATTTTGCGCTAAATTTCAAGTGCGGGCTTGA
>NZ_CALIIS010000184.1 GCF_938017705.1 uncultured Campylobacter sp.
GCGCGGCATTTCGGCGCGCAAAACAGAAGCTATGCGATCTTGCACGGCGCGCATAGCGTAAAATCGCACTAAATACGATTTGAGTCACCAAAATTTTGATTCTTGCGCGAGATTATAAGCTGCGCGAAGCCTAAATTTTGACGAAATTTGTGTTGTTAGAATTCGCCAAAAATTTTAAATTTCAAAGGGGATAAAATTTTTATGAGTGCTTTGAAAAATTTTATGAAATTTTGCAACCAATCAAAGATAAAATTATAAAAATTTTGAAAGGATCTATGGTGCAAAAGATCGTTTTATTTCTGTGTGCGGCACTGTTTCTATGCAGCTGCTCTAGGAGCAGACCGCAAGATGTCCCAAAGCCAGAGCAAAATAAGGCACCGAGCCACCATTATACAGGCTACTATTACGCATAGCGTATATTGCGCGGCGGGCGACGATACGAGACGTTTAACGGCGAGAAAATGGAAACATTGTTTTGCTCATTCGTGGACAAAAGCTCTCAAGCCTGCAATACGAGCCTTGGCAGCGTTGCAGCTTGAATGTAGCGGCACCAAGGCGTGTCCATCCGTCTATAATGACGATAAAATTTAGGCTTATTTAAATAGGCTTAAATTTAGGACGAAATTCTTTTTAAAATTCTTTCAAATTCCCATAAAGTCCCGCTGAATAAATCTAAATTTTATAAATTTTAGGGTAACATTTGCCTTATTTTTCAAAAAGGCTTTAAATGACTTTAATCGACGGCAAAAGCATAAGCGCGAAGGTAAAAGATGAGATCAAATCGGACGCTTCGGATCTTGCCGCAAAGGGCGTAAAGCCCGCGCTGGCGGTGATTTTAGTAGGCGAGGATGCGGCGAGCAAGACCTATGTCGCGAGCAAGGAAAAAGCCTGTGCCGCCTGCGGGATCCGCTCCGTAGCGCACCGCTTGAGCTCCAACGTGAGCGAGGCAGCGCTTTTAGAACTGATAGAAAATTTAAACGAAGACGAAAGTATCGACGGCATCTTGGTGCAGCTGCCGCTTCCGAAGCACATTGATACGAATAAAATTTTAGAAAAAATAAGCCCGCAAAAGGACGTGGACGGATTTAGCGCGATAAACGTAGGCAAGCTTACTAGCGGGCTTGCGGACGGTTTTGTGCCTTGTACTCCGCTTGGCGTGATGCGCCTGCTTGAGGAATACGGCGTGCAGATAGCGGGTAAAAACGCCGTCGTGCTAGGCCGCAGCAATATCGTCGGAAAGCCGATGGCAAGCCTACTTTTAAATGCTGACGCCACCGTCACTATCGCGCATAGCAAGACGAAAAACCTAAAGCAGCTTTGCGCAGACGCCGATATTTTGGTCGCAGCGGTCGGTAGAGCGCATTTTGTGAGCGCAGATATGGTAAAAGAGGGTGCGGTGGTGATCGATGTGGGGATCAATCGCGGCGAGGACGGCAAGCTAAGAGGTGACGTCGATTTTGACGCAGTCGCGCCAAAATGCTCGTTCATCACGCCCGTGCCCGGAGGCGTGGGACCGATGACGATTGCGATGCTTTTGAGCAATACGATAAAATCGGCGAAAAATCGCTTAAGGCAAAGAGTCTAAATGAAAATACTAAGCAAAATTTATCACTTTTTATCGAGTTGGACGGGGACGGTCATCGTCGTTTTATTCGTCATTCTTTTTGTTGCGCAAGCCTTCGTGATCCCCAGCGGATCGATGCGCACTACGCTTTTGGAGGGCGATTTTTTATTCGTTAAAAAATTTAGCTACGGCATCCCGACCCCGCATATTCCATTTGTAGAGTGGCAGGTAGCTCCTGATAGCGACGGAGATGGGCATATCATCCGCGGCGAGGGTCCAAAGCGCGGT
>NZ_CALIIS010000185.1 GCF_938017705.1 uncultured Campylobacter sp.
CATTATCGAAGCAAAAGCGCAAATTTTAACTATTCAATTTAATATGCTGGATTTGCATATTGCTTAAATTTTGCTTAAAAAAATTCACTAATTTAAAAATTCTTTTATAATCTAGAAAGTATAATAGCCGTGCAAACCAAAATTCTTGAAAGGAATATTATGCAATCCAGAGAAAAGATTGTCAAAACGACTTGTCCTTACTGCGGCACCGGCTGTGGTATCGATCTTATCGTAAAAGACGGCAGGATCGTAAACGCGCGCCCTACGCAGGCCCACCACGTAAATGACGGCGAGCTATGCTTAAAAGGGATGTTCGGCTGGGAGTTCGTAAACTCTCCAAAACGCCTTGCCAAACCTATGATCCGTAAGAAAAACGGAGTATTTGATAGAAGCGGTAAGCTTGAGGAGGTAAGCTTTGAAGAGGCTTATGATTTTGTAGCGTCTAAATTTAAAGAGACCGTCGCTAAATATGGTCCAAGCTCAATAATGGGTTTTAGCTCGGCGCGCTCAAATAACGAAGACAACTACGTTTTTCAGAAATTTTTCCGTGCCCAGGGCAGCAATAACGTCGATCACTGCGCCCGTCTTTGACACGCTCCTACAGTGGCAGGTCTTGCCAACACGCTAGGAAACGGAACGATGACGAACGATTTGGTAGAATTCGCTACCGATACGGACGTATTTTTACTCATCGGCACCAACACGAGCGAGTGTCACCCGATCATTGCTATGCAGATGCAGCGAGGATTGCAGCGCGGCGCCAAGATGATCGTAGTAGATCCGAAGCGCACAGATATGGCGAAAAAAGCTGATATCTATCTGCAAATCCCAGTGGGCGCGAATATCAAGACGCTAAATACCATTATGAATGTTATCATTGCTGAAAATCTGCAAGACGACGAGTTTATCAAAAACTACGCTCACGGCTATGAGTATCTAAAAGAAGCGGTTAAGGACTTTACCCCTGAGCGATTCGAGCGCGAGACTGGCGTGAAAAAAGAGCTCGTAATCGAAGCTGCTAGAATGTATGCTAAAGCAGGCGCAGCGGCGATCTGCTACACGATGGGTATCACGCAGTTTAGCGACGGTACGTCAAACGTATTTTCGCTTTCAAATTTAGCCATTTTGACAGGAAATTTAGGCAAAAGAGGCGCAGGCGTAAATCCTCTGCGCGGTCAAAACAACGTCCAAGGTGCATGCGACATGGGCGCGCTACCTAACGTCATTCCGGCGGGTGCAGTAAATTCCGCTTATGCTCAGGAGCAGGCGCGCAGAGTATGGCACTTCGAGCTAAATCCAACTCCAGGCTTTAAGCTTACTGTCGCACCCGATAAAATGGATAGTGGTGAGCTGAAGCTGCTCTACGTTTACGGCGAAAACCCTGTAATGAGCGATCCTTGGACGGAACACTTCGTGCATGCAACACACCATTTGGATTGCTTTATCGTGCAGGATCTTTTCTTTACCGAGAGTGCACAGAAGGCTGACGTCGTACTACCTGCTGCCGGCTGGGGCGAGAAGGACGGCACCTTTTTAAATACTTCCCGCCGCGTCCAGCGCACGCGCAAGGCAAGCGAGCCGGCTCCTGGCGTAGAGCCTGATTGGAAGGTTGTTTGCAATATCGCACAAAGAATGGGACTTGAAGGATTTGATTTTTTAAGTGCGGAAGAAATTTGGAACGAAGTGCGTGCATTAATGCCTAAATTTTTCGGCGGTATTAGCTACTATAGGCTAGATAAGCTAGGCGGCATCAGCTGGCCATGTCCTGATGAAGATCATCCGGGCACACCGGTTCTTTATGCAGATCATAAATCGATGCTGCCTGATGGTAAATTTAGAATGGTGCCGGTGCTTTATGTAGATGATAAAAATGAGCGCGCTAAAGCGGAGGCGGATTTTAGAGCCAAGATGAAAATCCCGGATGATTATCCGGTGGGAAGTGGCGCGCTTAGCGAGATACCGGATGAAGTCTATCCGTGCTTGTTTACGACCGGGCGCAAGGTTTATCACTACCACCCCGGCACGATGACGAGAGAGTGCCGCGCGCTGGAATACGGCGCAGGTGCAGAAGGCGCGCTCATCGAGGTAAGCCCCGATATCGCACGCGAACGCGAGCTTACCGAAGGCTGCTACGCGCTTGTCAAAAATAAGCGCGGTCAGATCGCCGCGAAGCTTCGTATAAATCCTGATCTTAAAGAGGGCACGATCTTTACGACCTTCCATTACAGCGAGGCCGACGGCAACGAGCTCGTGCATGCGGGCGATCTGGATCCGCTATCGGGCATCCCGCCGCTAAAAATGACGATCGCAAATATCAGAAAGCTTAGCGAGAGCGAGTTTATCGAGTTCAGAAGACAAAATGAGATGTCGATGCACTCTGAAAAACCTTATCTATCGCCGGTTCATAAGTAGTTTGGGCGGCAAGTTCCGCCCGCTTTGCAAGGATGAAATTTAATCGAGGCTGCAGCTAAATTTGATTAAATTTTATCTTCGCGGGCGCTCTATAGCCGCTTGTGCGCACGGTGCGAGCGGCTCGTGGAATTTTTCACGCGATTTTTTAAATTCAAAAATGCGAGCGATTTAAATTTACGCATTCCGCTTCGGTGCGACGGCTTTACTTCGGCGAATTAAGGCTATTTAAGCAAAATTTCACTACGATACGGGCGAAATTCAAACAAGGAAGGTCTATGGAGCCGATTTATAGAGCGGAGATAGTTAAATTTAAAGGCGATGAAAGAAGGATCGTAAGCGATATCTTGGTGCGCGAGATCAAGCTTGAAATTTTATTAAACGACAAGCGTTTCGGCGCGCTGATGGCGACTCCGAGCGATCAGAAAGCGCTTGCGATAGGCTATTTGCTGAGCGAAAATTTGATCTCGGATCCAAGCCGTATAAAGAGCATAGAGCTCGCGCCGGACGGGCTTAGCGTGAATGTTTGCGGCGAGATAAACGAAAAGCGGCTAAATAGCTTCGATGCCGAAAAGGTCATCATCAGCGGCTGCGGGCGCAGCTCTACGGCAAATATCGATCCTGAGGCGATGGCGGCGCGCAAAGTCCGCTCGGACGCTAAATTTCATAAGAATGAAATTTTAAATTTGATGAGCGAGTTTTACACGCAGTGCGAGCTTTACGAGATGACCGGCTGCGTGCACACCGCAAAGCTCTTTACCGCGAGCGGCGAGTATTTTATCGGCGAGGATATCGCCCAGCACAATACCATCGATAAATCGGTCGGCAAGGCGGCCTTGGCGGGGTGCGATACTCAGGGCTCGCTTCTTTTGGTGAGCGGTAGGCTAAGCTCCGAAATGGTCGCCAAAGCCGTGATGAGCGGCGTTAGCGCGCTTGTTTCGCGTACGGCTCCTACGAGCCTCGGCGTCGTGATCGCGCGTAAATTTGATCTTACCCTTTGCGGCTTCGCGCGCGGCGAAAATTTAAACGTTTATAGCGGCGAAGAGAGAATTTTGAGTTAAGAGGGCGGCATGGAGATAGATATCAAGATAGACGATAAAAAAGCGAGCGAGATCAAAAGGCTGATTTTAAATTTACTAAATCCAAGCGGCAAGCTCGATTGTGGCGCGGCGTTTAAGATCGCCGCCAAATTGGGCGTAGATGCAAGCGTCGTAGGAGATCTCGCGGCACGCGAAGGGATACGGATAGATCGCTGCGAACTCGGGCAATTCGGCAAGCTGCAATGTAGCGGAGGCAGCATAAAGGCACTGCAAAAGCTAGATCCGCTTTTGGATGAGAAAAGACGGATTTTTTGTCGCGACGCCCGCGCCGTAGCTAGCGGCGGAGTAGGGTTTGATACAGTGCGCTCTACGCTTAAGGAGCACGGCATAGACGTGAAATATTGTCAGCTGGGCTGCTTTAAGGAGAAGAAAGGCAAAAGAATGAGGGTAAAAACAAAAACTTGGATCGAAAATGCGCAGGGCGAGCTCATTTTCGGCAAGGGCAAAACCGAAGTGCTAGATGTGATCGCTCAAACGGGCTCTATCTCTAAAGCGGCCGAAGTTTTGGGGATGAACTATAAAAAGTGCTGGAGCCATCTGCAAATTTTACAAAAAAATCTGCAAGAGGAGCTCTTTAGCACTAAGCAAGGCGGCGGCAATGCCGCAGGCACGACGCTAAATGCACGTGCCTATGAGCTGATCGCCGCGTATAAGCAGCTGCAAAGCGATATAGAAAACTACGCAAACGAGCGCTTTAAGGAGCTTTTTTTGAAAAAAGAGGGCGAAAAAGACGCAAGTAAAGCGGCAGATAAAAACCATTAAATTTAAAGGAGAAAACGATGTTTGTAAAGCTAAACGAACGAACCTATCTAAACAAAGACAGGATCACGCGCATCAAGGTAGATAGCGTCCAAGACGGTATCAGAATTCGCTTCTACGAGGGGCAGTTTCAAGTTGCCAAAAGCGGCAGATTTGAAAGCGAAGAAAAAGCGATGGAGTGGCTGCAGAAAAATTTTATCGGCAAATAGGCGCGAAGCGCACTTCATGACCGCGCGAGCAGCCTGTGAACAGATCCGCAAAATAGCGGCTCTTTGTGATGCGCAGCGGCTGCTCGCCGCTCATTAGCACTACGATAATTCGGTGGTTTGTGCTTTCAAGAAGAGCTTGCGCAAAGATGTTGCGATAAAATTTACGGCGAACGAGCTTCGGATATAGAGCCTAGCGTAGCGTGCAAATAGGGATACGATTACGCAAATATGGTCTATGACGACATTCGTTCGCCAAATTTACTCGAAAGATTTCATCATTCAAACCCGGCTTAACCGCATTTTTCAGCTAACTTTGCCTATTTCGCCTATATAGTATTTATATTTTATTAAGTACTGATTGGATATAGTCGCGGGCAAAATTCTAAGGGGAAATTTTGAAAAGCTTCAAACTTCGGTTTATTTACGCTATCTGCGTGGTAGTCGCATGCGCGCTGTATCTGCTAGGCGAAAGATCGGGTCTTACGGAGCGCAAACGAACTAATTTTACCGTTACTTCAGATACTAATGTCTCCAAAGTGCCGGGTCTTAGCAAATACGTAACTCAAGAAGAAGTTGAAAGTTTTGCGTTTCGCTACTGGGATATAGATTACAATTCAAATCCGAAAAACGTATTTAAAGAACCCGCCACAGACGTAGAGCTAAAAAGACTTTTAAAAAGCAAGCAAACTGATGAAATTTTAAAATTTATGAAAGATAACAATCTATCCGTTGATCATACTATGCACGGAGGGGTAACGCCCGTGATGTATTCTAGCTTTTGGAATGATACAAATACCACTCAAGAGCTTATAAAGCTAGGTGCGGATATATATAAAAAAGACGAATACAAGCTATCCGCTATGGCTTATGCTATAGAAAATAATGCTACTAAAGCGGTAAGACTGCTTTTAGACAACGGGGTTAAATTTGAAGAAGTCAAAATGGTGCAGGGCTATATAGTTTGCCCTAGATATTCTGACGACACCGAAATCATAGTTGGCAACAATATAGATATAAAATTACGTACTGAGTGTCTAATCAATCATGATCACTCAAAAGATCCTGTTTATCCATTAAACTATGCAATATATAGTAATTTGATAGAAATTGCCGATATGATGCTACAAAGAGGTATGAAACCGAAAGCATATGAAGGTCCTTTGTATTATTTAAGTGAGAACGGCGTTTCGTTTAAACAAAAGGAAATATTTAAAAAATCTATTTATACTTTTCTTCCGCGGGATATGATGTATAAAGATAAATTAGAATTATTAATAAAATATAATATAGATGGTCTACCGAGTCAAGATGATATTGTTACGGCTTATAGAAATTGTTTGGATAGTTTAGTTGGATCTATAAAAAAGAAGGAGTCTTACATAAACCATATGAATGATTACTGCTATGGAGAAAAGATTTTAGAATCATATGATTGGGCTCTTCGAGGCAGATGGGAAGTTAAAAATAACGAAGAAAAAGAAAAAGGAACGGATGGGTACTGGAAAGAAAAAGATTTTATAAAATTTTTCGGCTATATGCCAAATGATAAAAAATGTACTAAGCTAGAACCGGATATTAAAATATTAAATTTCTATAATATGAAAATAGATAGATATAAAGCTCTTTGCGGCAATGGGCTGAGCGATGAAGAGATTTTGCAAAAAAGTAGCCTCAAAGATAAAAACAATACCGAGGCATTCGATATTGAGACATTTTTTAAATATTTAAATTTTGAGGAAATGCTAGAGGAAGCGAAAGTGAAAATTCTACATAACGGCGAGAAAATAGATATAAAAGATTATGCCGAAATTCTAAGACAAGAAGCAGCTAAAAAACTAGATAGTAATCAATAAATTTGAAAGAGTAAAACTATATAGCATCAGAAATTAAGTAATATAGTGGGCAAAGCTTTTCTAAATTCTCATTAAAATTCCTCCCCGCTAGGACGTAAAGCCTTAAATTAATCCAAATTTCACTATAATTAATCACTTCAATTTTAAAGGTCGCAAATGCTAAGCTTAGACGAAATTCGAAAAAATATCATCCTAAAACAGGGCGTGCACTATTTTGATTTCGCGGCTTCGGGACTTGCTTACGAGCCCGTAGAGCGCGAGATAGGCGAAATTTTAAAAACCTACGCCAACACACACTCCGATAGTAGCTCTAGCGCCATCATCACGCAGCGGCGCTACGAGGGCGCGCGAGAGAGTCTAAAAAAGCTACTAGGGCTTGACGAGCGGTTTTATCTCATCGCCTGCGGGCAGGGCGCGACGGCCTCGATCAAGAAATTTCAGGAGCTGCTTGGCATCTACCTGCCGCCTGCAACCAGAAGCGCGATCGGCGAGGCAAATTTACGCGCCGCGCAGCTTCCGCTCGTGCTCGTTTCGCCATACGAACACCACTCAAACGAGCTTAGCTTTCGCGAGGGGCTTTGCGACTACCTGCGCGTGCCGCTTAGCGAATCGGGCGAGATCGATCTGCTAGCACTCGAGCGCATCTTGAAGCTAAATGCGGGACGCCGCATCATCGGCTCGTTTAGCGCCGCCTCAAACGTCACGGGCGTCGTCAGTGACTACAAAAAAATCAGCGAGCTAATCAGAGCCGCGGGCGGCATCGTCGCCTTTGACTGCGCGGCGCTGAGCTCGCACGCAAATTTAGACTGCGATTACTTCGACGCTATTTTCCTCTCGCCGCATAAGCTATTAGGAGGGCCTGCTAGCTGCGGGCTTTTGGCGATCAAAAAAGAGCTGCTCAGTAGCGACGTGCCGACATTTGCCGCGGGCGGGACGGTCGCCTACGCCAGCCGCGAAGGGCACGTATTTTTGAAAAACCCCGAGCAGCTAGAGGAGGGCGGTACGCCGCCTATTATCGGGCTCATGCGGGCAAATTTAGCCTACGCGCTGCGAAACGAGGTGGGCTTTGAGAGGATAAAAAGCGCCGAAGACGAGCTTGCACGGCTTTTTGAGAGCGAGCTAGCAGGCATAGACGAGATCATAAACTACGCTCCAAAGGGCGCGCCGCGGCTACCGATTTTTTCATTTAACGTGCGCGGCGTCTCGGCGTATGATTTCGCCGCGAGCCTTAGCAACGATTTCGGTATCCAGACGCGCGCGGGCGTGATGTGCGCGGGGCCGTACGCTCACGATCTGCTGGGTATCAAGGAGGGGCGCATGCCAGAGAGCAAGCCCGGCTTCGTACGCGTGAGCCTGCACTACACGCACGCCGAGCAAGACGTGCTCTATTTAGTTGGCGCGATAAAATCCTGCGTCAAAAAGCACCGCGAGCTTTGGGGCGAGGAAAAGGCGATGTATGAGATGTTCGGCGGGAAAATTTAAGCGGCGTGAGGTTAGGGCTTTGCCGCTTTTTAAGCTCGTGAAATTTTATAAAATCCCGCACCGTTTTTAAAATTTATCGAAATTCCGTACCGTCTCTTTAGAATTTTACGCGAGTTTTGCGCCGCGGAATTCTTACCATCGTTACGCCTTTGCACTGTAGGCGAAATAAACGGCATGCTCCGCGGAGAATTCCGCCTATAAATTTGCAGGCAAATTCCGCAGAGTTAAAATTTAGAATTTTAAAATTCCGCGCTGCGCCGCTCGGTAGAATTTGCGTCTATAAATTTTAAAATTTAAAGGCGTAAATTTTTGCGCTCTGTTTCGCCGGGCACGCCGCGCTAGATGGTTCGCAGTGAAAATTTGAGGCAGAAATGAAATTTATTAGTGTCGCGCGAATAAAAATTCTAAAGCAAAATTAAGTTTATCCGCACTTCGCGCAGAATTACTCCAGCCCTAAAAACGCGCCGTTTTCAAATCCGAAATAGATCTTCTCGCCCGCGCTCCAGCGCCGCTCATCCTGCGCCGTGACGCATTTTAGCAACACGTCGCCCGCCTTGATCTTGATGAGTAGCGAGGAGCCGTACTGAAGCGAAATCGAGTGCAAAATCCCCGCGAAGCAGCGCTCAAACGGGCTTTGGGATAATAAAATTTTACTCGGATTTATCGCGATTTTGCGAGCGCGTGTGAGCCTCTCTTCAAGGCGCAGCGAAATTTCATCCGAAAATTTTAAAACCCCGTTTTGCGCGTCAAAGATATTTTTGTATTCAAACTCGCATATCTTGCCACGATGCAGAAATACGCTTCTTTGCGCGATCGCGCTGAGCCATTTCTCATCGTGGCTGGCGATGATAAAGCCGCAGCCGTAGCGGCTTCGCATAAATAAAATCGCGCGCGCAAAGAGCTTGGAAGCGGCAAGATCGAGGCTGTTGGTTGGCTCGTCGAGCAGATAGAGCTTCGCGCGCTGCGCCAAAGCGAGCGCAAAGGCGATGCGCTGCGTCTGCCCCGAGCTAAGCTCGAAATGCTTCTTCGATAAAAAACTTCTATCAAGTCCCGTTAGGCCGAGCGCCTCATCAACCCGCTCGTCAAATTCCGCAAGCGCGCCGCGACTTTTGAGCGCAAATTTAAAATTTTGCTCCACGCTGCGTTTTAAAAGCACGGGCTCGGGCAGTAGCAAGCAGATTTGCCGCAGCGTCTGCAAAGAGGGCGCCCGCTGCCCCCAAAGCTCCACGCTGCCGCCGCTCGGACGCTGCAAAAAGGCTAAAATCCGCAGCAGCGTGGATTTGCCGCTGCCGTTGGAACCCAAAAGCGCCGTGATGCCGCTCGTATTTAGATCGAGGCTAGGGATATTTAGAATTTCGCTCCGTCCGTAGCGCAACACCAGATCCCGCACTGAGATCAGCTCGCTATCGGGTACAGCTTGCGTGGCGGCGGAATTCTCATTTGTAAAATTCTTTCTCGCAGAATTCTCACTCGCAAAATTCTCGCTCTTGGAATTTTTACCCGCAGAATTTGCGCTAATGGAATTTTCGGTTGCAGAATTTACACTCGTAGAATTTCCAGTAGTGAAATTTTTGCTCGCAAAATTCTCGGCGGCGAAATTTACGCGCATAGAATTTATGTCCGTAGAATTCTCGGCGGCGGAATTTGCGTCCGTTAAATTTTCGCTCATAAAATTTTCGCGCTCCCGTTCCGCGCGGTTTTTGTCCGTGAAATTCTTGTTCGGATGTGTTAGCTTATCTGCACTCATCGATCCAGCCTTTTTAGCGCGTAGATGGCTAAATTTACCGCAAACGCTATTAAAATCAGCACCAGCGCGAGCGCTATACCCATCGCAAACTCGCCCTTGTTGGTCTCAAGCGAGATCGCCGTGGTGATCGTGCGGGTGAAATATTTGATATTGCCGCCGATCATCATCGCTACGCCTACCTCGGCGACGATCCGCCCGTAAGCGGTGGCGATGACGACCAGTAAGCCGTAGCGCAGCTCGTAAAGCACGCAAAGGATTAAATTTAGTGGGCTTAGTCGGTAGTTCATAATGTTTAGATAGTGTTTTTTGTCCATATTTTCGATGACGCTGGCGCTTAGCGAGACGATGATGGGAAGTGCCAGCACAAACTGCCCGAGCATCACGGCCTTGAGCGTAAAAAGCAACCCCAGCTCGCCCAAGGGGCCGTTTCTGGAGATGAAAGCGTAAAGGATCAGTCCTATCGCTACCGTGGGCATCGCAAGCGCTACGTCGCTTAAAAGTCTAAGCGTTCTGCGAGCGCGAAATTCATAAAATCCGAGGATAAATCCTATTGGAAAGCCGATTAAAATCGCGAAAAGTATCGAGATGCTCGAAGTATAAAGCGTCGCTTTAATCGCCGAAAAGGTCTCCGCATCGCCGCTAAGAAGCAGTCCGAATGCGCTTAAAATTCCTTCTAAAATAAAGTCCAAGATCGCGTCCTAAATATTCTATTTTGGCATATTTATAAACCAAATTTATATGCTATAATAGCACATTTTTTAAGGAGATAACATGAAAAAAATATTTTTTGTTTCGCTCGCTCTTAGCGCGAGCCTTTTTGCCGCCGATAACGATTTGGTGATGGCAACTACAACGAGTACCGATAATACGGGCTTGCTAGACGCTATCTATCCTGCGTATAAGGCGGAAACCGGCGTCGATATCAAATGGACGGCGGTAGGTACGGGTGCTGCTCTAAAGCTTGGCGAGAACTGCGATGCGGACATACTTTTCGTGCATTCGCCGAAGGTCGAGAAAGAATTCGTAGAAAAAGGCTTCGGCGTTGACCGCACGCCTGTTATGTATAATGATTTTATCCTCATCGCCGATAAATCGATCGCGCCTAAATTTAAAGGCAAGGACCTTAAAGGCTCGTTTGAGCTAATCAAGGCGGAGAAGATTAAATTTTTCTCTCGCGGAGACAAATCTGGCACCGATAACAAAGAGAAAGGAATTTGGAAAAAGGTTGAGGGCGCCGTACCTGAAAACGAGGCGTGGTATAACCAGACCGGTCAAGGCATGATCGCTACGATCAATGCAGCCGCCGAGCAAAAGGGCGTGACCTTCACCGATCGCGGCACTTACATCAAATACGAGGATAATAAAAAGGGAAATCCGGATATGGTTATTATCAACGAAGGCGATAACGATCTAAAGAATTTTTACTCCGTAATAGCGGTCAATCCGAAGCATTGCCCAAAAGCCGACTACGAAAACGCGCAGCGCTTCATCAAATGGATTACTAGCGAGAAGGGGCAGAAGTTCGTAGGCGATTTCAAGCTGCTAAATAAGCCGCTTTTCACCCCTGATGCGAATACTCGCAAGAATTAGCTCTAGCTAAATAAGGCTAAATTTAAAGCCCAAAGGCGAAGCGCCGTCTTTGGGCTTTTGCTTTTTCATAAATCAATCCGCGCGCCTTTAAATTTAGCTCTTTTGCTTCTAAATTTAGCGGGCGTTTTTTACCGCGTCTTTTTACGATACATTTTTTACTTTCTCGCCATACATTTAAATTTATCGCAGCTTCGTTTGTAGGCAATAGGCTTAAAATTTCAGCTATATTTGAGATCGGTACGGAGAAATTTCAGTCGCGTTCGGATATACTTTAATGTCTAGCGATATTTATACAGCGCAAAATTTAGTAGTATTTATGTGTGACTCAAAAATTTTAGTTTGTTATGAATTTAATTTGAAGTTGCGGTTAAGCTCGGGCGTATGAAAAACGCCCGAGCTTATGAAGTTATGAAATTTTATGCGCGGTTTGTGGAACCGCTTCTGCCGCGTGCCGGTAAAATTACTTTTCAAGCGCAGGCAAAACTACCGAGCGCGCGGCTATAAAATTTCACTTTGCGCTGGTGTTATTCGACTTCGGCGTCGATGACGTCGTCGTCTTTTTTACCGCCGTTTGCACCGCTGCTTTGCGATCCGCCTTGCGCACCTTGATTTGCGCTGGCAGCCTTGTATAGATCCTCGGCGACCTTGCTTAGGGCTTCTACTTTAGAGTTTATCGCTTCCTTGCTCGCGTTTTCATCCTTTAGCACGGCTTTTAGATCATTTAGCGCGCCCTCGATCTTAGCGCGTAGATCGCTCGGTACCTTCTCGCCCATCTCGCTTAGGCTCTTTTCGGTTTGATGTGCGATACTATCGGCTTGGTTGCGCGCCTCGACGGTTTCTTTGCGCTTGTTGTCTTCCTCTTTGTGAAGCTCGGCGTCCTTTACCATCTTATCGATCTCAGCGTCGCTTAAGCCGCTTGAGCCGGTGATGCGGATATCGGTTGCTTTGCCGGTGGCTTTGTCTTTTGCCGAAACGGTTAAAATTCCGTTCGCGTCGATGTTAAATTCCACCTCGATCTGCGGCACGCCGCGAGGGGCTGGCATGATGCCTTCAAGATTGAAATTTCCTAGCGATTTGTTGTCCTTCGCGAACTCGCGCTCGCCCTGCAAGACGTTGATCGTAACGGCGCTTTGGTTATCCTCTGCGGTTGAGAAGGTTTGAGATTTTTTCGTAGGTATCGTAGTTCCCTTCTCGATGATCTTGGTCATCACGCCACCTAGGGTTTCAATGCCGAGGCTTAGCGGAGTCACGTCGAGCAGTAGCACGTCTTTTACGTCGCCTTTGATGACCGCGCCTTGGATCGCCGCGCCGATCGC
>NZ_CALIIS010000186.1 GCF_938017705.1 uncultured Campylobacter sp.
CATAAATTCGGCGCCAGCGTCGTGCCCGCAAGCAAAAAAGAGTACGGCAAAGCCTCTTTGAAGCTGCTCCGTGCCAGCAGACTTTTCGACGGCGTGGGGGATAACTCGACCGTATGGATGAGCCACTCGGACAAAGTCGAGAGCCTTCCCGGCGGCTTTGACGTGTTAGCTAGCTCGGATGAGAGCGAGTGGTGCGTATTCGGCGACGAGATCCGTAAAATTTACGCTCTACAGTTTCACCCCGAGGTCTGCCACAGCCGCTTCGGCGATAGAATTTTAAAAAATTTCGCCAAAGAGATATGCGGGCTGAGCAGCACTTGGAACATGGGTAGCTTCGCCAAAGAGCAGATGATCAAGATCAAAGAGCGCGTAGGCAACGCGAAGGTACTTTGCGCGGTAAGCGGCGGCGTAGATAGCTCCGTCGTAGCGGCGCTTTTGGCACATGCGGTGCCACAGAGCCTAATAGCGGTTTTCGTCGATAACGGACTGCTCCGCACGGGCGAGCGCAAGGCGGTAGAGGAGATGTTTAGACTCAAACTCGGCGTGAGCTTAGACGTGATCGATGCTAGCGAGCTATTTTTAAGCAGGCTAAAAGGGGTGGTCGATCCTGAGCAAAAACGCAAAATCATCGGCGCGACCTTCATCGAGGTTTTCAGCAAAGAAGCGGCAAAATACAAAAACGTAAAATTTCTAGCTCAAGGCACGCTCTATACCGACATCATCGAAAGCTCTGTGGCAGGCTCAAGCAAGACGATCAAAAGCCATCACAACGTAGGCGGCCTGCCTAAGGATATGAAATTTGAACTGATCGAGCCTCTGCGCGAAATTTTTAAAGACGAAGTGCGCCAGCTGGGACTCGAACTAGGCCTTTCGCGCGAAGTAGTTTTCCGCCATCCATTCCCAGGTCCTGGCCTTGCGATCCGCATAATGGGCGAGGTAAATACGCCGAGCCTCGAGCTACTGCGCAAAGCCGACGTGATCCTGCGCGACGAGCTAAAATCAAGCGGCTGGTACAACAAAACGTGGCAGGCGTTTTGCGTGCTTCTAAACGTGCACTCCGTGGGCGTCATGGGCGATAACCGCACCTACGAAAACGCCGTGTGCATACGCGTAGTAGACGCCAGCGACGGAATGACGGCTAGCTTCTCGCGCCTGCCTTACGACCTGCTAGAAAATGTCTCTCGCCGCATCATAAACGAAGTAGACGGCATCAACCGCGTAGTTTACGACATCTCGAGCAAACCGCCCGCAACGATAGAGTGGGAATAGGATTGTATTAGGGGGGGGAGTGAAACTTATAAAATTTTCTGTTACAAATTATAGAAGTATAACAAAAGCATATAAAATTAGTTTAGAAAATTTTACTGTTTTGGTTGGTAAGAACAATGAAGGAAAATCTAACTTATTAATGGCATTAAATGCGGCAATGAGTATTTTAATTGAGCATGGAAGGCGCCCAATTATGAGGATAAGACCAACAAGAGACTATGATTGGGATAGGGATTTTCCTTTGCAATTAAAAGAACGACGAAGCGGATTAGAGTCTATTTTTAAGCTAGAATTTAAACTAGAAGGACAAGAGCTTAATGACTTTCATCGAGAAACAAAAATAAAGGGAAATGAAGATATACCTATAACAATTAAAGTTGATAAAGATAATAGGCCAACAATTGAAGTCCCCAAAAAAGGTAGTTCTTCGTATAACAAAAAATCTAAGCAAGTTGCTAACTTTATTTCCAATAGACTAACTTTTAACTATATACAAGCTGTTAGAACTGATGAAATGGCAATAGACGTATTGAGAGATGTAATATCGCAAAGGATGGATTCAATAAATGAAGAAGATGAGTATAAAAATGCAATAAATAAGATTAATGAATTGCAACAAAATGTTTTAGATACAATCTCTAAACAACTATTAGAACCGTTAAAAGTTTTTTTACCAGACCTAAAAGATGTCAGTATAATACAAAATAATCATATGCGTTCTTATAGATATTTTAGAAGCGATGTCGAAATAATAATTGACGATGGAATTCCTACAAGTATAAGCTATAAGGGCGATGGAATAAAAAGTCTTGTGACTTTAGCGATACTGAAGGATATGAAGTCATCAACGGGGGCATCAATTATAGCGATAGAAGAGCCAGAATCCCACTTGCATTCAGGCGCGATTCATAGTTTAATAGAGGTTATTCAAAATATCTCTAAAAATAATCAAGTTATAATAACAACACATAATCCTTTATTTGTACAACGCAATAATATCAAGTCTAATGTAATAGTAAATTCTGGAACTGCTCAATCTGCAAAAAATATTGTTGAAATAAGAAATATTTTAGGTGTTTTACCATCAGATAATTTGAAAAGCGCTAGCCATGTATTGGTTGTGGAGGGGGAGGAAGATAAAATAATTTTGTCAAAAATTTTATCACACAAAAGCCAAAAAATTAATTCAGCTATTTCAAGTAATAAGTTAATTATAAAACCTTTAGGTGGAACAGGTAATTTAGCTCACGATATTCTTGATTTAAAAAATAGTATGTGTAAATTTTTTATACTACTAGACCATGATGAGGCTGGGCGCTCTGCAATAAGACTAGCTTTATCGAAATCATTAATTACGGAAGCCGATTATAAATTAACCATTTGTAACGGGAGCCCAGATTCGGAGATTGAAGATTGTTTAAAAACAGAAGTGTATGAAAAAGTGCTATTGGACGACTTTCAAATTAATTTAAACTGTAAAGAATTTAGAAACAATAAAAAATGGTCCGATAGGGTCAAAGATGCAAGATTAAATCAGGGTGGCATGTGGAACGATGAAGTAGAAAACAAAATAAAGCAAAAAGTAGCAACCTGTGTTTCGCAATGCAGTTGTCCTGTGGAAAATATTCTTATAGAACAAAAATCTGGATTTATAAACGGATTAGTTGAATCCCTTGAAAGAATGTTGGAAATATCATAATAGTTAATCATATTAAAAAGGAAACTATGTTGCTAGTATTGCAAATAATATTTTAAACAGTATTACAAAATAAAAATTTGATTTTTTATAAAATAGATAATTTCATTATATGCACAATAAGTTTATTACAGTCACATATAAATGTGTGGGATAAATCAAATTTACAATTTAAAATAGCGATATAGAAGTCATCGCAAAAGTATCGTCGGCAAGAATCTTTAATCAAAAATGTTAATATTTTTCTTAGACTAGTAACAGGATATATCTTGCAAGGCAGCGCCGTCTTGTTACAAAGCTTCAAACGAATAATAGACACTAAATTTCTATTAAAAGAGAAGTTATCTGTTCTACTGACGATAATACGAAAATTTCATACTAAACTATTACAATCAGCGATATAGCTAGATAAAATTAAAAGGGAATAATATGTAAAAATCTGTGTTATCCTGATGTATTCTTATAAAAAAGGTTTAACTCAGCCATTGAGAGCTTGGTGCAGATAAGGCTACATTTTGATTTTTTGCGGCGCAATAATGCTCAAGCAGAAGACAATATTTAGAGCGGGTAGTGATGATCCCAAGCGCAAGACCTGATTAGCACAGGACAGAGAGCCGGCAAGAGACGTCAGAT
>NZ_CALIIS010000187.1 GCF_938017705.1 uncultured Campylobacter sp.
AACTTTGAACTTCTACCAATAAAATTTCACGGCGGAATTCCATCACAAAGCTTGCGGCGGAATTTCATCGGGAATTTCATCCGTAAATTCCACCCAAACTGCGCCGCTTGGCTTACAGCACCTGTTTTACGCTACTAGCCGTGATTTCAAGTAGCCTCGTAGCAATCGGAAATTTCGCCTTCGTTTCTTCAAACTCCGCGCCACTATCAATAAAACGCGCTGTGCCCTTCACTACAAAGCCACGCCCCGCTCCGAACCTGCCTGCTAGCTCCTTCGTTGCGACGCTAAGCTCGACGTTTGGATTTGCCTCCACGTTGCTTTGCGTCTTTTTCATACCCGCAGCCGGGATGAGGATGCGGTCCCCCTTAATGACGAGATATCTGTTCCATGTATTGCTGATATGAGCTTCGCCGTGCGCGCAGGTAGCGATACCTACGGCGCATTCATAATTCAAAATCTCCAAAAATTCCTTGCTAAACATTTTCTCTCCTTAAATTTACATTTTAAAGCTCGCGATTTTGGCTGACAAGCCCCGCGCGCAACTGAAATTTTAACTACCTCTGCCACTTTCCGTCTCGGTTAAATTTTATACTTCAAAAGCGCATCTTTTTCGGCTTTGCTTACGCGGAAGCTATCGCGGATCTTCGATATCGCCTTGTTTTGGACAAATTTAGCCGCCCGCTTGCTCGCTAAAAACGCAAGCGTGCTCTCGCGCTGTTTGATAAACATCTCCGCTATCGCCCACGCCGCGCCCATCTGCACGTAGTACCGCTCGTCGCTTTCGGCGGCGCAAATTTCAAAAAATTCCTCGGGCGTGAGCGCGCTCATATTTCGCATAAAATAAACGTAGAAAAATCGCCGCTCAAACTCGTCCGCGCCGCCCTTAGCCTGCTTTAGTATCGCGTCCGCGAGAGCGGCGCCCCTGAATTCCGGAGCGAAAATATCGCAAACCGCCCAATTAGGCATCGTTTTAATAAAATCGCTCGCAAGGGCAAACTTTGCCTCATCCTGCTTAAAAAGCATTATGAAAAAGCCCTTTAGCACGAACTCTTCGTGAAAGACGGGCTCGTAATTTTGCAGCTCACGCCGTGCCTCGTCCATCCCTCCCAAAACGGCGAAGCTTTTGCGAGCAAGCGCGCGAAGTGAGGGAGTGCGCACGCCCAAAATCTGCGGCGCGGGTATTAGGCGCTGCGAAAATTGCGCGAACTTCTCCTCGCTTAGCGCCCGCAGCTGCCCTAGCATCTTTTCTCGTAAATCCATGGCTTTCCTTTAAATTTTGATTGCGAATTTTACCAGCCCGAACGCGAGTTGATCGCGGCACGCTAAAATTTCGCCGCACAGGCTATCCTATCTAAACAGAGCGCGCCGTATGCTCAAACTAATCGCCCGATAAGATCGCGTTTAAGTCGCCCGCTGAACTCGCTCAAAGTCTTTTGCCTAAAAATACGTCTGCTAAATCGTGCCGTATGCCGCCGGGCGAAGCAAGCCGTATCGCCAAAGCCGCTTAAATGAAGCTCGGCGCGTCGTTTGAAAACAAAATCA
>NZ_CALIIS010000188.1 GCF_938017705.1 uncultured Campylobacter sp.
TCTACTATACTGCTTTTGCCGCTTCCATTAGATCCTAATTAGAGCATTTACTTTTATATTATCGGGGAAAATATCGATATAGTTTGGATTTTCGTCTATAGTTAGTTCATTCTTCTCGTAATCATATTTGCATTTAAATTTCGAACCTAAGTTGAAGCCTTGCTTTTCAATATTTTTATGTTTCTCTATCCAAAGATACACTAGCTCCATTTTTATTGCCCCTTGATATAAATTGATCTTTTTTGCTTAATGTTTCCTTTGATTAATCATCCGCGTGCAGCAAAAACGATCTGCTGCCGTCCTGCCCTGCGCCGAGACCTACCGCCATGCCGCCGATCTGCAGCGGCTCATCCATCCATATGTCCGAGTTCTAAGCTCATCGGGCAGAGCTAAATTTGACTTTAACTTGCCGTCGTAGTCGTAAATCAATATCGTGATTTGCCCCTCGCCGTCGCGCTGCGCTAGCCAAATTTAAGCCGCGCGGGGTTCGAATTTGGCGTAGATGATCAGCTCTCGAAGGCTAAATTAAGCTTGCGATCAAAGTCGTAAATTTTAAAATTTAGCTCTTCGCCGTCATATTCGTCGCTCCAAACGGCGACGAGTTTAAAGGCCGTATCGATGTGGGAGCAAAATTTGCTTGCGCCGAAGTTCACGGCGCTTATGCCGCTACTTCTAGGATCGCTTTTAAGTTCGGTAAAATTTTTGATCGTTATCACCACGAAGCCTTTAAATTTTATCAAAATTTTACGCGCGAGCGGATAAGCTGCACGCTTGCCCTTGCGCTATCGGCATTATTAAATTCTATAAAATTTAATGCGCGGCGGCGGATTTTAAAATTTATTGCCTTTTTTGCACTTTAACTTTCGGAGCGGTTTTTGCGCCTTGCGCTTTTGCCTGTGGACGCTCGATAATGCGGATATTGGCGTTTGAGCGGAGCTTGTCGTTGAACTCGGTGATCGCCTTTTTGCGCTCGGAGGTCACGTAGCCTTCGATCGCCTTTTCTTGCACGCTGTCAAAATCAAGCGTACGAAGCCCTTTTTTATCGTTTACGTAAAACATCTCGTAGCCGTTTCGCGTAGGGATTATTGGCGAAAATTTACCCTGCTCGACGTTTGTGACGATGTATTTTAGCCCCTCATCCATTTGATTGGCCTTGAGGGTTCCTTTCATCACATACACGTCGCTTGGGCGGAGCTTTGGATTTGCGCGAATCTTATCGAGCGGAGCTTGTGATTTTGCGATGTAGCGGGTGAGCGTGATGCTATCGAAGGTCGTAAACAATGAGCTATTTTGGCTGTAGAATTTTTTAACATTTTCGGGGGTCGTGCGGTGCTGTACGTCTGCGAATATCGAGCCGTAGAGCTTTTCTTCAAGCAGTGTGCGGCGGACATTTGCTTTAAAGTCATCGTAGTTTATACCTTGCTTTTGCACGGCGGTTTTGAGCTGGTCTAAGCTAAGCTTATTTTGATCGGCGATCGCTTTGAGCCTCGCGTCGATCTCCGCGTCATTTACCGCGATGCCGCGGCGTTTAATCTCGGATTGTTGCAGCTTTTGCCCAATTAAAATTTCCATCGCAGCTTGCGGCGAAGCGCCCGTTAGCTTCTGAACTTTGGCTAGTTCGTAGCCGGTGATGGGCTCATTATCTACCACGGCGATGACGCCGTTTACTACTTCGGCATTTGCACAAACAGCACAGATCATTGCGGAAAAAAGCAGTTTCTTTATCATTTTTAACCTTTATTTAGTCTTTTTGCTTTATAATTACAAGATCGCGATTATAACATTAAATGGTAATTTTTGCAAAGGAATTTTATGATAGTAACTCGTTTTGCGCCGAGTCCTACGGGATATTTACATATCGGCGGACTTAGAACGGCGCTTTTTAGTTATCTTTACGCTAGGGCAAACGGCGGCAAATTCCTGCTGCGTATTGAGGACACTGATCTGAAGCGCAATTCGCAGGAGGCCGCGCAGGCGATCGAGGAAGCCTTTAAGTGGTGCAATCTGGACTATGACGGGCAGATCGTGTATCAAAGCTCGCGCTTTGATCTTTACAAACAATACGTCCAAAAGCTGCTAGATGAGGGTAAGGCATACAGATGCTATATGAGTAAGGACGAGCTGGATGAGCTGCGCGCGCAGCAAGAAGCTCACAAAGAGCGTCCGCGCTACGATAATCGCTATCGCGATTTTACCGGTACGCCACCTGCAGGGATCGAGCCCGTAGTGCGTATAAAAGCCCCGCTTAGCGGCATGATAGAATTTAACGACGGCATCAAGGGCGAGATAAAATTTAATGCCGCCGATATTTTGGACGATTTCATCATCGCGCGCTCCGACGGCACGCCTACGTATAACTTCACGGTCGTGATCGACGACGCGCTGATGGGCGTCACGGACGTGATCCGCGGCGACGATCATCTAAGCAACACCCCGAAGCAGATCGTGCTGTATAACGCGCTAGGCTTTAAAATCCCGAAATTTTATCATGTCGCGATGATCAACGGCACCGACGGCAGCAAGCTGAGCAAACGCCACGGCGCTACCGACGTGATGGAGTACAAGCGCATGGGCTATCTGCCGCAGGCTCTGCTAAATTTCTTAGTACGTCTGGGCTGGAGCCACGGGGATGATGAAATTTTTAGCATGGAGGAGATGAAGCGATACTTTGATCCTAACCATATCAGCAAGAGCGCTAGCACCTTCAATCAAACCAAGCTCGAGTGGCTAAATGCGCATTATATTAAAAACTCTGACGACGATGATCTTGCCATGCAGCTTGTGGAATTCGGCGTCGATATCCGCTCGCATGCAAAAAAACATCTCATCGCGCAGCAGTACAAACAGCGCGCAAAGACGCTAGTGGAGATGGCCGAGGGCATTAAAATCCTTCTAAATCGCCCGAGCTGCTATGACGAGAAGGCGTATAAGAAATTTGTAACCGAAAGTTCGCTAAGCTTACTCGCAAAATTTTCGGATACTTTAAGCGCAAATTTAAATGCAAAGGAGTGCGAGGAAAGGACGATGGAGTTTTTGGACGCAAACGGCGCCAAGCTAAAGGATCTTGCTCAGCCGCTGCGCGTCGCGATCACGGGGGGAAGCGTAAGTCCGTCGATTTTTGAAATTTGTGAAATTTTAGGAAGCGACGAAGTTAAAACGAGAATTTCAAATTTAATCAAAAAAGGATTATAAAATGGCTAAAGTAAACGTTGAAGCGGCTTTGAAGTACCACATAGGCGGCAAAATCGGAACAAATGTAAAAACACCGTGTGCTACGGCGGAGGATTTGGCGCTTGCATATACGCCGGGCGTCGCAGAGCCTTGTAAGGTGATCGAGAATGATCACGAGGTTGCATTTAAATACACGAATAAAGCCAATCTGGTAGCCGTTATCACTAACGGTACGGCGGTTTTGGGTCTCGGAGATATCGGCGCGATCGCCGGAAAGCCCGTAATGGAGGGCAAGGCGGTTTTATTTAAAAAATTTGCGGGCGTAGATGCGTTTGATATCGAGATCGACGAGAAGGATCCAAAAAAGATCGTAGAAATTTGCAAAGCGCTTGCGCCTACGTTCGGCGGTATAAATTTAGAGGATATTAAAGCTCCCGAGTGCTTCGAGATCGAGCGCGAGCTACAAAAAGCCGTCGATATCCCCGTCATGCACGACGATCAGCACGGCACCGCGATGATCACCGGCGCAGGGCTTATCAACGCCGCTATCATCAGCGGTAAAAAGATCGAGGATATGAAGATTGTAGTCAGCGGCTCGGGCGCTGCGGGCATAGCGTGTGCGAAGATGTATCAAAATTTAGGCGCTAAACATATCATAATGCTTGACTCCAAAGGGGTGATCCACAAGGGCCGCACCGATCTTACCGAGCAAAAGAAAGAATTTGCCCTAGATACCGCAGATCGTACGCTAGAGGATGCTATTAGGGAAGCCGATATGTTTTTGGGTCTTAGCAAGCCGGGCGTTTTAACCAAAGAGATGGTAACGACCATGGCACCGCATCCAATCATTTTTGCGCTTGCAAATCCGGTACCGGAAATTTATCCAAGCGAGGTCGAGGAAGTAAGAAACGACGCGATCGTAGGCACCGGCAGAAGCGACTTTGCAAATCAGATCAATAACGTTTTGGGCTTTCCGTATATCTTCCGTGGCGCGCTTGACGTAAGAGCCAAAAAGATTACGGAAAATATGAAAATTGCTGCCGCTCGTGCGATGGCGGATCTTGCTCGCGAAGAAGTTCCTGCAGAAATCCGCAAGATGCTGGGCAAAGATAGCTTGAAATTCGGCAAAGACTACGTTATCCCAAATCCTTTTGATCCGCGCGTATTTGCTGTGATCTCGACGGCGGTTGCAAAAGCTGCGGTAGATGACGGTGTCGCTCGCGTCAAAGAGTTCGACGCTGCGGCTTATAAAAAGAGCCTAGAAGCCAAAAAGCTATGATTCCTTGCTCCTGCACGAGGCGAGATTAAATTTAAGAGGCGTAAATGAAAGATTTGGCTTTACTTACCGATTTTTATCAGCTTAGCATGATGCAGGGCTATTTTTTTACGAAGCCCGATCAGACAGCGGTTTTTGACGTTTTTTATCGTAAAAACCCAAGCGGCGGCGGTTACGCGATATTTTGCGGCTTAAACGAGGTCGTGGATTATATCGAAAACTTAAAATTTAGCGAGGACGACATCGCGTATCTAAAAAGTTTAAATTTCTTTAAGCCGGAATTTTTGGAATTTCTAAGAGGCTTTAAATTTAGCGGCGAAATTTACGCCATGGATGAGGGGCAGATCGTATTTCCGCACGAGCCGCTGATCCGCGTCAAGGCAAATATTATGGAAGCGCAGCTCATCGAGACCGCGATCTTAAATACTATAAATTTTCAAACTCTCATTGCCACGAAAAGCTCACGCATCAATTTTAGCGCCAAGGGCGATTCGGTGATGGAGTTTGGCTTGCGCCGCGCTCAGGGGCGAAGTGCGGGCATCTACGGCGCAAAAGCTGCGATTATAGGCGGCTGCAGCGCTACGTCGAACGTGCTTGCCGCAAAGAAATTCGGCGTGCCCGCGATCGGCACTCACTCGCACTCGTGGATTCAGAGCTTTGATAGCGAGCTGGAGGCGTTTCGCGCTTACGCTAAAATTTATCCGAACAGCACGCTTCTGCTCGTCGATACCTACGATACTCTCGCAAGCGGCGTGCCGAATGCGATTACGGTTTTTAAGGAGCTGCGCGCAAGCGGTCATAAGCCGCTCGGAATCCGCATAGATTCGGGTGATCTGGAGTATCTAACCAAACAGGCGCGTAAGATGCTCGATGCGGCGGGCTTTAATGACGCAAAGATCACTGCGTCGAATGATCTAGACGAATACGCGATCGATCAACTCAAACTTTTTGAGGCTAAAATCGATAGCTGGGGGATCGGCACTAGGCTTATTACCGGCGGAGACAGTTCGAGTTTAGGAGGCGTGTATAAGCTAAGCGGTATCGAAAAAGATGGCGAGATCGTGGCTAAGATAAAAATTTCAAACGATCCGCGCAAGATCAATAACCCGGGCTACAAGCAGGTCTTTAGGCTCTACGACAAAGATAACGGTATGGCGCTTGCCGATCTGATCACGCTTGAGGGCGAGAGTATAGACGAGAGCGCGCCGCTTGAGATTTTCCATCCGCTTTACACCTACAAGCGTAAAATTTTAACGAATTTCAGCGCGCATAAGCTCTTGCGTCCCGTTTTTAGGGAGGGCAAATTCGTAGGTACGCGCCGCACGGTAAGCGAGATCGCGCGTTTTAGCAAGGAGCAGAAGAGTAAATTTTGGCTTGAGCACCTTCGCAACGTCCATCCGCAGAGCTACAAAGTGGATCTCTCTCAAAAGCTTTGGGATATCCGAAAATCACTCATCAACGAGTGTAACCTAAATTTAAAGGAAAAATATGTTTAAAGTTCTATCGTGCGCCGCTTTGGCGTTAGTTTTGCTAGGATGCGGCTCAAACCAGCTCCGCCAATCCCCGGATAGCGCTATGGATAAGCAAGCACAGAGCGAAAAAACCATAACCAAAGAGAATGCGAAGACCTTCTATTTCGTCGATGAGCAGGGCAAAAAACTTTCGCTTAGTTCAAACGACGATTTCAATACCGCCGTGCTAGAGGACGATAGCGGCAAAAGTTACAACCTCAAGCGCGAGCGAGCCGCCGACGGCATCTATATGGAAAACAAAGACGGAGTGAGCATCCACTTCAAAAAAGGTGAGGGCATAGTGGAGTTTAGCAAATACAAATCCATCCCGATCACCGAGGCCAAATAAACTTTAAAATTTTTGGTTAAATTCCGATTTAGCGCTGGAATTTAACCTCTTTTCTGCGCTAAATTCGGAGAAAGTCATGTTATTAGGCAAAATCGATTATCTAAATTTGCTCCCTTTTCACGTATTTTTAAAATCCCTTTCGCTGCCGTCTTATGTTAAAAAATCGATAGAATTTAAAAAAGGGGTGCCGAGCAAGCTCTGCGCCGATCTTTATAGCCGCAGGATAGATGCCGCGGTGATCTCGAGCATCGAAAGCCGCCGCTCAAAATACCGCAGGCTGCCTCTTGGAATCGTCGCAAAGCGCGAGGTGCTAAGCGTACTCGTGCGAAAAAACTCGGCGCCCAGGCTTGATCCCGCGTCGATGAGCTCAAATATGCTAGCCCGTGTGCTGGATCTTAGCGGCGAGGTGTTGATCGGCGATAACGCTCTAAAGGCGCTGCTTTCGCAGGGTAGGGATAAATTTTACGATCTGGGCGAAATTTGGCAGCAGCGCACGGGCTTGCCCTTTGTTTTCGGGCGGCTGTGCTGCGTGAAAAATGATAAAATTTATGTACGCTTGGCGACGAAATTTTTACGTTCGCGCATTAAAATTCCAAGATATATCCTGCAAAGCTACGCCCTTTCGCGCGGCATAAAAGAGCGCGAAATTTTAAATTATCTGAAATTTATCGGCTATAAAATCGGCGTCCGCGAGGAGCTGGCGCTGAAAAAATTTATCGCCAAAGCCAAAAAATTAAAATTTAATCCGGTTCAAAAGGAGGGGCTATGAAATCTTACATCGACGGCTTGCTGCTAAATTTAAAGCGCGCCAATCCCGGCCAGGAGGTCTTTATCCAAGCATCGACCGAGATTTTATACTCGCTCATACCGCTTCTAAAGCGCGACGAGCGATATGTGAAAAACAAAATTTTAGAGCGCATTTTAGCGCCCGAGCGCACGATGATGTTTCGCGTCGTCTATATGAGCGACGGCGGCGAGCCCTGCGTGCATACGGGATATCGCATAGAATTCAACTCTGCTCTGGGCCCTTACAAAGGCGGTTTGCGCTTTCATCCGAGTGTAAATTTGGGCGTTTTAAAATTTTTAGGGTTTGAGCAAATTTTTAAAAATTCCCTCACGGGCCTTAATATCGGCGGCGCAAAAGGCGGCGCAAATTTCGATCCCAAGGGCAAGAGTGACGGCGAGATTATGAGATTTTGTCAAGCTTTTATGTTAGAGCTTCACCGCCTAATCAGCTCCAATACCGACGTGCCCGCGGGCGACATCGGCGTGGGCGGCCGCGAGATCGGCTATATGTACGGCGCGTATAAAAAGCTCACCCGCAGATTCGACGGCGCGCTTACGGGCAAGGGACTAAGCTGGGGCGGTAGTCTTGCGCGCACCGAGGCTACGGGCTACGGCTCCGTGTATTTCGCAAACGAGATGCTCTCTACCAGGGGCGATTCGCTGCACGGCAAAATTTGTACGATCTCCGGCGCCGGTAACGTCGCGATCTACACCGCCGAAAAGCTCTATCAAATGCAGGCTAAGCCCGTCACCGTAAGCGATTCCACGGGCTTTATCTATGACGCCGATGGAATAGACGTGGCGCTTCTTAAAAAGCTAAAAGAGCAGCTGCGCGTAGGGCTTTGCGAATATACCAAGGAGCGCCCCGGCGCAAAATTTACCCCCGTAAGCGCCTATCCTGCAGGCCGCAACGGCGTGTGGAGCGTGCCGTGCGACGCGGCATTTCCGAGCGCTACGCAAAACGAGCTTAATCTGGATGATGCGCGAACTCTTTACGCCAACGGATGCCGCATGGTTTGCGAGGGCGCGAATATGCCCAGCACGCTTGAGGCGGTCGATTTTATGCTCGAGCAAAAGGATCTTCTTTTCGGTCCTGCGAAAGCGGCGAATGCGGGCGGCGTGGCTACGAGCGGGCTTGAGATGGCGCAAAACGCGCAGATGGCGTCGTGGAGCTTCGAGGAGGTCGACGGCAAGCTGCGCGAGATCATGCGTCACATATTTCGCACCAGCTACGAGACCTCGAAGGAATTCGGTGCGGAGGGCAATCTCGTGCTGGGCTCGAATATCGCGGGCTTTCGTCGCGTAGCCGACGCGATGCTGGATCAAGGGCTGGTTTAGACTTGCTTATCGTGCCGAAAGCCGTAGCTCGCTTTTAAATTTAAACTCTTTAAATTTACGGCGAGCTTTTTGGCTGCGGCGGGCTTGATAAAATTTCAATCGTTTGTGCTGAGGATATACAGCTCATCGCTATAATTTGCTTTATGTGCCTTGCGTTGGCATCGTTTGCGCTGCGTAAATTTAAATAGCGCCGAGCAGCGTTTTAAAATTTTAGCTCGTCGTAGCGCTGCTTTTAAAATTTAGCCGCAAGCACGACAAAGACCGCCCAGCCAAATTTCATCTTTAAATTTGGCTGGTAAATTCCGCCCGTTAAATTTAGCTTTGAAATTTGACGTTTAAAATTTAGCTCGAAGCTGCTTTTAAATTTAGCCTAAAATTTTATCTCAGCTCGCCCGCGCAGCGCGTAAATTTAAACCGAGCACGGGCTGAGCGTTTACCGCATTTTGGCATAATGGCGCAAATTTTATCCAAAGGTTGCAATATGAAAAAATTTATGGTTTTACTCGCCGCCGCGTCGCTGTCGCTCGCGCATGCGGACGTAACGGATATCCTAAAGCAGGGCGCGGACGTGCTCGGTGCGACTCAGAGCGGAAACTACAAAGAGCTGCTCGCTTCCGCTACGAACCGCGCCGTAGCCGAGCTCGCCAAGGGCTACATCCACAGCAAGACCGCTAAAATCGAGCTTCCTTCTTCGCTGAAGGCGGCTGCGAAGCTTGCGAGAAAGGTAGGCGGCGATAAATGGGAACGTGAGCTCGTCGTGAGCATGAACGACGCCGCTACCAAGGCGGTGAGCGGTGCGAGCAAGATATTTTTGCAAGATCTGAAATCTATGAGCGATGCCGACGTTAAAAAGCTCATCGGCGGCGGCGACACGGCGCTTAGCGAGTATTTACAGAGCAAATCGGGCGCGAAGCTGCGGGCGGTTTTCAGACCGATCGTAAGCGATATGATGAGCAAAAACAGCTTCGCAACGGCGTATAACGGGCTAAATTCCTTCGCGCAAAGCAAGATCGCGGGCAATGAGGCGGTGCAAAACATCGCGCGCGGGCTGGGTGCGAGCGAGTATCTGCCTAATCAGGGTGAGGATCTGAACGATTACATCACGCAAAAGACGCTGGACGGGCTATTTGCGGTGATGAGGGAAAAAGAAAGCGCGCTTCGCGGCAGCGCCGTCGGCAAAGGCGCAGGGATTTTAGGCAAGGTGCTTAAATAAAGCTCGCGGCGAGGTTTTGGCGTAAATTTAGCCGTATAGCTACTTTCGGTTGCTTCGCGCTGCTGCCTGCGTAGTCTAAAGCTGCGCGCAAAGTGCCCGCTCGCGCGAAGCGGCTGCTTGCATTAAAGCGGGCGCGCGGCGGAATTTAGAGGTTCGTTTGTCGCGCTTGGAGCCTGTTTGCTTAAGACGATAATCTTAACGCGGAGTTTAATCCGCGAAATTTGAAACTGTAAAATTTAGAAATTTAGCAAGACACAAAGGATTTGAAATTTTAAAATTTCAAGCGGAGTTTTAGAATTTCGTGCGGCAATTGAATGCGCGTATATCTAGCGCTTACGTCTGAAATTTTAAGAAGCGACGGAGTATCGGGAAATAGAGCGGCGGCTGATAGCGCGTAAGGATAAAGCAAAAAGCCGTCTTGTAAATTTCGCTTTTTTCATATCTCTTTTTATGTTCCACAAAACCCGGTTTACTCATTAGTCCTATTATTTTCAGATTCCATTTTTCTTAATTCTTTAAGCGCTCTATTATGGACATTGGCTTTCTCGCAAACTCTGCCCTGGACGGCAATATATCTTACTAAATTTATATCTTTCGTATCGATTGCTATCAATAGTTTACTCAAAAGCCTTTCCTTTTATTTTTAAATTTTAATCTCTTTCGCTTTATTTTTATGAAATTTTCCAGTTGCTTATCGGTAAAATTTAAAATCTCTTTTCGGTTTTGTAAATTTACATAAGTGTGCCTTATATCGCAATTACCGACAAAGGCGGCTTCCCAGTTCTTAATTAGCCAACTCGAGCTTATCGCATATTCCCGTCCTTTATTCGAGCGCATTTTATCGCTATAGCCAATAGGCGCAAACATACCGGAATAAAACCCCTCCAGATAGGGTAGTCTCGGGCATCCTTCCGTATCGGTTGCGACGATAAATTTTATCTTTCGATCATATGGACGAAAAGCCTTGTGACACTCTATAATATCTCCATTTTTTAGATCGTCTTTGAATTCTAAAAATTTATAAGTAAATTTTGCAGGAATTTTATCATTTACCCTTTTGTATTCGGTCACAGAGCTATCGTAATAAGAAAATATGCTTATATTTCTGGATGGCTCGGTATCACATATAAAATCTAAATTTTCTAATACCCACTTTTTAGAAATCAAACCATTATTATTTTTCACATTAGCTTCCGGCGGCAATATTATGAATTCGCCTAATTTATCGCCGTTTATACGCAGCAGGTTATTCCAGCTACAAAATAAAAACCGCCTTTGACCGATCTGCAGTATATCGCCCTCCGCGAAAATTTCTCTAAAATTATTAATCGAAAATTTCCTTCTACCTCTTACGGGTATTATCTTTTTATAATTTCTTTTCATGGTCTTTCTTCTGTTTTATTATTAAATCGCGGCGCACTTGCTAAATTCCTAAATGCAAAATATATAAATCGTTTTTAATTGCCGAATCGATTAGTTCCAGCAGGTCGTCTAGTTGCTCGATAACCGAGGATTTATTTAACACACAATTTTTATCAAAAACAATTTGCTCATCTGCGCCCAAGAAAAGCGACCTCCAACAGCATATTATATCTCTAAATTTAGCTTTATCTTCTATCCAGCTATAGCCATAGTAATTTAGACCTTTTTTCAAATTTATCTCATCGTTCCATGTGGTTTGTACCCACTCAAGAGAGTACGAAATATGAAGTATCAGATCATCGCTAATTACTACGCAATGCTCTTTAGAAAAGATATTTTCTTTTGTCTTTTTGAGCAAAAATTCATGTTTAGGCATACAGCTCCTTATTGTTTTAAAATATGACTTTAATAAAACTCGATCTAGCTATTCGCCAAATTTCATCCAAACGGCGGCGTATCCTTGTGTTTCATCTCTAAAATATTTGCTAATTATATTGTATTCGTCCTCTAGAAATATCTGTTCTTGGTAGGCGTTAAAATACGCTCCGTTTTTCTCTATAAAGAAATAGATATATTCCTCATATTTGCCTAAATCAGTCTCTATTAAGCGCATTTGCCAATCCTTATAATTTTTTACCCCTATAAAATTCCATTATAATACTTCTCCCAAAATTTTATCGCGCTTTTTATCTCCTTTTCAAAATGTTTGAATGGTATATAAATTTCTTCTTGTTCGTAGGGTTTTAACTTTTTATATTTCTTGGAATACGTAATTCTCGCAATATCTTCATAATTTTTTTGCAAAAAATCTATGATTATTCTTACCTCATCTCTGCTAAATTGTTTTGCTAGCGCCCGTCGCATAGGCGGTGCAAATGCTTGAATAAACATATCTTCTATAATCGCTTCATCGCCGAAGCGCTCGTAAAAATCAATAAAATCCAGGATATAATACCTGAAAGCATAGTCATTAAAGACACTCAAATCTCCCGATAAAAGTTTGATCGTGCTATGGTCTAAATCGCACAGATCTTTACCGCACAGATCTTGCTCGACAAGCTCATCCTTTTGTACAGGATTTGTTATAATTTCCGGCTTTTGCAGTTTAAGCCGCGCCTTTAGCGCTTTTATTCTATTCGATAAGTTCATTTATTTATTCCTTTGCGCCCAAAGCGTTTGAAACGGAGAATTTCATCGCTCGCGTGGAATTTCGTATTTAATATGGCATTTTTCTCCAAATAAAAGTCGTTGCGAAATTTTACTATCCCAAGGGTTAAATCAAGCTTTCAAATTTTAATGCACGCGAAAAGCAAAAGCTCAAATCCGCTTAAATTCGGCTGCTAAATTTAGCCGCCTCGCGCATCGACTGCCGACATTACCGCAGCGCGGTTTTCTGCCCTCTCATCCTCGGCGTTCTTGATGGTGTTTTGATGCGGCGCCTTGTCGTAAAATCTCCACGCGAGCGATCCGCACTTTTACGGCGATTCGGACAAGATAAAAAATTGTAAATTTCTTCCGTTTTTCTAGATTAAATTTCTGCGGTTGCCCGCATCGATTTTGCGGCATAAAAGCGTCGTCGCTTCTTTTGCCGAATATAACCGCTTCGCCGTATTCGGCAATGATCGGCAACATACGGTAAGTGATTAGTTATTTCGCGCTTGGGGCGTCGTCCTTAAAATTGGGGGCTAAAGTATAAAGGTGCTCAAATTTTGCTACGAAGCCTTCGCGCAGTAAAGCCTCAAGCGCCCGATTAAAAAGCGCCGTTTGCGCGGCCGTATCCGCACAAGAATTTGCGGCGAGCTCGTCGTGCGTTTGCGACGACTGCGCGATAAGCGCACGGATGATCGCTCCTCGCGCCTGACGCAGAGATCCTTTAAATTGAGACTGCTTGACGTAGTGTTTGCTTTGCCTGTTCGGATTGTCCCGCCGCTTTTTGAGCGCCGCGCCGTAGTCCATCAGCGCATAATACCACGTTCGCGGATCCTCCTCATAAAGGCTCGCGCGCACGAGCGGCGCGATTTCTTTATCGCTCACTTCCTCGCGGTACGAGAAAAAGAAGTGGATGAAAACGGCGCGGATATTCGTCTCGATAAAAATCGTGGGCTTATCGTAGGCAAACGCGGCGACGGCTGCGGCGGTGTAAGCTCCGATGCCGGGAAGCGTCCGCAGTGCGGCAGGATTAGAGGGCACGGCGCCGTCAAATTCGCGCACGATCTTTTTGGCGCACTCGTGCAAATAGCGCGCGCGGCGGTTGTAGCCCAGACCCACCCAGCACCGCAGCACCTGTGTAAAAGGCGCGTCGGCGAGCGCGCGCACGGTGGGGAATTCCTCTAGCCAGCGCGCATATTTGGGGATCACTCGCTGCGTCTGGGTCTGCTGCAGCATAAACTCCGATACGAGGATCGCATACGGATCGCTCGTTTGTCGCCACGGCAGCGCCCGCCCATGTTCGCGGTAAAAAGATAAAATTTCGTTTTGAAACTCCGCATAATCCGTGCCGTTTGCTGCCCGCATAATTCGCTCCCTTATCTTAAATTTAAACCTTACGTATCGGCGCTACTGGGTACGTTTATGCGCCGAACCGCCTTTTGGTATTTTTCGGTTTTTAAAATCTCGGCTACAAGCTCATCGCCGCTCGGCGCAAGCGAGCGGCGATACAGGCGGAAGTGCTCGTTTGCTCGTCGCGGCGTCCTTTAATCTTTAAATTCGGCGATGCCGCCCGTTTACGGCACGATCATATCGTGATATTCGGCAGTTTGTCGTTGTTCGGATCAAATTTTAAAATTTTACCGTCCGCGCAGCGCTTCGCGTAAAAATAATCTTTGTAAAAAGAAGCGCCGCAGCTAAGCCCGCGACCGATCGTTTCGTCGTTTTTAAGTTTATTTCCGGAGAAATTTTCCCAAGTAGCCGCGCCCTGATTTTTTGCGAGGGGCCGCAGCGCGATCATCTCTATGGCTTCTTACGTCTCTGCTCGCCCATGCCTTCGATGATACTTCGATATAGATCGTCGTAAAATATCTTTGCGGGCAATTCAGGCTCTTGCGGCGGTTCGGACGAGATAAAAAATTTGAAACTTTGCCTCCGATCGCTTAAGTTTCGGCGGCCGCCCGCATCGATTTTTACGGCACTATAAGCGTCGCCGCTTTTTTGCACATATACCGTCCCGCCGCAATCAGCGAGGATGTTCGCGATGTATGGGATAAAATCGCTAAGCGGCATAAGAAGGTGGATGTAGGGCATTTTATCTCCTCTTTTAAATTTTACTTTTTACGGCTTCGGCGATCGCACGCCGCTTTAAATCGATACTTGTCTTTTGACCATGCGTCCACATAAGCAAAACGCGCTTTGTCGCGTAAATTTAAAAAGCGGCGCCCGAATTTAGCCGAGCGCCGCAACTGAAATTTAAGCGATTTGCGCATTCAAACGAAAGGTCTGATCAGGCGCACCTCTCGGTTAAATTTAAGCGGGTGCGATCAATACTTAAACGAGCTGCCCGGCTCGATCAACTCGACCTTTTTGTTATAGTTCATCTTTAGCACCGCGGCGGGCCCTAGCACGGTCGCCTTCTCGCCCTCAAGCCAAAACGCTGTACCCTCCGGCATCGCGTACACCGTCGATTTTTGATTAGCGATCAAAAATTCCTCCAGCCTCTCCTCTCTGCTCTCGCCGTTGTGCCCCGCAGGCTTGCCCGAGATGAAGTGCGGATTGATCTGGTGCGGGAAGATGTTGAAGGTATTAAACGACTCAGGCTCGATGATCGGCATATCATTCGTCGTCATCATCGTAGCGCCCGCGACGTTCGAGCCTGCGCTCCAGCCGATATACGGCGTGCCGTCCTCGACCATTTTGCTAATCAGAGCGATGAGCTCGTTTTCGTACATATCGTGCACGAGCTTGAAGGTGTTGCCGCCGCCTACGAATATGCAATCCGCGCTCGCGACCTCCTTCGCGGCGTTTTTAGCGTGATGGACGCCGACGATGTTTAAGCTTAAACTTGCAAGCGCCTCTTTGACGCGCTTTTCATACTCGTCGTAGCTCCTGCGAAGGCTTGCGTAAGGGATGAAAACGATCTTTTTGCCCGCGAGGTTGTTCTCCTGCGCAAATTTACCGATCCACGACACCGCGTGCGATAGATACTTCGTATCTTTGTAGCCCGAGCTTGAGAGCAGCAGCGCTCTTTGCTTGCTATGATCGCGCTTTGAGAGCTTAAACGCCTTTTCGCTCGCAGCCAGTTCGCTCGTACCGAGCATCGCAGCGCCCGCCGCCAAAGCGGCTACCTTTAGTAGGTTTCGTCTTTGATTTTGCATCTTTTCTCCTTTAATCAAAGTTGATATCTGTTTTGAAATTATATTCCTTTGCATATAAAGAGGGGCTGAATATTCGGTTTAAATTTTGCTTGCGCGCAGGTCTCGGCAAAGCAAAATTTTAAAACTACTAAATTTTGAAATTCGGCAAGGCGCCGCGTCGTAAAATTTTTAAAGCGCGGCTAAATTTAATGAAATTCATGGCACCGGCGCCAATTAAATTTAGTGAATTTCCGCCTAAGCTTAAACGCGAAATAGTATAATCGCGCTATGGTTTTGACGCAAAATTTGATCTATGAAATTTTATCGATCGTGGAGGAGATCCCTGTGGGCAGGGTCGCTAGCTACGGACAGATCGCGCGCCTGATCGGGCTGCCCGCTCACTCTCGGCTCGTGGGGCGCGTGCTCTCGCAAGCAGAGCTCTACGGCGACTACCCGTGCCACCGCGCCCTTTATCATGAGGGCGCCTTGGCAGCGAGCTTTGCGGCTCAGCGCGAACTGCTAGAGACCGAAGGCGTGGAATTTAGAGGCGAGCGCGTCGATATGAAAAAACACCGCTGGGAGTGCGAGTGAACTGCTTTAAAAACGCTAAATTTAAAGGCTGCAAGCTTTTGCGGTCGTAGAGATTTGAAATACGGTATTTTAAGGTCGCACGACAGGGACGGTGAAATTTAAATTTACTCCGATGGAGTTTGAAATGGGCAATACGGCGGCACGGACGGCAAGTGGGCGCAGTGTAAATTTACTCCGTCGTAGTTTCAAATTTGCCGTTTCTTGAGTAATTTCGGAGCTGTAAGCCTACATAAATTTGCCAGATAAATTTAGAATTTTAAAATCGGATCGATCGTCAAGGACATAGCGTCTCGGCAAGTAGATTCAAAATTTCATCCGTTTGGAACCTGCCAAATTTAAACCTTTTTGAAATTTACGAAATTTAGAAAATTTAAAATTTGCGCGGTTAAATTTCAAAACGGATCGGCACCCCGTTAATATATGATTTTTTTGGTAAAATTCGTGCGGCTAAAATTTTAGATTTCGTAAGCTTGGAAGCCTCTGCGAAATTTAAAATTACGCCTTTGCAACTAGCGATCTTTACGCGAGGGCGTAAATTCGGGCGCAGATAATTAAGTCGTTGCCGCGGTAAAAGGCGCGCCAAACTAAAATTTTGTGCCGCAATTCCGCACAGCTTACGCCTTAGACGCCTCAAAACCCTTCAAAACCGCGTTGTATACGCTCTCCTCATCGCAGTGGACAAGCAGCAGATCGCCCTCTTGCAGCACCGTCGAGCCGGTAGGCTTGATATATTCGCCGTGCCGCCTGATTAGGATGACAAGGAAATCCTCCGGCAGCTCGCGTACGCCGCATCTATCCGCGGCGCGCTCCAGGCTCATCCCCTGTATCAGCACCGAGATTAGGACCATGAAAAAGACGGTGTTAAAGATAAGCCCCGCGTGCTCGATCCCCGCAGCATACGGATAGGTCGCAAGTACGATAGGTACGACGCCGCGAAGCCCGACCCATGAGATAAAGACTTTCTCTTTCTTGCTGTATTTAGAGAACGCAAGCGATATAAATACTCCCAAAGGCCGCGCGACAAACATCAGCCATAGCGCCGTTACAAAGCCCATAAGCGCGACGGAGGGCAGCTCTGAGGGGAAAACCAAAAGCCCCAGCGTGATAAAAACCGTGATCTGCATCGTCCACGCTATGCCGTCGTGAAATCCGATGAGGTTTTTCTTGTGTGCGAATTCTCGCTTGTTGACGAACATTCCCGCGACGTAAACGGCGATGTAGCCGTTGCCGCCTAGCTTCATACACAGCGTAAAAAGCAGCGCCACCCACGCCATCGAAAACACTGGATACAACCCCCAATGTTCTAGCCTTAGTCTATTAAAAATCGACGACAGCGCCCTGCCGAAGGCGTATCCCATAAGCCCGCCGATAAAAAACTGCTTGATTAGCAGCGTCAGCATATCGATCGCGCTCGGGCTTTGATTTAGCGAGATGATCTGGATGATCATGACGGTCAAAAAGATCGCCATCGGGTCGTTGCTGCCCGATTCGAGCTCGAGCAGCGGGCCGAGATTGTTTTTCAGCGAAATTCCTTTGGCGCGCAGTATCGCAAAGACCGCCGCAGCGTCGGTCGAGGAGATGATGGCGCCCAAAAGCAGCGCTTCAAGCCAGCTGAAGCCGAGCAGAATTTTAACCAAAACCGCCGTCGCGCATGCGGTGACCACCACTCCGAGCGTCGCTAAGATGATGCCGCTAGCCATTACCGGGCGGATCGATTTTAAATTCGTATCGAGCCCGCCCGCGTATAAAATATAAATAAGCGCGATCATACCGACGTCTTGAGTGATGCGGTGGCTCGTAAAATCGATGCGCAAAAGCCCGTCCGAGCCTGCGAGCATCCCCACTGCCAAAAATACGATGAGCGAAGGAAGTCCGAATTTGCCCGAGATCTTGTTAAGCACGATGCTTGCGATGAGTAAGATCGCGGCGAAGAGTAGAAATTTTTCCAAAAAGCGCTCCATAATTTTTTCAAGATTATAGCGGGTTTTCCCCATTTTTAGGCGGGTTTTTTGCGATAAAATTTTATTGAACGAGCAGGGGCGAAATTTTAAATTTACTTCATTTAAACGAAGCCCGATAATAAGAGCCGCACGAGTCGTAAAATTTTAAAGCTCTGTTGAGCTTGAGCTTTAAAATTTACGATTCGATAGATTGGCGAAATTTTGCCGAGAAATTTTTACAGATTCGTTTGGGGCGGCGGATTGCGGTTGAAATTTTACGGCATCGAGTCGCTTCGGTGCGCCGAGTTTTTGTTAAAATTTAGAGGCGCAAATTCGATACTTGCGAGTTTTGCGTGCAAAATCTCGGTTTAAATTTATCGCGGGCGGATTATGGTTGAAATTTGATACCCGAAAATCGCTTCGGTTTTTAAATTTAATCGCTACCCACGCTTGTTTCGGTATCGATGGACGGGGTACTACGGTATAAATTTAATGCTCGCGACATCGCGGTTGAAATTTTATCGCGGCGCGGCATCTGTTTGCTTCCTGCAGGATACGGGCGCTGCTAACGCTATGGTGAAATTTAGAGCGCTGCTGCGCCCTCGGGTTTAAATTTAATCGCCGCTTGCGTCTATCCTGCGCGCGGCATGGACGGATGGTTTAAATTTAATCGCTTCTATCGCGACTTGGCGCAAGCATTAAAATTTTGCGATCTTTCAAATTTTGCCGCGCCGCTCATAAAGCGGTACCTTTCGCGGGCGTGAAAAGCCCCTGCATATCGACGCCTTCGAGTTGCAGCAGCTTGATTTTTCTATCGATGCCGCCCGCATAGCCCGTGAGGCTGCCGTGCGTGCCTACGACGCGGTGGCAGGGGATGATGATCGAGATTTCGTTGTGTCCCACGGCGCCGCCCACGGCTTGCGCAGACATCTTCGCTAGCCCGCGTGCCGCGGCGATTTCGCGCGCGATCTGCCCGTAGGTAGTGGTTTTGCCGTATGGAATTTTGAGCAAAATCTCCCACACGGCGCGCCTAAATGCCGAGCCCGCGGGATTTAAAGCAGGCGTAAAACCCGGCTCACGTCCGCTAAAAACAGATCGAGCCAGCGCTTTGTTTGATCGAAAACAGCCAGGTTTTTCTCTTCTAAGTCCGTGCCTTGCTTGTTCGCGCAGAATTTTCCGCTCTCGCCTTGCGTCGAAAGATTAGTCGCGTGAGATTTTTTGCTTACACTTTGAGCCGTGAAATCGCGTGCGCAGAATTTTTCGCTCTCTATAAGTGTGCGCGCGCAGAATTTGCCGTCCGTGCTGCCCATTGCGAGAGCGTGCGCGTAGTATTTCTCGCCCTCGAACCACAGCCCGCAAAGCCCCGCCTCATCACCCGCGAGCGTGATTTTACCAAGCGGCAAGTCGTAATATGCGATAAATTTCATCATTGCTCCTATTTTGCGCTTTTGCGATTAAATTTAGGCGTCGCAAATAGCATCTAAATTTCCCAAATTTCTAAAATTTGCGGGCAGATTTTAGCTACGCTTTGCTTAAATTCCGCCTTTTGCGCGGCGCTCGGGTCGCTAATGGCTTCAAATTTGCAAAAAAGCTCGGCGATCTTTAGCCAGCCCGCAAGATTTAGATCAAATTTTTCCAAATTTGCTTCGGACAAAAACTCCAAATCATGGTCGTAAAACGCGATCTCGCCGCCAGAGCTTAGTAGCCAAAGATCGCCGGTGCCGCTATCTGCAAAGATACAAAACTCGCGCAGCAGCCCGCTATCGCCCTCAAAAGGAAATTTCGCCGCGTCGTTGCAGAGCGCGATATTGTGCTCTTTCAGCACTCTAAAATCGCCCGCAATCTCCCTGCCGAGGTATCCGCCTAGGATATTTTTAAGCTCGTTTTTGTTCAAAATTTAACTCCTCCGCTTTAGTTTCGTTTTTTGGCGTAGAGCATAAGAAAGCCGACCATCGCCGCGAAAATCACGCACATCGCAAGCGTCACGATGAGCGTGCCGTGCGCCGAGCCGCTTAAAAACAGCCCCGTCGTGTTCATCCCGAAAAAGCTCGTGATGAAATTTAGCGGCATCAGCAGCGACGAGATGATCGTGAGAATGTAGATGTTGCGGCTAATTTTGTCGTTTTTGAGCCCCTGGATGAATTGATAGATATCCTCGATCCTGACGGCATATTCGCTCATCACGCCTTTAAAAACGCCCGCTTCGTAGGCGTAGTTTTTCAGCTGTTTTTTCAGCGCCGGCTGCTCATTTGCGCAGATGAGCAGCGCCTCGTAGAAATGCGAAATTTTGTTTTGAAATTTGCGGATTTCGTATTTTAGGACAGAGTGCCTTTTCATAAATTTTGAAAAATCACCGCGACGCGTGTAGATTTTTTCGTAATTCTCAAGCTCTGCGGAGTGCTCTAAAATTTTATCGCGGTACTGCGCGAGGATCTTTTTAACGACCGCGAAAAACTCCGCCTCGCTGCTAAGCCGCACCTCGCCGTCCGCGTCATCTTGCGAATAGATCGCGCCCGAATCAAAAATAAAGCGGTAGTTTTGCTCGCGTGGCGCGTCCGTTACGAAATATACATACTCGCGATCCTCGGCATAGTAGTAGCCTGAAACGCTGCGCTTTTCGGTAATCGGGTTCAATGAAGCCTCCTTATTCAATCGTTTTAAATTTACGAAATTTCAAAATTCCGCTGCCGATCAGAATTCTAAAATTCCGTCGCCTATAAGAATTTCGAAATTTCGCCGCCACTTAAATTTTATCGTATTTGGAATTTCAAAACTCTTTGACGCTTGGAATTTTAAAATTTTGTGAGCTGTAAATTCCGGCTAAATTTTAAAATTTCGCATGCCGTAATTCAACCCTTATTAAAATTTAACGCGAGCCGTAAGGCTCGCACCGCTAGCGTCGCGCGGGTGGGGGTTGGTAAGGGGGCGGGCGCGCCTCGCAACTCTGA
>NZ_CALIIS010000189.1 GCF_938017705.1 uncultured Campylobacter sp.
CCCGCCTGCCGTTTCACTACGGATATTGTATCGAAACCACGCCTAGCATAAACGAGGACGAGCGCGAGGATGAGATAGCGATATACGGCTCGTGCATTCCCGAGATCGTTTGGGAGCTGCAAGAGGAATACAACATCAAGCGAAACCAAAAGATCGACATCACCGAAAATCAGATCGATCCGCCTTACGCTATCGATAAAGACGCGGGTAGCGTAGCGATCAGCGACATCACGGCTCGAAAGAAATTTATCCGCACAAGCCCGGGACCGGGTAGGACGGTTAAGGACGTCATCACCGTAATGAGCGAGCCCGGCACGTATGGGCTAAGCGAAGAGATTGCGATGCTAAAGAACGAATATGAGATCGCGACGGGCGTAAACAGCGTAATGACGGGGCAGACGAGCCCGAGCGATCGCAGAGCTACGAGCGCGCTTCAGGCGGTCAATTCGGCTTCCGGCACGAGGATAGAGAGCATGCTTCAAACCCTGCTCGATACGATGCTGCAAAGCTACGCCGAACATTTCGTCTGGCTCATATACAAATTTACGAGCGACGAGGAGTTTGTGCGGATTACGGAAGATCCGCAGATCATCGAAAAGATAGGCGATCGCAGCGCACCGCTTGATTTCGACGTGAACGTAAATTTCGGCACCACCATAGCAAACGAAGTCAAGATCGGACAGCTCAACTCTTTAATGCAGGTCTTGGCGCAGGCGAATATGGCAACCCCGGCTATCTCAGGGGAGATCATCAAAGAAATTTTAACTCTGATCCTAGGCGAAAACGCGCCTATCGAGGCGATCGACGAGGCTATGGCGCAGATGCAAGCGCTCCAGCAAGCCCAGCTACAAGCGGCGCAGCAGCCGCAAAGCGCGGCAGAGGGCGAGGACGGCGAGGCGCCGGACGTCCCTGATAGGGACGAACACCCTCCGAGCGAGGACGAGCTAGATCGCGCGGCGCTGCTAAACGGCGGGATTTGAGATGAAAATCGAGTTTAAAAAATTTAGGACGCGCAGAAATAGAATCATTAAAAATTTTCAAAGGAGAAAGCTATGAAAAAAAGCGATTTCAAGGTGCTGGGCACGATCACTCACATGGCAACCAACGGGTTGATGGTGTTTTCAAACGGCAAGAGCACGGGGCAGATCTCGGACGGAAAGATCGGCGACGTAGTTGTCAGAGCTAAGGACGAGACGGGGCTGGAGGCGCAGATTTTTAGCGCCGAAGAGTGGGCCTCTATGGGAGCCGATGAGAAAAAGTCCGGCAAGGATGAGGACGGGAAAAAGGACGACGCGAAAGCGAACGAGGATCTTTCAAATTTGGGCGGTAAAGCAAGCAAGGAAGGAGAGTAGAGATGGATGTGGATATCTATGACGACGATTTGGACGAGGGCGTAACAGATCCCGCCGCCGCGGCTGTCGCAGACGGCAAGGGGGAGCCCGCCAAGGATGCGGGGGGCGAACCTAAAAAATCCGCCGCGCCTCGCGACGACAAATCCGTAAAGGACGAGCCGAACAAGGGCGCGGAGCCCGGCAAGAAAGAGGGCGCCGGAGGCAAGGTGCTAAGCGACGAGGAGTATCAAAGCTTCCGCGCGATGGAGCAAGAAAGGCAGCTCAAAGAGCTCGAAACGGATTTCAAAAAGGAATACGGAGACTTCAATATGCAAAAAGTCCTCGACAAGATGTTTGAGCTCGATGAAAAGGACAAGGGGTATTTGGAGAAGAATTTCAACCCTACGGGGATTGAAAACGTCTATCTCAAATACTTCAAAGGGGCGCCGCAGGATGACGAATATGACGTAGTCCACGGCAAGGGCGGTAGCGCTATCGACAGAGGCGAAATGGCGCGCCGAATTAACAAGGGCGAGATAAGCCAAGAGGAGAAGCTCGCCTACCTTAGCAAAATTTATTAAAGGAGAAAGAGATGCCAACTATCAGAGATGGGCTAATTACCTCCGAGGAAGCTTTCGGCAAGTCGGGGGTTGAGTTTTGGAATACGATCAAAGAGATCGGATGGAAGAGCACGCCGTTTCTTACGGCGATCGGAATGGGTGCACCGAGGGACAGGAGCTCCAACGCAGCTCTTGGCCATACTTGGATGTATGACGAGACGCCCGACGGCGATCTGAACAACGCTCACATGGAGGGCGGCGCTCCGGCTGCGCTGAAATACGTGATCGGCGGCAAGCTAAGCAACCACTATCAAATCGTCAAAGACACCTACGGAGTCAGCGGCACCGAGGAGGACGGCAAAAGAGTGGACGGCTCAATGGTGCTCGCTCGTGCGGGCGATCTTGCGGGCATCCGCCACAAGCAGACGATCGAGAAGATTTTGCTTAGCGATCAGGCGGCGCTTGCTCGCGTCAATACCGGCGCATCAAAGGCCGCGGGAAAGTGCGGTGGACTGAAAAGCTTTGCCACCGTAACAAACACGATCGATGCGAAAAACGCCACGCTAAGCATGCAAACGCTTAGGGATGTGCTCAAAGTAGGGCACAAGAAAAGCCGCCCGTATGATTTTATCCTAGTAAACGATAAGCAGCTCGATAAGATCATGGATCTCATCGACAAGATCAAGCAGGTAAATAACACGGTGGAATATCTCCATGACAAGGTGCAGGCGATCGACTCGCAATATGGCGAGAGCGTGAAAATCCTGCTAAGCCCCGAGCTTGCGGATACAGAGCTGATCGCATTTCGTAGCGACGACATCTACAAGGTGGACTGGAGAAACACGAGAAGAAGAGAGCTTCCGAGCGAGAACGACGAGATCAAAAGGGAAATTTTGACCGAATTCACGCTTCGAGTCTGCACGCCGGTGGCCTTTGCTTGGGTGAAAAACCTAGCAGCCTAAAGCGCGGGGCAGGTAAGCCTGCCCCAAATAAGGAGAAGAGATGACCTTTTCAAATTTCAAAGAAAGACTG
>NZ_CALIIS010000190.1 GCF_938017705.1 uncultured Campylobacter sp.
GAAATAGTGAAGCTCCTCATCGCAGCGGCGGCTTGGTCATCGCGCGAAGTCAAACCGATAAATTTTAAAATTTTGCGCAGCAAAATTTCTGACTATCTTTCGCGGAGACTTCGCAAGCGTCTTAACGCTTGCTCGTATTGCTCCGCTCAGGTGCAGGGAGTGCTTGCACTCCCGCTCGCAAGGATGAGCTTAGCTCGTCCGCGAATTTAAACCGATAAAAATGCAGGCGTTAGCCTGCCGTAACTTTAGCGGGGCGTGGGGCAGAGCCCCGTTCGCAGGCTCGAACCTTATTCGAGCCGAGAAGTTAAGATCAAAACGGATACGTCAAGCAACACACCCTGCCGACCTTTTCGTTGTAGCTGACGTCAAGCTTCAGATCGTATAGCTTGCTTAAAATTTCGCTCTTTATGATCTGCTCGGCCTTGCCGTATGCGACCTCGCCGCCGCCTTTTACGAGCGCGACGTATCCGCCCAAAAGCAGCGCGAAGTCCGGATTGTGCGTGGCTAAAACGACGGTGTAGCCGTTTTTTAAAAGCTCCTTTGTGGCGCGGAGGAATTTGTATTGGTTGGCAAAGTCTAACGCCGAGGTCGGCTCGTCGAAGATCACGATCTTAGGCTCGCTGCAAAGTGCGCGCGCGATGGACGCCATCTGCCTCTGACCGCCGCTTAGGCGCGTGATGATCTTGTCTTTTAGGTGCCAAATTTCAAGCATTTTCATGTAGCGCTGCGCGAGCTTGTAGTCGTTTTCGCTCGGCTGCGAAAAGATCCCGATATGCGCCGTGCGCCCCATCAGGACGTATTCAAAGACGCTGTAGTCGTACTCGCAGACCTCGCTTTGCGAGACGTAGCCGATGATCTCGGCGCGCCCTTTGGCGCTGAGGCTCGCCATATCCTTGCCGTCAATTGAAATTTTACCGCGCAGAGGCTCAAGCGTGCCGCTGATTAAATTTAAAAGCGTCGATTTGCCCGCGCCGTTTTGACCCAAAATCGTCAGCATCGCGCCCGCTTCGAGGTTGAAATTTACGTCGTGCAGCGTCAGAGGGGCGGATTTTACGTAGCCGAAGTCTAAGCTCTCAACCCTAACCATTTAGCTTCCTTTTGTTTTTAAGCAGGATGAATATAAAAAATAGCGTGCCGATAAAGCCCGTAAGCACCCCTAACGGGATCTCGCTTTGATTTATGCTGCGCGCTACGTCATCTACGATGAGCACGAAGATCGCGCTTAAAAATATGCTCGCGGGGATCGCCTTGGTGTTGCTCACGCCCACGATCATGCGCGTTAGATGCGGCATCAAAAGCCCCACCCACGCGACTATGCCGCTGATACACACGCTGCTTGCGGTTAGCAGCGTCGCGCAGACGATGATGATGCCTCGCTCCAGCACGACGTTTACGCCCAGCTTCGCCGCCGTCGCATCACCCATGGATAGGACGTTTATGCGGTAGCTCATCAGCACCAAGATAGCGATACAAACCCCCATCACCGGCGCTATCATCGCTAACACGGAGGGATCGACCTTCGCGAGGCTTCCTAGCTGCCAATACACGATGTCTGCAAGCTTCGTCTCGGGATCGGCCATAAATTTTAAAAATCCGATTAGCGCGCCCATCAGACCGCTTACGATGATGCCGGCAAGCACGAGCATTATGGTGGCGCTCGAACGAAGCGCTCGCGTGATCAGAAGCGTAATACAAACCGCGGCAAGCCCGAAAACAAAAGCGAAAAGCTGGATCAAAAGGATGTTTAGATCAAGCAGGATCGCGATCGCCGCGCCCACGCAAGCTCCGGCGCTGACGCCCAAAAGATCGGGCGAGACGAGCTGGTTTTTGAAGACGCCTTGATACGCCGTGCCGCTGATGCCTAAAGCCGCGCCCACGAGCACTGCGGCGATGATACGCGGCAGGCGCACCTGCATAACGACGTTGTGGACGTTTTGCGCTACCTCGCCGCCGCTAAGCGCTTTTAACACCTCGGTGATGCTTAGGCCGAAGCGCCCTATACAAAGCGATATCGCGATCGTCGCGATCGTCGCCAGTATCAGCAGCACGAGCATAAATTTAAAATTTTTCATACCTTCCCTTGCTCTAAATTTTATCTTTCGCCTTAAATTTAATCTTTGAAATTTCGCTTCATCGAAACCCGCTTAAAATTTCGCCTTCTAGCTCGTAGGCGAAAGGCTTGCGGCAAAATTCCTTCGTGATAGCTCCAAGATCAATACTTCAGAAAAGATCCGGATGAAAATTTTAGCCGCCTGCAAGATTTATAGTGTCGTCTCCATGCCCGTGCGGTCCCGTCCGAAAATGTTTGCGGCGCAGCATAGACGCACTTTTGCCGCGCCGCCTCAAGCTGCCAAACGCAGGACTTGGCATCAATGCCTCCGCCTCGTGCGACGTCTTCTGCCGATGATGACGCAGTGGCTGCAGCGGCTTTGATTTATGCATCTAAATCCTTAAACAGATGTGGCATTTTAGCACATATCATATTAAATTTTTATGATTTCAGCTTTCATATACGTGAGCAAATCTAATGGCGTGCAGCTCGTGTAATAAGGCCTTTAAGCGAAATTTCGCTTGCGGATTTCAGATGAGTGCCTACGAAATTTACGCTGAGATGGAATTTTAAAATTTCATCCGTTCGCGAAAGATGACTTAAGCCTGATGGCGGAATTTTGCCTGGCTAAATTCCATCGATTTAGCAGCAGACGCAGCGCGCAGCGAAATTTTACGTAGAATTTGAAGATTTGATTTAGAATTTCACAAACGGATGCGGCGCGAAAATTTTATCTTTATTTGACCTCGGTTTTGCTAGCCACTTAGTTGTAGAATTTTACTGCTCGTTTAGCTGTGGGATTTTATTTGCCCGCAAGGGGTTAAATTTTATCATGAAATTTCGCATCGCTTAAAATGCGATGCGAAATGAATCCGTCCGTCGCTACTGCCAGCCTAGAGCTTTGCGTTTTAAGCGCATGTCGCTTACCATTTTTAGCGCGAGCGCGACCGGATCGGTATCTACGTGCATCACAGAGCCAAGCGCACGCCTGGTGCCCTCTTTGAAAAAGTGTATGACGTTTGCGGAGCCGTGGATTTGATACTCGACGCAGTGATATGAGTCGATGCCCATTAGGCGGAATCCGAGCGAGGCATCGACGCCCTTTTCGTTCGCCCACTCGGGAGAGGTGAAGGCAAGCGGCAGCTCGTAGAGATTTTTGCCTAGCACCCCTGCGATACCTGCGAAAATTCCGCTGGAGCGGGTATTATCGATACACTCACCCACATGCCATACCGGCGGAAGCTCATCTTTTTCTAAAAATGCCCGCAGCGACGCGCCTGCTTTTTTATACGCGCTTTTCTGGCAAAAGCCCAGCTTCATTAGCGGGAACGACGCGCAGCCGTTGGTTAGGATTAGGACGTTATTTTCGATTAGGGTTTGTGCGACATCTATGATAGCGCGCTCATAAGGCACTTTAGGATTGGTGCAGCCGACCATATTTACGATGCCTAAAATTTCACCGCTTTTTAGCGCGTGCGCTAACGGCTCCATGCCGCCGTAGTGCTTATGGACGAATTCTACCGAAAAGCCCACTTCGGCCTCGACTTCATACGGCGGGATATATACCGGCAGCCCCTTGCGCTTTTCGTGAGATTGCAATGCGCGGTCTAGAATTTTACGCGCTAAATTCCTAGTCTCGGCGATATTACTATGGTGATGATCGTAGCCTATATGCTCGGCTCCGGGAAGTCTAGCTGATGAGCTTGTGGTAACGACCTTGGTCTGGAAGCAGTTAGCCACGTCCATGATCGCAGGATAGACATCTTGGACATCGGCGACCCACAGATCAAGCGCGCCCGTACCTATGACGAGTTCGGCAGTTACGGCGTTTGAGAGCGGCACAACGCCCCAGTTGCGATACATCGCCGATAGCCCAGAACAGCACACGCCGTAAAATGCGATCCCCTGTGCGCCTATTGCGCGAGCCTTGTCTTGGTACTCCTTAGAATTTCCGATCTCCACTATTAGGCTTACTAATGTCGGCAGATGTCCGTGCACGGCGATATTGACCCAGCCTTTTTTAAGCGCGCCCATATTGCTTTTGGAAGTTACGCGATCTCCTACGCCAAATAGTGCATCCGTAGCGATATTCGCAGCTACTACGCCGGTAAATGTAAAAGCAAGCCCGCAGCGCAAAAGATGCTGCATCACGCTGCGCCAGTCTCCGTCCGTGCCTACACCCGTTCGGTGATACGCCTCAAAGACTTCGTTATATGCACTAATCGGCAAGATATCCAGCTTCCGCCATACTTCTTGACGCTCCTTGGGTGCGAGCGCAGTGATGGTTTTATACTCGCCGCTGCTTTGCGAAAGATCTGTCAAAAGCGTATCGGCAAGCTCGATCGCTACCTCTTTTAACTCTCTGCCTTCAGTTGGAATTCCAAAGGCTTTGGCGGTATTGATGATTTTGTATTCGCCTATTATGGGCAAATCTAGCTTGCCCTGTGCCGCCCATTTTAGCGACAGCAGAAGCTCTCTGGCGTGCGCGCCGTGTTGAGCTACGCCTGCAGCTACTTGGCGCAGTAGGTTGCGCGATACGATGAGATCGGCGTCCGCACCGCAAGTGCCGCGATCGGCCTTTTTAGTAATTTTGCAAGGTCCCATATTACAGATCTTACAGCATACCCCGCTAAGTCCATAACTACACATAGGCATCTGTTTATCAAAGCGATCAAACGCCGTATCTACGCCGATCTGCTCCATCCTAAGCATCATTTCACGCACGGCGGGATCGGGGGTTTTCTCAAGTACTTCTTGCTTTGTAGGGAAGGTCTTTTTGTATTCAAGCAACGCCTTCATATAATCCGCCGTAAATTCTGCCTCGTGAAAATGCTCGAAAAGATTGCCCTGCGCGTCTTTATGTGTGTGCGGACTAGCCTCTGCGGGCACTAAAACTTTTGGGATGCCGTGCTCGTCAAATCCGATAATCGCGCGATGAGAGTGGGGTTTGTGATCATGGCAATGTTTGTCGTGCTCGTGCGAGCTGATGGCGGAATCTTCGTCGTGCTCATGCGAAGACGCCGCAGAATTTACGCCGTATTCGTGCAAATAAGCTGCGAGGTTTTCTTCTTGATCGTGTGGATGGGTCACAAGATCTTCGTCGTGTAGATGCGAGTGGATTGCGGAGTTATCGCTATGCTCGTGCGAGCAAGAGAAGTGGTCTTTGCTGCTTGGGCTCTTCGCAGGATTTGAGATGGAATTTGTCAAAGAATCAGCCATGGAATTTATTGTAGAGTTTATTGCGGATTTTTTAGCGTTGCTTGCGCTTTGAGCGCTTGAGCGCGCCGCAAAGTTCGTGCCTGAAGCAGAGCTTGCGCTATCATCGTAACTCGGTGCGGAATTTTTGGCTTCGCAGTCGCACTCGTCGCAGGAATTCTCGCCTGCGGCGCGATTTTTAGAAATTTTGTCGCGAGCATGTGAGGCGGAAGTTATAGAATTAGCGGCGGAATTTTTAGCAGTGCTTGCACTTTTGTCGAAAATGGATGCGGCGGAGCTTTTGACCGCGTCTGCGGCAAAATTTTCCCCCTTATTCGCGGCAAAATTTTCATCCGTCGCAGCCTTCTTGCGTGAGCCTTTTTGTTTTGAGATTTTGTCGTTTGCCATGGTTGTCTCCTTAAAATTTATTTTAAAAATAAGCGAGAATGTAGTCCTTAATAATATACTAAAAAACTACACTATCTAATTCTCATAGATAAAATTTAACGTGATTGTATTTTTTAATTGCTTTAAATTCCCTTAATAGCGCATCAAAGTAAAAGATAAAATTTTATGAATAAAATATACTAAAATAGCTGAATTTAAATTTCGCCAAGTGGCTCGATCATCTTAGATAATTGATTAGCCTAGCGGAGATTTCGCGAAACTGCAAAATTTTATGCCCCTTTTTCTTGCGCATGAAGTCTTGCGCGTCGCGCAATCTTGCAAACGTGATGAGATCGTCGCCTCTGGCGCTTTGCAGCACGCTGCCGAAAACATAAAACGCGTCCTGCGCCCGCAAAATTTCGCCGCTTGCGTAATCGGTGACGTAAAGCTCTGCACCGCCGAAATTTGCGTTCGTGGAATTTGCCTCGCTGAAATTGCCGCTAGCGGGATTTTTGCTCATCAAATTTTCCTCTGCGGAAGCCGCGCCGTTATTGCCGCTCAAATTTTCGCCCTCGAAAAAATATGCAGACATCGCCTTGGGCGAAGCAAACGCGAGCGCGCCGCCGTCTTTGAGCCTTGCATAGGCGCGAAATTCAGGGTGCGCGCTAGTATCGATGCCGTATTTGGCGCAGGTAAGATTTACGTCTTTAAGCCACGCGATCTCACGCACGCTTTTAGAATTCTGCGCCAAGCCGGAGCCTATATTATCAGGAGCGCTTAAATTCTGTGCCGAGCCAGAGCTTTGAGCCGCGGAATTTTGCATCTCAGCTGCGCCGCAAAGCGTTATAAATGCCGCCAAAATGAGTGGAAATTTCACGCCAAATCCTTTGATCTAAAGATAAAATAGCCCAAAACGAGGCTCGCCGCGCCCAGAGCGATCGGATAGAGCAGCGAAAAGGTGATGAAAAGTCCGCGCCCGAAGTGATCTAGGATAAAATACGCCGTCGTGCCGATGACCGCAAGATCGGGATCAAACAGGCTGATGGCGGCGATGCGGAAGTCCTCCATCGGGTTTGCTAGGGCGATCGCAAAGATCAAATTTTCGTTCACTCCCGTTTTTGCGAGCAGTCCGATCAGCACGAGATCCAAAAACGCAAGGCAGAAAAGCCAGACGAAAAACGCAAGCCCAAGCCCCATCTCTTGGCTTTTTGAAACGGCGCAGATCAAAAATGCGATCCCTAAAAACGCCGCACACAAGCTAAAAAGCAGCCCCGTATAAAGCAGGCAGATCGCCCACGGAATGCCCGTGCCTTTGATTGCGCCCCAAACGATCGCGAGCAGCAGCGATAAAAATATCGGCACGAACACTCCAAACAGCCTTCCTAGCGCCTTGCCGTAATAATACTGCGCCTGCGAGATCGGGAAGCTTAGCAGGTATTCGAGGATATTTAGGTCGCGATCGGCTAGGATCGCCTTGCTGGTGGTGACGAGCACGAAGACGGGCAGGATGATGATGCAGATCTGAATAAACAGCAGCAGCAGTCGCGAAAGCCCGCTAAAGCCGAGCACGCGCGAATCGGTCACTCCTGTGATGAAAAATGCCGCCACGAGTCCGCTAAAGATCAGCAGATAGAGCAAAAACCAGCGCGAGCGGAAGGATTCTTTGATATCCAAAGCGGCGATGGTGAGTAAATTTTTCATTCTTTTCCTTTATTGCGCCTCGGTGCGCTTTTAAATTTAGATTTCTCGCGCGGCTTAAATGCGCGCTTTTAAGCTCAGCTCCGTTTCGCGGCGCGGATTTTACAACCTTAAATTTGCCAGCCAAGCTTTAAATGGGCGGCAAAATTTTATCCGCCGCCTGTGACTGCGGATCGCGCATAAATTTTAAATTTACGGCTCGCTTGCGGTGCACTCAAACAGCGCGCTGTTTGCCGCCCGCTATCCGTCATCCGCCGCAGTTTTAAAATTTAGCCGTTTAACGGACCGCTTAAATTTTAGCTTCGTAAAATTTCAAAGCTGGGCGTATCCCGCGGCATAAAATTTTAAAATTCTAAAAATCCCGAATCGGCTAATTCCGCGCCGGATAAATTTTAAATTTACGGCGAAATTTTAAACCAGAGCGTCCGCGTAAATTTTAATTCGGCAGAACGAAGTCTCGCACCGTGCGTTAAATTTAGCTACGTTACAAGATAAAATTTTGCAGCCGTTTTCTAAGCCTAGCTTTGCCTCACGCCGAAGTCGCGAAGTAAAATTTTATCTCATCTATGGTGGCACGGGTGGCACGCTGAAATTTCAGGCTTTAAATTTAGTGCAAAACGAAGCCGCTTAAAATTTCGTCTTAGCCAAAGCGTCCTTAATGCGCGTGCCCTGAAGGCATATCGTGCGCAGTGCCGTTACTTTCGCGCATATTCCCCATATCGTGCGGTGAGCCTTGAGGATGTGCCGTGCTGCCCGCATCGCCGCCCATACCATGACCTGAGCCGTGAGTATGTCCCATACCGCTCATGCCGTGCTCTGCGGAGTGAGGGTCTTTCATGCCGCCCATATCGCCATGCATACTTCCCATATTGCCGTGCGCATCGTGACCCATATTGCCCATTCCCATGCCGTGCGAACCGCCGCCTGCTTTAAGTGCCGCGACTACTTGATCGAAGCTGAAGTCTTGCTTGCCCTCTTGCTTGTTTTTAAACGCGCCCCAGCCAAACGACATAGGGGTTTTAAAACCGCGATAAAAGTGCGCCGTGCGTGCGTCGATAAACTCGCCGTTGCCGCTAGCGTCGTTGATGTAAATTTTGGCGTCCTTCAGCCAACTAAGTTTGTCGTTGGTAACCATGAAATCCACCAAGCAGCCGATGTCGTCAAAGTAGTGGTTTTTGCCGTCCACGCGTACATCGACGCTGAAGCGGTTGTCGCTGATCGCCATCTGGCAGTGCTCGCACACGTCTCTGTCGTAGTGGACGTTGCCGTAGTCTTTCTCGTCGCCGCAGCCTAAAAACGTAAGCACCGCAAGTGCGCAAAGTAAAGCTTTAAACATTTTTGTCATCTACGATCCTCCCTAGATCCATTGAAATCATTCTTTTTACCAGCCCTCCCACTTCCTCGAGCCTATGCGAGATAAAGATCAAGCTTTTGTCTTTTGCGTGGTTGTGCAAAAGTGTCTTAAAACGCTCGCGCGCGCTCGGATCGAGATTGGCGGTCGGTTCATCAAAAATCATCGCCTTACTAGCTCTACCGAATGCTAGCGCAATTAAGAATTTTTGTTTCATACCGCCGGATAGCTTATGAAAGGGTTTGTTTAAATTTGAACTCAGATCAAGCTCCATTTCGCCGCAAAATTTTACTATATCCGCTCTGCTTGCGTCCGCCGTGCGCTCGGCGAAGTAGATGAGCTCATTTAGGCTCAGTTTAAGCGGCGGCGGGGTTTGCGGCACGAAGCTGATACCGCGTAGAGCGCGGCTGCGCTGCTTAAACGAATCAAATCCGTCGATAGCGACGCTGCCGCTTGTGGGTATGTATTCGCCTAAAATCGTCCGCATCAGCGAGCTTTTGCCCGCTCCGTTTTGCCCGACGAAAAGCACCTGCTCGCCGTCCGCGATATTTAGATCGATATCTTTTAAAACGAATTGATCTCCGAATTTCTTGCTTACGTTTTTAATCTCTATCATAGGCTTCCTTAGATCATATCTTTTAGTTTATTGCCGATACCGAGCGCGTCTTGGTGACACACGTCGATACAGCGTCCGCACAGCGTGCAGTCGATCCCTTTTAGCATAAATTTGCTCTTATCGCCCAGGTTTTCGGATGCCTTTTTTTTAGTGATATCCAGTACGTGCGAGACGAAGCAGACGTCTTGGCAAACGCCGCAGTGATCGCACCTGCTTTTATCCCAAGTAATCTTGCTAAGGCTCGCTTTCGCCGCAAGCGAATAGGTGCTACCTAGCGGGCATAGGTGCGTGCACCACATCCGCCTGCTAAAAAATACTTCGAGCAAAAACACAAAAACGATCCAAAGCCCCGCCAGCGAGAAGCCGTAGATGATGAGGCGCGATAAAATTCCCACGACGTTAAAAATTTCAAAAACGAGCAGATCCGTAATCGCGCTTAGCAGCAAAAACACCGCCCAGATCGCATATCGCATACCGCGAGGCAATGAGCGCTCCTTGATGACGTGCTTAGCGATTAGCGTATTATGCAGCTTTTCGCCGATCTCACTAAGCGCTCCGTAAGGACAGATCCACGAGCAAAACGCCTTGCCGCCCGCGATAAAGTAAAACAGCAAAATAGTGCCCGAGCCGATAAGCAAATTTATCGGCAGATCCTTGTGCGCGGCGATCACCTCAAGGGTGGCAAAGGGATCGGCTAGGTGAAAGCCAAGTATCCGCGAGCCGCTGATGTCGCCTTCTAAAATTTGAATATCGGCGCGAAAGGAAAGCACGAAAAGCAGATGCACCAAAAATACCGTGGCGTAGCGCAGTGCCCGAATGCTGGGGCGCAGTTTGCCGCTTCTGTTTTTAAGCGCGAAGGTCGAGAAAAAGCTCGTATTTTTGATCGTGCATCGCGAATTATATTTATCCAAGACTTACTCTTTAAATTTTGAAATTTCATCCGCGAGCTTATCTAGGCTCTCGTCGCTTACGTTGGTTAAAAGTCCGCTCATCAGGCTGTTTTTGATCTTACCCGCTTTATAATCTTTGAGGCTTGCTAAAATTTGATCCTTGCTCTTGCCGCCGATCGGCGGAGCGATCTTGCCGCGTCCGTCGTCGCCGTGGCAAGGCGCACAGCTTACCAGATATGAGCTGCTTACCTCAAAGTCGCGCTCTTTGACGCTCTGCTGCAAAATTTTAATATTTTTTACGTCCTTATCGTCGATGAGATCGACGCTTTTGCTCTGCGGCGCAGGCTTTGCTTGCACCTGCGGCTTGACTTCTTGCTGCGGCGCGCTAGAATCGTCCGAACTAGCCATAAAGATCATCAGCGCGATCAGTGCTACACCCAAAATCAAAGCTAAAATTTTGCCCGGTTTCATTTCTGCTCCTTAAATTGTTTGTTGAACTCGTAAATTTCTTTCGCCATCGTCTCTATCTGCTGCTCGCTCATGCCGTTTACGAGCTGCACCATAAGAGGATTAGGCTTTTCTTTGAATTTATACTTTTTAATCATATCCACGATCTGCGCGTCGGTTTTATCCAGAAGCGACGGACCGATGATGCCGTTGGCGTAGTCGTCGTGGCACGCCGAACAGCGCAGGATAAAATCGTGCCCAAGGCGCTTTTTCATCAGATCGAAATTTAGCTTTTCATATTGATTTTTAATGCTCGAATATGCCACGATATTTTTGGTCGTTTCGTTCACATCGCCGTTTAGGTTAAAATTTACCTTTCGCTCGCCGTAAAAATCGTAGCTTACGAACTTATCGTCCTTCTTGGGCGCTTCGCCGCTTTTAACGCTGATGCGAGGCTTTGCAGTGGAATTTTGATCCGCTTTCTGCGATGCGGAATTTACACTCGCGGAATTCTGATCCGCAGAATTTTGCCCTGCAGAATTTGCGGCGGCGGAGCTTGAATCGTCGTTATCTCCGCAGCCGCATAGCAAAAGCGCCGCAGCTAGCGAGCAGAGGTAGAATTTAATGGAGTTTTTCATTGTTTTCCTTCATAGATTGATTTGTAATCCGCCCGCGGGATTATCTCGATGATACGCGCCGGACAGAGCTCTGCGCACGCCCCGCAACCGACACAAGCGCTACGGATCTGCGGGGCGAAATGCGCGCCCGCCCTTATCATCGCGATGGCATCAAGTGGCTGCGGGTAAGGGCACAGCGACGCGCATAGATCACAGACCTTGCCCTCTTTCGCCGCCAGCGCTGAGTTTAACTCGCGCTCCTGCTCGGTCTTAGCGGGCTTTAGGCGCAGATCGCTAGATTTTAAGACCTGCCCGAGATACGCCAAACAGGCGTTTAAATTTTCGATCACAGCGATGCCCATTTTGACCTTTTTAGGCTCGTTCGTCTCGTGGCTAAGCGCGCCGCTTGGACAGGCGAGCACGCAAGGAAGCGCGCCGCAAAGATAGCAGCCTCGCTCTTTGGCATCGATAACGGGCGTACCGATGTCAAAAAGATGAGTAATATCCAGCAGATAGATGCTGTGATAGGGGCAGACCTGCACGCATTGGCCGCACTTGATACAACTGCTGCGGAAGCCGCGCTCCGCCAGCGCTCCCGGCGGACGCAGATATAAAGAGGCGGAATCCCCGCTAGAATTTTTTGCGGAATTTTGCTTTATGGAATTCGGCGCGGAATTTTGCCCTGCAGAATTTACGGAATTTTGCTCGTTTAAATTTTGCACTTCACTGCCCGCGGAATTGGCAGAATTTTCATCCGCAAACAAGCTCGCTGCCCCGAGTGTTCCGAGCGCCCCGCCGAGTAGTTTTATCGCTTCGCGTCTATTCTTTATCATTGCTTCATCCTGGGTTTTGGATCTTTTAGCAGTAGCTCAGGCTCTGAAAACGGAGCGAGCTTGGAGATGAAATTTAAAAGCGCGATCCCGCTGGAGCCGTAAAAAAACCGCACGCTCGGTTTATGCGCCCAAAGCCTATCGGCATAAGCATATGAGCTGTAGCTAACGTCGCCGTAACCGTCGCCGTCGCGGTCAAATCCGTCGTAATCGTCGAAGTAGTTGCCACTCCATTCGTTTTGCAAGAGCTTGGATTGGGGCGTATCGTTCAGTACGATCTCCATATTGCCTTTAAATTTATTGTTTTTAAATACGCTTTTTAGCTGCGTGGCGTGGAATTGCACGCCGATGCTGTTGTATTCGATATCGTTATTTTCAAAAACGTTAAGTGAGCCCGGCTGATACGGGGATTGATCCAGATAAAATCCGCGGGCGTTGTAGATGACTTTATTGTCGGTGATTGTAAAATTTGAGCTATCCTTCATACCGATGCCTACGCCGTAAGCGCCGTCCGCGTTGCGCACGACGTTACGCCTGGCGATATTGTCGCTTGAAAACATAAAAAATAATCCCACGCTGTTGCCGTCGTAGTAGTTATCCTCCACGACGTTATGCCCGGAGTTCATAAAGTGCAGAGAATAGCGACAGCTATGGCCTTTGTTGCCTGCGACGAGATTGCCGTTAGAGAAGTAAAAAACGGTGTCGCGGACGTTGTGGACGTCGTTATTTAAAATTTTATTGGCATTGGAATACCAAAGCTTGATGCCGTCGCCTTTGAAACTCGTGCGGTAGGTATTGCTTGAAATTTCGTTGCCCTCGATCGTTACGTCGTTTGCCTTGCTTAGCACGACGCCGTAGAGCACGTCTTTGATGAGATTATTTTTTATGATTACGCTGTTTACGTCGCTTACATTGATACCCGCATCCTCGCTAAGATGCTCGAAGCCTCCGTTTTGGATTGTTAAATTCTTGATTGTAACATGCGGAGAGCGGACGCGGATTACCGTTGCGTTGCGATCGCCTATGATCACGGCGGAGCGGTCTAGTCCGTCGATAGTAAGGGGTTTATCGATTAAAATATTGCCGTGGTACTCGCCCGCGGCTAGTTCGATAATATCGCCCGCTTTTGCGCTATCGATCGCGTCTTGAAGCTCGCCCGCGCCTAAGCTTAGCGCGAGCGAGAATGCTAGAAGCAAAAGCCTCATCTATGCTCTCGTAGAAATTTTTTCTTAGATAGTAGAGCTAACGCCGATAGTAGCGACAGAGCGAGCATCAGCCAAAAGCCAAGAGCGGGATATGAATGGGTAGTAAAATGCGCTACGCTGCCGTCGCCAAATGCTGTAGGCATAAAAGGCTTTATTTTAAACGCGCCCCAGTCTTGCAGGTTATGCCCGAACCAATACAGCCAGCCCACGTAGCAGCCTATGAAGATAAGCGGCGCAATGATCGGAAGTATCATGAGTAGGGTCTGTCCCTTGCCGTCGTAGTATAAAAACGCAAGCATTCCGATCGTAGCGATTATAAGATAATAGGGCGATAGCGAGTGCTCAAGCGTGCCGCCGCGCCAGACGGGATACATTCCGATATAGTGGTTTAGGGTATTCATCTCGCCGACATCGCCGCTAAAGCCGTCAACGTGGACGTAAAGTGGAATTCCATCGGGGAAAGCCTCTTTTGGATAGTTCGGCGCTTCGAGTGAAATTTTCCACACTGGTATGCTAGGGACCCCCACTTCAAATTTATGCTCCAGCATCGCGCCCAGATCGTTTTTAACATCGCTAGGGATTAGATGGTTTTTATACGAGGCTTTCGTGTATAAATTCCATATCGGCGCGGAGTATGCGGGCAGCTGCGAGACGCTGCTAACCTGCCCCGATATGATTCTGCTTTGGACTTTGAAAAATCCGAGCGTAGGGATGGTAAAAGCGACCGTCATAATAAGCAGCGCTAAAATCGCGTAAATTTTATATTTTGGCATTTCATCTCCTTTAAATTCTCCCCCTTGCGGGGGAGAGTGGGGCTAGTTAAGACCCGCGTTCTCATCGACCCATTTTAGGTATTCGATGATGTCTTTGATCTCTTCGTCTTTCATATGCTGATTTGGCATACGGAGGTTGAAGTAATTTATCATTGCCTTGACGTAGTCGTCTTCGTAGAATTTAGCAGGGTCTTTGATGAAATCGGCTACCCACTTCTCGCCGTTTTCGTGGCGGAGTAGGACGCCCGTTAGATCAGGACCAGAGCTTACTTGACCGATGACGTGGCAGCCGTTGCAGCCTCCGCGTAGGTAGGCCTTCTCGCCGTTAGATGCAGCCTCGCTCATAGGAGTGGAGAGCTCGCGGATCAGGTTGTTTTTAGCGCGAAGTCCAACATCTGCGGTTTTTACTAGATACTGCCAAACTTGACCTTCCCAAAGTATCGCGCCGTTCATATCGCCTGCTTTTACCGCAGCGTCAGCTTTAGCTTTGGTTTCAGGAATTTTGCCGTATTGATCCAGCGCGTCATCGACTAAAGCCTTGACCTTAGGATACTTCTCGTAGTTTTTCTCTTTTAAGAATTTAACGACTGATTGAATAACGTCGTCGGTGGCTTTATTCGTAGCTACTACCTTGTCGTATTCGGCTTTTAGAGCTTCTGGGCTAAGAGCTTTTAGCATAGACGCTTTAGCTGAAGTGTATTTTTTATTCGGATCTTTTACGTATAGATATCCAAACATCTCAAGGTGTAGCGCAGAGCAGAATTCTGTGCAGTAGAAAGGAAATACGCCCTCTTTATCTGCGATGAAATTTACGCTCGCAGTCTTACCCGGCTCAAGCGACATATGCAGATCGTAATCATCAACTGTAAAGCCGTGAGTTTCGTCCTCGGCACGCTCTAAATTTGTCATATAGATCGTTACGTTATCGTCCTTATTAACCTCGATGTGCTCAGGATTAATATGGCTACGGATCGCTGTAGCATAGACTTTTACGTTTTTGCCGTCGCGCTCGATGCGCTCTTGACCTGCTAGCGTCATGGCAGGGTGCTGCTTACCGGTGCGAGAGTTCGTTCCCATAGTATAGGTAGGTTTCGTATGAAGCTTACTGGCTGCGATAGAAACTACGTCGTGTGGCTCGCCAAGACCGATAGGAAGATCGTAGAGCATCTCCATTTTAGGTCCTGTAATGTCGATGAGCTGGTGATTTTGCGGATGAAGCGGTCCGATAGGATTAAATCTATCGATCGAAAGCTTATCCAGCGCGATTACGTATTTGCCGACAGGCTTAGAGGATTTACCCTCCATAGAATCAAGGTGACCGATATTGTAGTGGACGTTGATCCTATCTAAAACCTTTAGCGTTTTGTAGTTCCATTTTACGATTTGGCTATCAACGTAAAGCGATGTATAGATTACGCCATCTTGGGAATCGAAGGTGTTATGCAAAGGTCCAAGACCAAGCTCTGCTTGTCCGTGAAGCGTCTTTTGCATATCTAGGATCGGAATTCCGTATGGATCCTTGCCTGCGTATTCTTTTTTATCAATTAGCTCTTTGATCTTTTTAAAATCATAAACGCTAGCGTGAGTATCTAGTTTACCGCCGATAATGATATAGCGACCATCAGGGCTAACATCGACGCCGTGAGGGGATTTGGCTTCAGGGATCAAAAATAGCGCTCCCGCTTTTACGGCGGCGTCTATCGTAACGATTCTGTGTCCGTTTACGACCTTATAGTTTTTGCTGTCTTGAGCAAGCTTTTCTAGAATTTGCCAGTTGTAAACGTGCAGGTAGTCGGTATCGTTGCGGCTCATACCGGCTTCCATCGGAGGCAGACCCTTTTCGATGCCGCCCGTGTACATTTCGGAGTTAAAGCTGTTGGTAAACGCCCAGCCAAAGCTCTCGCCCTTACCTGCGTCACTTAGATCTTGCATATATGGAGGAAGCTCTAGCGAGAAGGATTTATTTACGTCGATTTTGCCTTTATCGTAGTCAAATTTCCATAGCGTTACCGCACCGCGATAAACCGCCTGATACTCCTCGATCGGGTGCCAGTCGTTATCGAAAGGGGCTGCGTATTGGCTGGTTTCGATGACGTATTCGGTATTAGGCGTCACGAAAGAACCGCCGTGATCGCTTTTGATTACGGGATTTACGACTATTTGAGTAGTTTCGAAATCGGATAAATTTATAACCGCGATTCTTGGGTTTGCCTTATCGTTAATAAAGAGATAATCGCCCACATACTCGCCGTTTTTCTCGCTGAAATTTGGGTGGTGAGTATCGCCCCAGTTGATCTCTTTGCCGTTAATGGAGCCCGATCTTAAGACCGCCTTGCTCTCCTCGTCAAAGCCGTATCCCTGCCAAGGCTCCGGGGTAAATACGCCGATATATTTGTAGATTCTCATCGACGGCACGCCGTAAACGAGCACCTGTCCGCTTTGACCGCCGGAAGAGAAGACCATATAATCGTCCTTCCTACCGGTCGGCTGATAGGTCTTAGCCGCCGCTAAAACGTCTTTTTCGCTTAAATTTCGTTCTTTCATCACGCGCTCTAAGTCGCTATCTGCGGCACACAGGGCGCTTGCGGCGAACAAAACCGAGCCCAAAAGCACGGGTTTGAAACTTTTTAACATACTAATCCTTTCTTAGAATTTTAAAATTTTGCCTGATTTGCTGACTACGAGGATCGCTTCCCCGTCTGCGTACATCGCTAAAAATTCGCTTTTTAAATCCACAACCTCCTTTAATCCTGCTTTTTGATTTTCGTAAATTTTATCTTTAGTAGCGATAAACTGCGTGCCGCGGGCGCACACGATGGATTTGATCCAAGAGCCCACGCTTTTGCGCTCGCCGCTTTTTAAATTTATAAAATTACCCTCTATATCGCCTGCAAACAGCGTCCCGTCGCAGTCTGTAAGCGCAGTGGCTATAGAGCCGCTTAAATTTTTATCGCCAGCTTCGGCTGAAATTTCGCTTTGAGTTTTAAGCCCCTCGTCTTGAAATTTTGCGCCTTTGAATTCTAAGCTTTGAAATTCCGCGCTCTTTGCACCGCTAGCTTTCGTTTTATTTGGCTCGGAGGCTTGCGCGCTTTTCGCATTATTAAATTCCGCATCTTTAAATTTCACGCTACCAAGCTCTCCCTGCGCGGCGCGATTAGGCGCTGTATCGATGCCGCTAAATTTAGTCGCGACAAGATCTGCGCTAAAACAGGCTACGCCGTTCCAGCTTGCGACGCAAAGTCCGTTAGCGCCCAGGCTAACGGCATTGATCCTGCCGTAATGAAACGAAATTCCGCGCAGCCCGTCGGGGATGGAATTTCTATTTAAAGATTGCCCGTTCGCGGTGGAATTCTCACCTGGGGCGTAGCCGCCGTCCGCGCTGTTATCAGGGTCTTCGTCTAATCTTATTAGTTGATTCTTATCCACTACCGCGTAAATCGCGTCTTTTGCGGCATAGATCGCATCTATTTGGGCTGTGCCGCTACGCCCCGTCTTAAGCGCGTGTAAAAACTTTAATCTATCGTTTAGCACCGCGATTTCGGCTCCGCCCCAAGCTAGATAAATTTTGCCGTTTTTAAAATTTAGAGCCGTAATTTCGTTATCGCTGTATTTTTGCGCGAACTCCACATCCCATTTAGCAGTATCAAACATCCTAAGCTCGCCGCCACTGCCGCATAAAAGCAGTCGGTGCGAGCTTGCGTCGAATGCGCCCAGACGCAGCGTGGAGTTTAGATCAAAGCTACCTGCTACTACCATCTGCGATAAACAAATCAAAAAGGCAATACAAAATTTTATAAAATTCATCTTAATCCACTCTTTGCGAAATGATACTACTCCAAGGCTTAAAAATCGGTTTAAAGCTTGAGCTATAATGGAATTCTAAGATTTCTTAAAAGTTGCGAAATTCTATGATATAAAAACAGCTCTAAGTGAAATTTTATTTTTCGCATTTTTGCTATATAAATTCCGCTTTAAAATTATAATTTCAGTAAATTTTTATTTTGACAGATTTTTACAATTCGCAACGCTCCTTTAATTTTGTTTAAATAAAAAGTTAGTATAATCGCCAAAGTTTGTTTTAAATTTTACTGAAGGAGAAACTATGGAGTTTCTGACAAGTTTGTCTGAAAGCACTCAATTCTTTTTGCAGCTCATTATAGTCTTGGGCTGTTTGTTTTATGGTGCTAAAAAAGGTGGTATGGCGCTGGGAATTCTAGGCGGTATAGGCTTAGTGATCTTAGTGTTTGGATTTAGATTAGAGCCGGGTAAGCCGGCAGTGGACGTTATTTTAACTATCCTCGCAGTTGTCGTAGCAAGTGCAACACTACAGGCTACGGGAGGGCTTGATGTAATGCTTCAAATAGCGGAGAAATTGCTTCGTAAGCATCCGAAGATGGTTTGTATCATCGCTCCAACTGTTGCGTGGACGCTTACAATCTTATGCGGAACGGGACACACCGTCTATACGCTGCTTCCGATCATCTATGACGTAGCTATTAAAAATGGGATTCGCCCTGAGCGCCCGATGGCTGCTTCTACGATCTCCTCGCAACTTGCTATCATCGCTAGCCCCGTTTCGGTTGCCGGCGTTTCGATGGTCGCGATCTTACTAGGCCAAGGCGTGCATATCGAGGGCTTTAGTACGTATTTGGATCTGCTAAAACTCACTATCCCTTCTACTTTCATCGGTATGCTTGCAATCGGAACGTGGTCGATTTTTAGAGGTAAAGATCTAGATAAAGATCCGGAATTTCAAGAAAAGATCAAAGATCCGGAGCAGAAAAAATATATCTACGGCGAAAGCACGACATTGTTAGGTCAAAAGCTTCCTAGAATTAAGTGGGTTTGCATGTGGATATTCTTAGCCACTATTGCGCTAGTAGCGGTTTTAGGTTACGAGAAAAGCTTGCGTCCTGCGTGGACTAAAAATGTCCCGGGTAAATCCGTAGAGATCATCGTCGATAAAAAAACGGTTAAAAATATCACGATTAAAGATGGTCAGGTTATCTCCATGGTGGACGGCGGTAAGGTCGTCTCAAACGTCAAAGAGTCTAAGGTTAAGGATGCGACGAAATTTAATAGCGTCGAAATTTACGACAAAGATAAAAAGCTAGCTCAAAGCATCGTCGCTCAAGACGGAAATGTAGTAATTACGACAGGCGATAAGAGCGAGAGTATCGCAAACGCAAGCATAGTCGTAAAAGATACTATGAAAAAGACCACAAATTTAAATATGGTCTTAACCATTCAAATTTTCATGCTTCTTGCAGCATCCATTATGATGATTGTCTCGGGTATCAAAGCGGGTAATATCGCTAAAAACGAAATTTTTCATAGCGGTATGATCGCGCTCGTAGCCATTTATGGAATTTCATGGATGGCAGAGACTATGTTTACTGCTCATATCGAAATGCTAAAAGCGTCGCTAGGTAAGGTCGTTATGGCGTATCCGTGGACGTATGTCATTGTTTCGCTTTTGATTAGTAAATTCCTTAACTCTCAAGCAGCAGCGGTTGCTACTTTCGTACCGCTAGCGGTTAGCATCGGTATCGATCCGGGTCTTATTATTGCGTTTGCACCTGCTTGCTACGGATACTATATCCTACCTACCTATCCGAGCGATCTTGCGGCGATCCAGTTCGACCGCTCCGGCACTACGCACATCGGCAGATTCGTCATCAACCACAGCTTCATTTTCCCTGGGTTAATAGGCGTTCTTACTTCATGCGCGATGGGCTTTATCTTCGCTCATATTTACGGCTATTTATAATAGCTATATGCTCGCGAGTTCAACACTCGCGAGCTTTAAATTTCAAATCCCAGCGGCTTTTTAAAATTTTATAAAATTTTGAAATTTTAAATACTCTAAATTTTTAAATTCTAAAGCTTTCTAAATTCCGTTCATAACCCGCTCTAGGCTAATTCGTTTTAAATAAAATTTACGTTATAATCCCGCCAAATTCCACATAGGAGACAGATATGCAAATCCCTATCGCATACGGCAAAGACGATCATCTAAATCTAGAGATAAACGAGAAAAATTTGCTCGGCGTTTTCGATCCAAACCCCGTGGCTAAATTTGACGAAACGGCGCTCATCGCAAAGGCTCTGGCAAATCCGATAAATCAAAAAAGCTTTGACGAGTTTATCGCGGGCGACGAAAAGATCGTCATCATCGTAAACGACGGTACAAGACCTACGCCGACGGCAAAAATTTTAAAGCAAATTTACCCGAAAATTCGCGAGAAAAATAAAATTTTCATCATCGCCACGGGCTGCCATAGAGAAGGCACGCAGGAAGAATACGAGATGATCTTCGGCAAAGAAATTTACGCCGAGCTTAACGCCAAAAACGAAGTTCACGATCACGACTCCAAGCACGACGAGATGGTGTTTTTAGGCGAGAGCAAAAACGGCACGCAGATGTATCTAAACAAAGCCGTGGCTGAGGCGAAAAAGGTAATCGTCATCGGCTCGGTCGAGCCGCACTATTTTGCGGGCTACACGGGCGGTAGAAAGGCCTTTTTGCCAGGTACCGCGTCGTATGAGAGCATCACGCAAAATCACAAGCTCGCCCTAAGCTCCGACGCGCAGGCGCTGCGCCTAGAGGGCAACCCCGTGCACGAGGATATGATCGATACGATGAAAGTTCTTGCGCATATCGACGTTTTTTCGATCCAGACGGTGCTTGATAGCGAGCACGGCATGTATTACGCAAGCGCGGGCGACCTCAACGACAGCTTTTACGACTGCGTGAAAAAGGCCGACGAGGTTTTTTGCGTAAATATCCCGCGCAAGGCAGATATCGTGATTTCGGTCGCGCCCTATCCGATGGACGTCGATCTCTATCAGGCGCAAAAGGCCCTAGATAACGGCAAACTAGCACTCGCGCAGGACGGAATTTTAATAATGGTCGCAAAGTGCCGCACCGGCATCGGACCAAAGCCGTTTTTTGATCTGATGGCATCCGCCGATACGCCTAAAAAGGTGCTCGAAAAGATCAGCGCGGGCTTTAAGCTCGGCTATCACAAGGCCGCTAAAATGGCTGAAATCTCGCTCTGGGCGCAGACCTGGGCGGTGAGTGATCTAAGCGACGATGAGATGCGAGCCGTGCATCTAAAACCGTATCACGACATCCAAAAGGCCGCGCGCGACGCGCTCGCGCAAAAGGGCGCGGACGCTAAAATCATCATCCTGCCGTTTGGCTCGATGACGGTGCCTAAGGCGTAAGTTTGGCTAAAATTTTATATTACGACGCGAGCTGCGGCATCAGCGGCGATATGAATTTGGCCGCTCTGGTGGAGCTTGGCGTGGATTTTGACTATCTTTGCGCCGAGTTAGAGAAATTAAATTTGCATGGCGAATTTAAGCTCGTGCGCAAAAACGTGCTAAAAAACGGCATCTCCGCGACCAAAATCGACGTCGTGCCGCTAAAATCGCAGCCTCACGCCAGAAGCTACGCGAACATCAGGCAAATTTTAGATAGTTCAAATTTAAGCCAGAGCTTCAAACAAAGAGCGGGCGCGATATTTCGCACCGTCGCGCAGGCGGAGGCCAAAGTCCACGGCACAGACGTAGAGCAGGTGCATTTCCACGAGCTCGGCGCGATAGATAGCATCGCGGATATCGCGGGCGCGGCGATCTGCTTTGAATATCTTTTTGAAAAACTCGGCGTCTCGCGCGTTATAAGCTCCAAAATCGAGCTTGGCGGCGGCGTAGCGATCTGCGATCACGGCGCGCTTAGCGTGCCAGCACCCGCCGTTTGCGAAATTTTAAAAGGTGTGCCCGTAAGCCTCGGGCGCGCAAATTTTGAGATGACTACGCCCACAGGCGCGGCGATTTTAAAGGTCTGCGCGGATGAGTTTGCGGACGGCGCGAGCTTTAAAATCGAAAAGATCGGCTACGGCGCAGGCAACAAGGACGCCGCGGGCTTTGCAAACGTGCTTCGCGCGATGATCTGCGAGGCGGATGAAAATTTGAACTATGAAAACGGCGAGTCAAATTTAGTCGTGCACTCGAGCTACGGCGAGGTTTGCAAACAAATTTTAATCTCCACCAACATCGACGATATGGACGCCGAGAGCTTTGCGCTTGCGTGCGAAATTTTGCGAGAAAACGGCGCGCTAGACGTCTTTAACCGCTCTATTTTTATGAAAAAGGGGCGCATGGGCTTTGAGCTAAACGCGCTGTGCCGCAAGCAGGACGCGCAAAATTTAAAGGATCTGATTTTTACGCACACCACCGCGATCGGCGTCCGCGAGATAGAGGTTGCTAAAACCGAGCTAAAGCGCGAGTTTGCGCGGGTGCAGACGAAATTCGGCGAGATAGGGCTTAAAATTTCTGGCACCTGCCAAACGCAAAAGGCAAAGCCCGAATTTGACGACTGCAAGGTCGCGGCGCTCGCGCACGGCACGACGATCGAGCGGGTGCGAAAAGAGGCGCTAGAAATCTATGACGAAACTAGAAAAACTAAAGGCTGATCTGCGCGGGCTAGGCGAGCTGGCAGTCGCATTTAGCGGCGGCGCGGACAGCTCGCTGCTGCTGCGTGCGGCGCACGACGCTCTGGGTGAGCGCGCGATCGGCATAACGATCAGATCGCCCTATATGTCCTCGCGCGAGATCGCCGAAGCCGTGGAATTTGCCCGCGCTTACGGCATCAGGCACGAAATTTTAGAGCTCGGCGTCGCAGAGGAGATCAAAAACAATCCCGAAAACCGCTGCTATATGTGCAAAAAGGCGGTGTTTTCGCGCCTGATCGAGCGCGCAAAGGGGCTTGGCTTTAGCCGCGTCGCAGACGGCACGAACCGAGATGATCTTGGCGAATACCGCCCCGGGCTCAAAGCCAAAGAGGAGCTAGGCGTGCTCTCGCCGCTGATAAATTTAACCAAATCAGATATCCGCGAGCTATCGCGCGAGCTGGGCTTGCCCACCGCCGAAAAACCGGGCTACGCGTGCTTGCTAACGCGCCTGCCGCACGGGCGCGAGATCGATGAGAGCGAGCTAAATTTGATCGAAGCGGCGGAAAATCTACTCATCGCAAGCGGCTACGCAAACGTCCGCGCGCGGTGCGACCGCAAAAATATAAAGCTGCAAATGCCCTTTTCTAGCATGCGGGACTTCCTAAACGACGCAAAATTTAAAAGCGTCGTTAGGCAGCTCATCTCGCTTGGCGCAGCGGAGGTGACGCTCGATCTAAAGGGGCTTAGAGAGGATGTTTTGCATGAGAGAGGATGAAATTTTAGAACTTTTCGCAGGGATAAAAAACGGCCGCACAAGCAAGACGAGGCGGTTTTGTGCGAGCGATTTTAGCGGTGTTATGTGCGAGATCGCCGCACTGGATGAGTATGAAATTTTGCTCGATTTAAAGGGGTTGCACGGGAAGATTTTAAATGACGAAAAATGAGGCTTTAAATTTTATCCACGCCGTAAAATCGGGCGAAAAGAGCGAGCGCGAAGCAATAGAGCTCTTGCGCGATTTTCCTTTTAGCGACGTGGGCTGCGCCAAGATCGACACTCAGCGCGCCCTGCGAAACGGCGCGGGTGAGGTGATCTACGGCGAGGGCAAGACGGATGATGAAATTTTACGCATCGCAGAGGCGATCGGCGCGAGAGGGCAAAATATCCTGATCACGCGCACGAACGAGCGGGTTTTTAAGCGGCTACGTGAAATTTTACCGCAGGCGGAGTTTAACGCTCGCGGCCGCGTCGTCAGCGTCAAATTTAAAGAGCCCGCGCTCACGCAAAGCTACATCGCGATAGTATCTGCCGGCACCGCAGATGGCGCGGTCGTGGAGGAGGCGTACGAGACGGCGCGATTTTTAGGCAACGACGCGCGTAAATTTAGCGACGCGGGCGTGGCGGGACTGCACAGGCTGATCGCAAATTTAGAGCAGATACGCGGCGCAAAGGTCGTGATCGCAGTAGCGGGCATGGAAGGCGCGCTAGCTAGCGTGCTCGCGGGCCTCGTGAGCGTGCCGGTGATCGCGGTGCCCACCAGCGTGGGATACGGCGCGAGCTTTGGCGGGCTGGCGGCGCTGCTAGCGATGTTAAACAGCTGCGCAAACGGCGTGAGCGTCGTAAATATCGACAATGGCTTCGGCGCCGCGTATAACGCGAGCCTGATAAATCATCTCTAAATTTACGCCCGCCGCTCTGCTGCATGAACAGGCTAAATTTAAGCATACGAATGTAAAATTTGACGAGTAAATTTAAAAGGAAAAAGTTGCAAGATAAAATTTTAAGCGAACTAAAAACAAGCGAGTGCGATTATGGAGACGCCGCGGCAAAACTTGTGATTTTAGCAATTCCAATTTACATTGTTGCAGGTTCAAATAGTGGCTTTGAAGGCATTATGGCAGCCATTTTATTTTATGCATTCGTGAGGGCTGTAATTAGCATAATTTCATGCCATTTATCGCCTAAAGCCTTAGCGCTCGCAATCTTTGCCCTCTTTCTAGTTATCGAAACTGCACAATATTTTAAAGTGCTTGAAATTTTAGGCGTACAAAATTCTATATTGCGGATAATTTTTGGTGGAACATTCGATTGGACGGACATTATCTGCTACGCGATAGGCTGTGTTTTAGCTTACGTATCTGAAAGTATCATTTATGATAAGGCGCGAATATGGAAGCGTAAAAGGTTGCCTAAAAATTTTAATGAAATTTTGCGTAACGGCAATGAAAAAAAGATCAAAGAAGTATTCCAAACCCGTGATATAAATGCGACCGACAAAGACGGCAACACGATACTGCATATGCTTCATGCGGACAAAAATATCAAGAAAAAAGACCCAAACTCGCCCTATGTGTATATGGGCGCAAATTTAATCGAATGGATCATCATGCAAGGCGGCGACATAAACGCTAAAAACAAAAAGGGCGAGACACCCCTTAGAAATTTTATGTGGTATGTATATAAAAATTTAAAACCGCATCAGAAACTAATAATTATAGCCCACCCCGGATCCTATTTTTATAAATATGCCAAAGAGATGAATGAGGTTTTAAATACTGATTTTGGCGTAATGTGCAATTACATATATTACATGCTGCCTAGAGTATCAAAGTATGTTATTAATCCAGAACAAAAGCTAATGTTTGGTTTATATCATATGCAATTAGAGACATCGGGGGATTTGGATAAGATGACGCCGCTTATAATATACAATACTATACTAAAATCACCAGATGAAGAAACAGATGTTTGGCGGCGCTTCGGCAAAAGGTTGGAATATCTATATGTGCCCGAGTATCCAACGGATATGGAAAAGTATGATCCGCAAGAATACAGTAAATTTACCTATGATTTTTGGATGAAATTCTTAAGGCAAAAAGATAGCGTGCAGTATAAAATGATACATGCGGCTACTAATTTATACTGGTACTGGGACTACAACGGGGAATATGGAAGTTGGATTTTATGGGATGACGATTATACCGATGAAGCCGCCGCCGAAATTAAAAAATATTTTAAGCTAGGCAATAGGCTAGATGAGCTAAATGACGACGCGCTTGATAAGATGTTTTATGATCTAAGAAAGAGCTGGCATGCTGAAGATGTGGGTAAACTTAGATACCTGTTTGTGCTTTGGTTGCTTAAAAATCCCGAGCCGTTTTTCTAGGATGAAATTTAAAAGGAGAAGCGATGGATAAACAAAATGCCGTGCAAAAAATGACAGAGGTCATGGCGAAATTCGTCGGCTACACGGGCAAGGTGCTGCCCGATGACGTGATAGCGAAGCTGCAAGAGCTCGCCGAGCGCGAGACGCAGCCGCTGGCAAAGGAGATCTACAAAACGATGTTTGAAAACCAGCGCCTTGCAAAGGAGCTAGACCGTCCGTCCTGCCAGGATACGGGCGTGATCCAGTTTTTCGTGCGTTGTGGCGCGAACTTCCCGCTCATCGGCGAACTTGAGGAGCTGCTGCGCGAGGCAGTACTGCGAGCGACGCGCGAGGCTCCGCTGCGTCACAACAGCGTCGAGACGTTTGATGAGTACAATACCGGTAAAAACGTCGGCAAGGGCACGCCGAGCGTATTTTGGAATATCGTGCCGGATAGCGGCGAGTGCGAGATACACACCTATATGGCGGGCGGCGGCTGTAGCCTGCCCGGCAAGGCAACCGTGCTGATGCCGGGGATGGGCTACGAGGGCGTCGTGAAATTCGTCATGGACATAATGACGAGCTACGGCATAAACGCCTGTCCGCCACTGCTAGTGGGCGTAGGCGTGGGCACCTCGATCGACGTGGCATCCTTGCTATCTAAAAAAGCGCTGATGAGACCGCTTGGCTCGGCAAATCCAAACGAACGCGCGGCGCTAACCGAAAAGCTGCTCGAAGAGGGCATCAATAAAATCGGCCTGGGCCCGCAAGGCATGAGCGGCGCAAGCTCCGTGATGGGCGTGCATATCGAAAACTGCGCCCGCCACCCCAGCGTCATCGCCGTCGCCGTAAACGTGGGTTGCTGGTCGCACCGCAAAGGCCACATTGTCTGGGATGCAGAGCTAAATTTTGCCGTAAAATCGCACAAGGAGTTCGCGCTATGAGTAAGAAAATTTTAACCACGCCGATCGGCGCCGAGGATCTAGCGGATATCAAGATCGGCGACGTGATCTACCTCAGCGGGCACATCGTCACCTGCCGTGACGTGCCGCACAGACGCGTCGTGCAGGAGGGCCGCGAGCTGCCGCTAGATATCAGGGGCGGCGCGATCCTGCACGCGGGGCCGATCATCAGAAAAACGGGCGAAAAAAGCTTTGAAATGGTCTCCGTGGGGCCGACTACGAGCATGAGGATGGAGAAATTTGAGCGCGAATTTATCGCTAAAACGGGCGTGCGCCTGATCGTGGGCAAAGGCGGTATGGGCGAGGGCACGATGAGCGGCTGCAAGGAGTTTGGCGCGATACACTGCGTATTTCCCGCGGGCTGCGCGGTGGTCGCCGCGACGCAGGTCGAGCAGATCGAGAGTGCCGACTGGACGGAGCTTGGGATGCCTGAGACGCTGTGGAAGTGCCGCGTAAAGGAGTTTGGTCCGCTCATCGTCTCGATCGACGCGCACGGAAATAATCTTTTCGAGCAAAACAAGGTCAAATTTAACGAGAAAAAGGACGCGGCGCTAGCTGAAATTTTACCGCAAGTCGGGTTTATAAAGTAAAATTAAACAATATA
>NZ_CALIIS010000191.1 GCF_938017705.1 uncultured Campylobacter sp.
TCATTACAAAAGAGGACGATGAAAGATATGGACTTGGCGAGATTTACTATAAGTACAATCCATTATATAAGACACTACCAAGTAAAAAGAGCTGGATTATAGATAAAAAACTGGATTGTTGGATTATGAAAACTCAATTATTTAATGATCCGGAGATAGATCACGCATATCTATCGAAAGCAATGTGGAAATTCTATTATAAAGGTGATATATTTGACATCGTTCTTGATTATGGATTAGACGAAAAAGTTTTAGGTATCCAATATAATAAAGTCTGGAAAGTATTGTCAATAGTGCCAAATGGTAGCGAAAAAATATCAGTAGATGAAATTTTTTCGCTTTTAAAAGAGCAGCTTATAGTATTTGGGCTTGATGGATTATATAAGCAAGGTGAGAATTATAAAGTCGCGTTGATAGATGCAAGAAAAGGATAAATAGTTTTTTATCCGATCATAATTCGGCTCGGTAAATTTTAAAATTTAGCGCAGCGAAAGGCTTAAATTTTGATGATAAATTACGACAAAGTGTTTTTAAAGGCGCCGAAATGAAACGCGATATAAAAGCCAAATTGATCTTAAAAGCTATAAATTAGGGGCTAGGGTGATAAAAGAGTTCATTAAAAAATGTTTTGAGCTAAAAGGGGTGAGGATTTTATTCTGGATTGCCTTGCTCTTTTTTACTATAGACTGCTTGGGCGTTATATTTGCCAGCATAGATGCGGTTTTTTTGGCGGAGTATAGCGGTTACGATATCGCGAATCCGTTTTCTATCGTTTTAAAAGCTTTTGAACTAACGTGGCACAAAGAGGCGAGCGATAGCGAAAGCGATATTTTCGGCGCTATGGTATTGTATCTATTTTGCGCGACGGTAATTTTGCCTCTAATCATCTGCTGCTTTACATTTTCCAAAATAAAGGCTTTTATTCTGCTGGATAAAATATCCGCTGCATCTGCATTTTTTATAAGTTTATTTTATACTTATCCGCTAGCTGCGATAATCCTAGCAAAAGCTGATTTGACTTGGTTGGGTCATCTGCTTGATCGCTCAAATTTTAATTTTAACATAATGATTATAAGCGCTTTATCATCGCTAATAATCGCGTCTGCAACGGTTTTTGTTCTAAAAAGAGGTGATAAAATTTAATGCGGATAAGTTTATGAGATCATCTTTTTGACTAAATTTTACGTAAATTAATACGTAAAATTTTATGAATAGAGCTTGAGAAATGGAAATTTAAAAGGGGTAAATTTTAAAATGATCTTAAAATTTGCTTCCGCTTCAGATTTAAAATTTTAAGTTTCGAGGTTTGGAATTTCGATCATCGACTTTGAATTTAAAATTCTAATCCTGCCGATCTTTCAAAATTTTATGATCTAAAATCCTTACGCTTTTGAATCCTGCAACTCAAAGCCACTGTTTCTTAAATTTGAAATTCTAAGCTCTGGGATACGGAACCCTACTCGATAAATTTTAAAATCTAAGCCGGAATTTTTATTTGGCAAAAATTTTATCAGGCAGAATTCGGCTTGGTAAATTCTATAGAATGCTACTATGCGAGAGGGAAAAATGAAATTTTAAATAGAGCGTTTTAATTCCCAATGGGATGAAATTCTACGCAAAGCCGAAAAGATTGAGCCTTACGCCCATTTCTGTTTCAATTCTCAACGGGATGGAATTCTACTTTTACGCGAGTATGAATATTTTACTGATGCGGGGCGTTTCAATTTCCAACCGGATGAAATCCTACCCCGCAAGGAACGAAAGTCGTAGGCTCTTATTCCAGGTTTCAATTCCCAACGGGATGGAATTCTACGCTCGACGATAGCATCAAGCTTATCATTTGCAAGCTGGTTTCAATTCCCAACGGGATCGAATTCTACTTTCACCGAGCCCCTCCGCTTCATCATATACGGACTGTTTTAATTCCCAAAGGGATGGAATTCTACTCAC
>NZ_CALIIS010000192.1 GCF_938017705.1 uncultured Campylobacter sp.
TTAAATTCAGTAATAAAAATATATGAATATATAGTCAAAAATGCTGGGACGCTGGGACAACGAGCCCCTAGAGCCGATTTTAGCGCTGCTTTGCCGTCCCGACATCGGATCAAAATAGTGGGACGATAGAGGGACAAAGGCCTGTATCGTGGGACAAATTTACTCTTCATCGCTTCTTGCTCCCCCGATTTGATATTCGCTTAGGGCGCCGATTTCTATAAAACTGCCATCCACGTTGATTTTGTTAAAATCCAAATTTTCATTCGCTCGGATCCCGAATACGCAATGAGGCCTATCGCCGCTTAGTCCCGCCAAAGGATATGACATCCGTCTTCTTCCGCGGGTAACCTTGATATTATTCATCATGCACTCGTCGATAAAATTTGCATAGAAGTTTTTTTCTTTCTGCGGGGTGCCGCCCTTGTCCTCGATGTATGTCTTGTAGAGGATATAGAGGTATTTATTCGGCACGAAATAGTTTTCATCGGGGATGACGGCATCTCTTACAAAAGCCCTCATAGGATTGACATCGTCCCTATACTCCTCAAGCTCGCTCAGCATTCGCTTGGAGCGGGTAAATTTGCCCTGCTTTACGAGCCTCATAAGTCCGGAAAGAGCAAGGTTGAAAATCCCCGCCATCTCGTCGTTAAAGCGATCGCTAAGCCCTCTAATCTTTTGCCCGTCTTTGATCTCTTTATCGAAGCTGATAAGCACCATTCGCCTTAGAGTTGCGTTATCCACGCCCTGCTTAGGCTTGGCGTTTCCCGAAAAGGCGAGTTTGGGCTTTTCATTTGGCAAAAGGTTAAAAGGCTTCTCATTTTTTGGATTTATCATAATACTGTCCTTTGTAGACACAAGAGCCTTTAGATTTGCAAGTTGCCCTTTGTCGGTGCCGTTCTTGTCGATCTCGGTTCCGATATTGATGAGCTTATTGCTAAGTCCGTAAAGCTGGTGCCCCTCAAACTGCTGAAGCTGGAGACTTGAGACGTTATCTTCACCGAAAAAGTTGCGAATGGTGTCCAGAATAACGCTCTTGCCGTTGGCGCCGCTCTTGCCGTATAAAAACAGAAAGCTTTCAAATTCGTGGCTCGGCAGAAAGCAGTATCCGATGAACTCCATCAAGGTCTTAATGTCGTCCTTGTCCGCTAAAATTTGGCGCAGAAATCTATTCCACTTCGGGCAAACGGCGTTTTTGTCGTATGCAAAATCCAAGATATTCAGCGCGCCGTCGCCCTTTTCGTGGCGCGATTTAAAGGTGATATTCCCGTATTTGGAAATAAAGATTGTGCCGTTGGTTAAATTTATAACTCGCCTTTGCTCGTCGCGTTTGAGCGTATCGAGCGGGTGGGCTTTGTTAAGCAAATTTTCAATAATCTTCGTGGAGTTGTCCACGCTCTTTTTCTTCACGTCCACGCAAGCCCTCGGCATCCAATACTCTTGCAGGAAGTGATTTAACACGCGCAGATCGACCCTAGCGTAATGCGTTTTCGTCCAGAAATACAGCTCTCCCTTGTATTGCGCGAAAGGATATCCGAGCTTCTCTACCGAAGCGAGGAAACTCTCCACCATATCCACGATGTGGGTTTGGTGGTAATTCGTAAGCACGGTCTTGTTTATCTGAAGTAGCTTATCGAAGGTCGCGCTATACTTATCCCAATCTTTTTGGGCGATCTCGCCTATGAGCGCGCCGTCGAAAAAGGCTTTTTTGATCCGCTCGTAGGTATCGCTATCCGATTTCTTGAGCGCCTTTGCGTTTTTCAGGATAGTATTGATGTAGGGTTCGTCCAACTCGCCTCTGACGGTGAATATATTGACGCAGTTGCCGTTCTTATCGGTTAGCAAGAACTCGCCAAAAATTTCATCAAAATAATGGATTATCTTGCCGCGTCGGAAGGGCGCCAGCTTCTCGCGCAAATTCGGAAAATAATCGCAAATCTCATCGATCACGATGTTTGTCGGCTCGAAGCAGCTAAACGCCAGCAGATCAAACATATTGTCATTTGTGATCTTTGAGGTATGGTTGTAGAGCCAATCGCTGATGTCATATTTTTTATTCAGATCTTTTTCGAGCATATAAAATAGCACGATATGGGTGCTTCGCGCTACGGGCTTGATTTCGTAATACCTTTTGATCGCGTTTTCGTATCCCGCCTCGTCGTGGTCGAACCAGATATAGACGTCCTTGCCGCGCAGCAACTCCAGATACTCGTCCCATCTGCTCCCCGCGCCGCCCAAAGTTAGGGCGTTTACGTTGAAGCTCATCAAATTCAGGGCATCTTTTTCGCCCTCGCAGATGATGACGCGATCGTCCGGGTTATCGAGGAAGTATCTAATCGGAAACGGCGCCGCTGCGGCTCCGCTTTCGCCTATCCATTTGCCGTTCATACGCTCGGAGCTTACGGCGCGAGCCTTACTGTCCCAAGCAAATTTTTCTCGGTATTTGATATTTAGCGGCACGCCTCGCTCGTCGCGAATGATGATCGCTATGCTTTGATGCTCGTGCGAATATCCTATCGCGTCTTTGGAGTAGGTCAGAAAGGTAGGGGCTTCGTAGTTTACGAAAATTCCGCGCAGCCCGTTTTCTATGAGCGTCGGTCTTATGGCCTCAAAATTTGAGACAAGCTCCGGCGCGATGCGAGCTCGCATCCTTTTTTCGGCGGCGGCCCTCTTGGCGGCGTCCGCTTTTGCGCGAGCTTCGTTTTGCTCCTGCAAAAGCTTCGCTCTAGCCTCGATCTGTGCCTTTTGCTCCTCGCTGAGTTCGCCCTTTTTGATATTGTGCGGAATGCCGAAGTATTCGCACACAGCAGCAGCGGCATCAAGCGGAGGGATGCTCTCTTTCATCTCCGTAAATCTCACGATATCGCCGCTAGCTCCGCAGGCGAAGCAGTGAAAGAAAGCTCCGCCGCTCTTGCCGTTTGCGATGCCGAGGCTCGGAGTGTCGTGGTCGTGATCGTGAAAAGGGCAGAAGCCGTTCGCCGCGCGACCCTTAAATTCTATGCCGTATTTTGAGCTTACATAATCTCTAAACTGCTCTTTATCAATCGTCTCTCTTATCGTCTGAAATATATTATCCATGCTAGTATCCCACTTCCGCGAATAGATTGTTTTGTCTTATAAAAATCCCCAGAAGCTTTGCTACGATACGAGCAAAGTCCGGGTTTTTGAACTTGAAATTTCTGAAATAAAAATAAACCGCATTGATGTTTTTGCCGGTGCGGCGAGATATAAATTTGGCTATCTCTTTTTCGCTATCGGCGCACTCTAAGGCTCTGTAATAAAGCTCTGCGATGTCGTCAAAATGAGGACATTTGTAGTTTTGTCTAACATAGAGATGCCCGTCTTGCCTATAAAACCTATCGTCGCGCCCGGTCCTTCGGTCGAAATAGGATAGGTTTTGCAGGGCCTTGCGCGGGGTTTCGTAGGTGGCGCAAGCGGACTCCAGAGACATAAACTCTCTCATAGCCCGCCGCCCTGCTTGTAAAGCGCGTATCCGATAAGCTCTAAAAGGGCAAGGCAAAGTAGTGCTACCGCCCAATCTACAAAGCCCATTTCGAAAAAAGCCTCTAACATATCCGCCCCCTATGAAATTTTCATATCCTCGGTAAATTCGATCTCGTAGATCGGACCGACGCCGCTTTTGAGCCAATCGATATTGACGTGCAAATTTTCCTTAAGCGCATACGCCCATTCAAGCAAGAAAGGGTATTGTCCATCTTTCGCCCGATTATAAAGGTGGCGCGAAGTATGAAGCAGCTCGCAAAACTCGCCGAGCTTGAGGGAGTTGTCAAGCCGCACGGCCTCGGCTCTTTGCGCCGGGGTGCTAAGGGTGCTAAGTAGGACGTAGTGTTTCGACACTTTTAATTCAGGCTCTTTGGGCGCTTTTGTTTTGTTTGAAGGTTTGTTATTGCAGCTGCTGCAGCAGCCTTCACATGAATGTGGGATTTCTATCTCTTTATTCGCAGGAATGAGAGTATCTCGACGTATACCGAGGATTAGCGCCATCTGCGCGATCCTACTTTCCGGGATACTCTTCCTAGTCTTCCAGCCGATTAGCGTTC
>NZ_CALIIS010000193.1 GCF_938017705.1 uncultured Campylobacter sp.
CCCTCCCGCTCCGACGCACCTTCCCACTCCGACGCGCCCTCCGCCCACTCCGATCTCGCCGTCACGCGCGCCGATTTCGATCCGATCGCCCGTTTTGATCTCGTCGCTTAGGATCATATCGGCGATCTTATCCTCCACCAGATCGTAGAGCGCCCTTCGTAGCGGTCTTGCGCCGTATTCGATATCAAAGCCCGCCGAGGCGATGAGCTTTTTGGCATTTTCGCTTAGGCACGCGCCGATGCCGCGGTTCGCGAGCGTTTTTTGCAGGCTCTTAAACATAATGCCCACGATTTTTATAAGATCGTCCTCGCTTAGGGCGTTGAAGATCACGATATCGTCCAGGCGGTTGATAAATTCGGGCTTGAAATAATTCTTCAGCTCACTCTTTATCGCCTCCTCACGCTCGGCAAGCGCGACCTCACGCGGCTTGTCCGCGTTTTTGGCGTCAAGCTCCATAATCTTAGCCGAGCCGATATTGCTCGTTAGGATGATGATCGTGTTTTTGAAATCGACCGTAACGCCCTTGTTATCGGTCGCGCGTCCGTCGTCTAAAATTCCAAGCAGGATATTAAAAACATCCTTGTGCGCCTTTTCGATCTCATCAAAAAGCAGCACGGAGTAGGGTTTTCTGCGCACCGCTTCGGTAAGCTGCCCGCCCTCATCATAGCCCACGTATCCCGGAGGCGCGCCGAGTAGGCGGCTGACGCTGTGTTTTTCCATATACTCGCTCATATCAAAGCGGATCATCGCCCGCTCGTCGTCGAATAAAAATCTAGCTAAGCTCTTTGCGCTCTCGGTCTTGCCGACGCCGGTAGGGCCCAAAAACAAAAAGCTTCCAATCGGGCGGTTTTCGTTTACGAGACCGGCTTTGTTGCGCTTGACGGCGCGAGCGATGGCGTGCAGCGCCTCGTCCTGCCCCACGACGCTTTCTTTTAAGTGCTCCTCGATGTGGAGGAATTTTTCCTTTTCGGAGGAGAGCATTTTACTTACCGAGATGCCCGTCCATTTGCTTAAAATTTCGGCCACGCTCTCCTCGTCCACGCGGTTTCGCAAAAGCACGCCGTTTTCTTTCATCGCGTCCCACTTCGCCTCAAGCTCCTTGACCTTTGCCTGCGCGGCGGGGATCTTGCCGTATTCGATCTCGGCAGCCTTGCTAAGATCGCCGTTGCGTCTTGCTAGGCTAGCTTCGTTTTTTAGGCTATCAATCGCTTTTTTTTCCTCGCTGATGCCGCCAAATACGGACTTTTCGTTTTCAAATTTAGCCTGAAGCGCGTTTTTCTGCTCGGTTAAATTTTCGATCTCTTTATCGATCTGCGCGAGCCTCTCGTCGTTTTTGCCGTCATCCTCCATCTTAAGGGCTTCCTTTTCGACCTGAAGCGTAAGGATGTCGCGCTTGGCCTTAGCAAGCTCGTTTGGCTCGCTTTCGATCTGCATTTTAAGCTCTGCCGCCGCTTCGTCAATGAGATCAATCGCCTTATCGGGCAAGAACCTATCGCTGATGTAGCGGTCACTTAGCCTTGCGGCCGCCACAAGCGCGCTATCGGTGATGGTGACGTTGTGATGCACCTCTAGCCGCTCCTTTATGCCGCGCAGGATCGCCGTAGCCTCGCTTACGCTAGGTTCCGCGACCGTTACGGGCTGGAAGCGACGCTGAAGCGCAGCATCTTTTTCAAAATACTTTCGGTACTCTTTCAGCGTCGTAGCGCCGATTGCGTGCAGTTCGCCGCGTGCAAGGGCGGGCTTTAGGATGTTTGCGGCATCCATCGAGCCTTCGCTTGCGCCCGCGCCTACGATGGTGTGAATTTCATCGATAAAAAGCACGACATTCGCGGCTTTTACGACCTCGTTTATGACTGCTTTGAGCCTATCTTCAAACTCGCCGCGGTACTTCGCGCCTGCAATCAGCGCACTCATATCAAGCGCGATGACGCGTTTGTTTTGCAGGCTGAGCGGTACCTCTTTTTTGGCGATCAGCTGAGCAAGACCCTCGATGACCGCGGTTTTTCCCACGCCAGGCTCGCCGAGCAGGATCGGGTTGTTTTTCGTTTTGCGGATTAAAATTTGCATCATTCGCGAAATCACCTCGTCGCGGCCGATGACCGGATCGAGCTCGCCCGCAAGCGCCTTAGCGGTGAGATCGACGCCGAATTTACTAAGCGCCTCAAGCGTCTCGTCGGCGGTTTGCGAATCGATGCTTTTGCCGCCGCGAAGCGCTTCTAGCTCCTTTTTGATCTCGATAAGATCTGCAAATTTAGACAGAATTTTCTTTAGCGGATCTGCGTTTAAATTTGCGATCAGCCAGGTATCTACGGCGATAAATTTATCGCCCGAGCTCGTCATCAGCCCTTTTGCGACCTCTAGCGAGTTCATCAGCTCGCGCGAGATTCGCACGTTTTCCTTCGTGACGTTTGAGCTCGTAGGCAAATTTGAAATTTCGCTTTTGATCTCAAGCTCGACCGCGGTCTTTTCGATGCTAAATTTATTAAAAATTTGATTTAGCACAGAGCCGCTGTCGGCTACCAAAGCCCAGAGCATGTGCAATACGCCCACTTCGCTATTTTTGGAGTGGATCGCTAAAGAAACGCTGCTTTCGAGCAAAGAGCGCATTTTGTCGGTTAAAATTTCAATAGTTTCGTTCATAAATTTTCTCCTAAAGTTGAAGTTGATTGCATTATATAACTTTAGTGTGTTTATGTCAAGGTTTTTTAGTGAGATTTTAAAATTTTCGGCTTAAATTTATCCGTAAACGCGCAAATTTCGTATGAAATTTACCTTATTTTTAGCCAATTTTCTATAAAATTCACTCCATTTTACTTTCAAGGATAAACTTTGCGACAAAAACACCTCTTCTTCGGCTTGGGATTCATATTTTCTCTATTTTTAGGCGTCAGTTTTTTTACCGGAAATTTACAAGCCAGAGAGGTCAACGCGACCAAAAAGCCAGACAGCGAAAAAACGCGTCTGGAGGCGCTAGCTAAGCTTACCAAGACGCTTGCGATCGTCGAAAACAATTATGTCGATGAGATGACCTTCTCGGAGCTCGTGGACAAGACGATCTCGGGGCTTATGAATAACCTCGACGCGCATTCAAGCTACATGGACGAAAAGGCGTTTAACGACACGAAAGTCCAGACCGAGGGCGAGTTCGGCGGGCTTGGAATTCAGGTGGGTATGAAAGACGGCGCTCTGACCGTTATCTCGCCTATCGAGGGTACTCCCGCCGACAAGAAAGGTATTCAGGCTAACGACGTGATCTTGCGTATCGACGGCAACGCGACTTTCGGCATTACGATCGACGATGCGGTCTCAAAAATGCGCGGCAAGCCGAAAACCAAAATCACTCCGCCCCGGAAGGGGGATGTCTTCACGATCCCCCTGGATGACGGGCGCG
>NZ_CALIIS010000194.1 GCF_938017705.1 uncultured Campylobacter sp.
GCTTTGCCTATCCTCGTATTATGCGGGTGCTTTTGCAAGATATTGCGGCAGGCTGCGCTTAAATCAATGCTGTGGCTGTCCGTGTTTAGCCCGGATCACGAATATCTTGCCGCAATCTCCTTTTGCCCTAAAATTTGCACGATCTCCTCTAAGCTTAAAATTTTGCCGTGCGAGTCAAAGCCTACGTTTAGTATGCGCCCCTCTAGGCTGGAAGCGCGGTCGTGCAAGTGTCCGTGAAGCATAAAAGAGCCTTTCGAGGCGTGGTTGTGCTCCTCTACGGGATAGTGAAACATACAGATGCTCATGCCCGCTTTGCCGTCCTTCATCGCGCCCACGCCGCCGTCAAAATTTAGCTCCTTGTAGTGCAGGATATCGCTAAAAATAGGATTTCCGTCCTCTTTTAGCTCGCGCAGCAGCGCTTCTTTGTTTCGGCTGATGAGCGTATCGTGGTTGCCTAAAATCAGCACATGCGAGCCGTTTAGCCTACGTGCGACGCTTTTTAGATCCTTTAATTTATTACAAAATGCAAAATCGCCCAGATCATAAACCGTATCCTCGGGCCCCACTACGGCATTCCAGAGCTCTATTAGCTTTTCGTTCATCTCGCTTACGTCGTTAAAAGCCCTAAATTTAGGGCAGTATTTCATGATATTCGCGTGATAAAAATGCAAATCGGAGGTAAAAAATATCATCATTTTTCCTTTAAGCTTTAATCGCTGCATCAAATTTGAGCTTTACGTAAATTTGCACGGCGTCAAATATCCGCGCTAATCGTTAAATTTTTTCTAAAAATTCTTTTATAAAGCCTAGCTTGCCCTGCTCGTCAAGGGATTTGAATTCACGCTCGTTTGCTTTGATGTGATCGACTAAAGGGTGAAATTCCTCATCGAGCTTGGTTTTATCCAGTTTGCCGGAAAGCGCCTCGTTTTTACTGCGAGCGAAAAATTTATTCACGAGATAATAAGGCGTTTTCATCTTAAAGCAAAAATCGTTCTGGCTTGGGATATACACCATAAAGCCCTCGAATTTCGCCTCTTTGACTATATTTTTAAGCTCCGAAAAGCTCGTTTTTAGATACTGCTCGCCCTCTTTATAAAAAGGTCTTTTTAACACTCCGGCAGTGCTTGCGGCGATTTTATCCAGTTCAAATTCGCTTGCTTGCGCGCCGGTTTTAGCGTCGATAAGTCCGATAAAAGTCTCGCCGAGCTCCTCTTCTACGATGTGCGGATCGCTCTCGTCGGTGATCTCAAATAAAAAAGTTTTATTTGGATAGCGTTTGAAAATCTCTTCAAATTTGCAGCAGTTCTCGCGCGTCATCTGCGCAAATCTACTATCGGTCGATCCCGTCGTGGAGTAGATGACGCGGCGGTTAAAGCTGGCGCCGCTTTCGCCGATATCTACGTAGGTACAACACCCCAAAAAGCCGTTTACCTTTCGCACGGCAAGCACGGGCGTATCGTCTGTGATATCGATAGGATAAAGGCTTTTGCGCGAGGTAAATTCCGAGTAGTTATAGACCTTTTTAAACGGACGCACGATGATATTTAGATTCTCGTCCATTATGAGCCCGCGCATCTCAAGCAACGCCTTATCCCAATCGGCTTTGAAAAAGACGCGTTTTGAGTATTTGTAGGTGCGAAGCTCGGGATAAAGCTCGCTTTGACGCGCACTCCAGAGCCTTTTATCCTGTGTGGCGGCGATATATTTTTTCGTTACGTAGGTATTTTGCGCCGCATCAAAGGGCAGATCGCGCCTGTTTAGAGCCGCCGCGTCTTTGATCTTTTGCGCTACGCTTTCGCTCATAGGATTGATGGGCGGGATCAAAATTTCGCCCTCTATTTTGTTATTTGCGACCTTGATAAACATCGCTATTACCGTATCTTCATCGACGCCGTGCTCGGAGGCGAAGAAATTTTGCATTCTAAAGCATTCGAAAATAAATCCATTCTGGGCAGCTTGCTCTTTTAGGCTTAGCAGCTCTTTGGTGCGCGCGCTCACGTTGCTAAGCACGATAAGAACGTCTCTATCTTTGTTTTCCAGAGCAAATTTATACGCCTGCTTTATCTCGCGTGCGACCTTGCGCTTCGCATCCTCCAAAAGCTTCGGCGACCAAGTATAAACCCCCGCCTCATCAGTTAAAAACATATCGTTTTCCAGATGATAAATTTGTGCCTGCGGATATTCGTTTTTAAATTCTTTAATTTTCTCTTTTGCGAAAGTCGTTTTACCAGAGCCCGCGTGTCCGCGAACGACTATAAATTTTCTCATTTTACCGCCTTGATTTTATGTGGCGATATTCTACCTGAAATTTGTATATTTTGCTATCATGTGCAAAATTTAAGGCAAAAGTTAAATACGAATGAAAGTAAATTAAGACAACCGAAGTTTTATTGCCTGCGATAAAATTTAGTATGTAAATTTTTAAATTTAACTCGTATTGTAAAAATTAAATTTACGTTATTTTTTTGGCAAAATAGGTCTATTGGGCTTTATGTGACATAAAGGCGAGAAATTTAGCGACTGAATGTAGCTCGTTAGTTTAAAAAAAAGCAAAGCGTTTGCCAAAACCGTCGCAAATTTACCTCAATCTTCTATCTCAAAGTAGTAAGAAATAGGCAAAATTCGACCCTTTTTATCGATAAACACGCTTTTGTAGTCTATTTTGGCGGCCGTCACGTCGCCCTCAAAAACAGATATGTCGTCAAATATCGGTTCTATGGCGACCTTGCCGTCTATGTCTAGGCAACCGCTTTTTCTATTTACCCTGAAATTTAACATTCCGCCGTAAAACTCGTCAAATATATAGTCGAATTTTTGTAGCTCAAGGATAAATTTACCGCTTTTATCTATGATACCCCACAGCTCGCCGACCCTCACTACGGCACGTTCTTCTTTAAATTTATTTACTTCGTCAAAACGTGGCTCTATCGCGAAATTTCCGCTTTTGTCTATGAAGCCCCATTTGCCGCCCGATTTTACGGCCGCTAGCCCTTCGCTAAAGAGCGACGCTAATTCAAATTTAGGCTCTATAACGACGTT
>NZ_CALIIS010000195.1 GCF_938017705.1 uncultured Campylobacter sp.
GGGGGGGGGGGGGGTAACGATTGGTAACGAACGCTTTTCATCGATAAAATTTTAGTACGCAAATGACTGCGGCAAGGGTGTTTAAAAAATTTAAATTTATTTTAAAAAATATTAGAAATTCTAAAATTTCGACGCAGAAATTTAAAAAATTTCATAAATTTTCATGAAATTTGCAGATCAAAATTTTAAAATTTTTACGATACGGCGAAGCGAATTCTTAAAATTTTACTATGGCTTTTAGCGCAAAATCTTCCCGATAAGAACACAAAACAGAAATTCCAAATCAAATTTTTGCGACGTGAAGCGCTTCCTTAATTATGAATTTAAAATTTTACACGTTAAATTCCCGCGCTACACAGTGCGGCATATTTCTGCCAGTATAAAATTCGCAAGCAAAATTCTAACCTCGCAAACCCAAAAGTATACGGTAATTACTTCTTGAAATTCTAGCACCGCTTGTCCGCGGACAAATATCGTGTCACTTTACAAAATTTCAGCCTCACGACGCAAGCTCGCCTCGCGTTTTCGTTCAGACTGCGATCTGTCCGCATGCCGCTATGGCATCTCGTCGCCGTCTTGGTTTTGAAGCGCGTCCGCTTCGCTCTCCGCCGCGATCGCCTCGAGGCTTAAAATTTCATCGACATCCTCCAGCTGCGCTACGCCGCTTCCTGCGATGCTTCTGATGCTTGCGTGCATCGCGATCGCTCCGTCTCGCGCACGTGCGATCTGTTTTTCGCGCTGTTTCCAGATGCGCTCCATCGCATTGCGCTCCTTATTTAAGCTCTCTTGCATGCCGACGAATGCCGAGACGATCGTCTTTATCTGATTTGCAAACTCGGGCGAGGTCAGATAGTCGTAGAGCATCGCCGTTTTGCTATCTTGATTTTGACCCGATTTCTTGGCAAACGCAAGCGCCACGACGTGTTCGCGCAAAACGGCGCAAAGCCCCTTAAATTCCTCAAACGAACAGATCCAGATGCTAGCATCGCTCGGCGCTTGGTGCAGCCTAGGGCTGTGAGGCGGCATCTGCTCGGTGACGATAACGCCGATCTGCGCGCCCTCGCCTATCATATCGTCTTTGAGTTTGTCGATCCATTTGGGCTCGAAGCTTTTCGTGCGCTTGCTCTCGTATAAAATTTTACCGCAGCCCACAAACTCCCTCGTATGCACTATCTGCACGCAGTCTGCGCCGCGCGCGCCCTTTTTGACCTCATCTATCTCGTCCAAAGGAAAGCTTAGCCGCAGATACTCCTGCAGCGCGAGCTCCTGCACCTCGCCCTGAAGCTGCTGCGAGCCTACTTCCGAGCGGCGCTTGAGCTCGTTTATTTGGCCGATTAGGCTTTGGATCTGCTCATCTTTTTGGCGGAATTTCAGCTCGTTTTCCTGCGAAATTTGCTTCGAAAGCCGCTCGCGCTCCATGTTCATGCGGTTGGTTAGCTCGATCTCGGATTTGGCTTTATTCTCGGCTTCAAGCTCGCTAAATTTACGCTTTTGCGCCTCCATTTCGGCCTTTATTAAATTTAGCTCAGAAATTCTTTGCGATTTTTCTTGCAGCTCCTTTTGTAAAATTTCAAATTTCGCCGCGTTTTCGCTCTCGATCTGAGATTTTGCAAGCGCTAAAATTTTCTCCCGCTCGCTGTTTAGCGCAGAATCGGTCGCCGCTTTTACGCGCTGCTCGAAGGCGTTTTCCTTCGCTTGCAGCTGCGCCAGATGCTTCGCATACTCCTCGCGCTTAGCGGCGATCTCGGCTTCAAATTTAAGCGTGGCTTCGTTTTGCTGCTGCTGCCACTTTCGCTTCTGCTGCAAAATTTCATCTTCAAATTTAGCCTTGATATCGCGCTGTAGCGCCTCGTCAATATCGATCTGAGAGCCGCAGTGCGGACACTTTACGTTAGCCATTTTTACTTCCCAAACTCTGCTCTTTCATCTTTTCAAATTCATGCGAAATTTGTGCCGCATTGGGCTCATCCGCCATCTTATCGAGCACGGAGTTGTAGCGATTTACGAGCAGTATCGCGAGCGCCGAAAAGCAAAAGCCCGGCAGCAGCTCGTAAACGACCGCCGAAAGCCCCGATAAGATCCAACAAATTACCGTGATACCGCCTACGAGCATACCCACCAAAGCCGAGAGCGCGCTCATTTTTTTAGAATACAGGCTGAAAAGCAGCACCGCGCCAAAGCTCGCGCCAAATCCCGCCCAAGCGTTACCCACGACGTTTAGCACCGTATCGTTTGAGCCAAACGCCAAGATCGCGGCGACCGCGGCGATGATCACGACGGCGATACGGCTGCTTAGCGTCTGCGTGCGCTCGCTCACCTCTTTTTTATAAAACGCGAAGATAAAATCCTTCGTAACAGCGCTCGCGCTTACCAAAAGCTGGCTTGAGATGGTGCTCATAATCGCCGCCAGCACCGCAGAGATTATGACGCCTAGGATAAATGGATGAAAGAAAATTTTACCGAGCTCTAGGAAAATTTTTTCGGGATCGTCTATGCTAAGGCCTTTTTGCGAAAAATAGACAAAGCCGATCAGACCGCTAAGCATCGCGCCTACTAGCCCTAGCACCATCCACGAAATACCGATTCGGCGCGCGCTATCAAGCTCGCGCGAGCTTCTAATCGCCATAAAGCGCACGATGATATGCGGCTGACCGAAGTATCCAAGCCCCCAAGCAAGTAGGCCCAAAACGCCCAAGAAGCTTTGATTGTAAAATAGATCGAGATGGCTCGCGCCGTAGAGCCGCACCTGCGCCAAAAAGGAGCTGTCTGCAGGGATCTGCAGCGCGCGGTAAGAAAACAAAGGGATCAAAATAAGTACCGCAAACATCAGCGCCCCTTGAAACGCATCCGTGATCGCGACGGCCTTAAATCCGCCGAAAAAGGTATAAAACACTACGATTAAGATCGTAGCGATCGCGCCGTATGTAAAGCTTAGCCCGAAAAAGCTCTCAAATGTCTTGCCACCCGCGATGATGCCGCTGCTAACATAGAGCGTAAAAAATATGATGATCAAAAGCCCGGAGATGATGCGAAGCGTTTTGGTGCGGTCTTTAAAGCGGTTTTCTAAAAAATCTGGGATCGTGACGCTGTCGCTTGCTACCTCAGTGTAAATTCTAAGCCTTTTGGCAAGAAATTTATAGTTGCACCACGCGCCCACGCAAAGCCCTAGAGCTATCCAGATATTGCAAATCCCCGTCGCAAACATCGCGCCCGGCACTCCCAAAAGCATCCAGCCACTCATATCGCTAGCGCCCGCACTAAGCGCCGTTACGAATGGGCCTAGGCGGCGATTATCGAGCAGATACTCGCTTAAGCTCGCATTCTTGTCATAATAATACCTACCTATAAAAATAAGCGCGCCGAAATATATCGCGATTGCGCAATAGGTCCAAAAGCTCATCGTTGCCTCCTTTTAAAAAAGCTAATTTTACTCTATTTCAAATAAAATTTTACTTTCGGAATTTAGCCAGATTTTAACGAAATTTTAGTATTCTTGTCGTTTAAATTTTAAGAAAAAGGCGCCTTGGTTGAACGAGAAAATTTTAAAGGTCGTATTTGTTTTGACTGTAATCGCCGTGGGGCTTTATTTCACCTATCCCGAACTGAGCGAAGCGCAAAAAATTTCATACGCCAAAAGCTACGGCATTACTCTTATTTTGACCTCCGGCGGCATTGTGATCGGTATCGCATTAGGATTTATGCTGGCATTTTTAAAATTTCTAAACAATAAATTTTTAAGCTTCATTATCGACGAATACGTAGATATCATCCGCGGAACTCCAATCGTTATCCAGCTGATGGTGTTCGTGTTTATAATTTTTGCTACGTGGAGCAATAATATCGCAGCTGCGATCTTTGCGCTAGGGCTTAATAGCTCAGCCTACGTCGCAGAAATCGTGCGCAGCGGCATAAACAGCGTCGATCGCGGCCAGATGGAAGCCGCGCGTGCGATGGGGCTAGGCTACGGCACGGCAATGAAAGAGATCGTCTTTCCGCAGGCGATAAAAAACATCCTGCCTGCGCTTGCAAATGAGTTTATTAGCCTATTTAAAGAGACCTCGGTCGTAGGCCTCGTAGCAATCACCGATCTTACGTTTTTTTCAAAAAGCATGCAGGCGGCGCTTTATACCGTCCAGCCGATACTTTTTGCCGCAGTACTTTACTATGCAAGCGTAAAATTTTTCTCGTTTTTAGTAAAAATGCTAGAAAGTAGGTTAAACCGCAATGATTGAAATATCAAATTTAACCAAATCCTACGGCAATTTATCGGTGCTAAAAGGAATTTCAAAGACCATAAATAAAGGCGATATCGTAGCAATCATCGGTCCAAGCGGCGGTGGTAAATCGACCTTTTTGCGTTGCTTAAATCTGCTCGAAATTCCGAGCGGTGGCACTATTAAAATAGACGGCGAGGATATTACCGATAAGCACACTGATATTAATAAAATTCGCCGCAAAGTTAGTATGGTGTTTCAGCATTTCAACCTCTTTGCAAATAAAAACGTACTAGAAAATTTAACTCTAGCGCCCATAAAAGCGGGGATCTATACCAAAGAACAAGCCTACGCAAAAGCGGAGGAGCTGCTGCAAAAGGTCGGTCTTAGCGATAAGGCCTACGCCTATCCGCACAAGCTTAGCGGTGGGCAAAAGCAACGCATCGCAATCGCTAGAAGTTTGGCGGTAAATCCGGACGTGATTTTATTCGACGAGCCCACTTCGGCACTAGATCCCGAGATGATCGGCGAGGTGTTAGGTATAATGAAAGAGGTCGCCAAAGAGGGCATTACGATGCTTGTGGTAACGCACGAAATGGGCTTTGCGCGTAATGTCGCAAATAGGATTTTTTTTATGGAGGGCGGCAAGATCGCTGTGGACGATACGCCTAAAAACGTATTTGAAAATCCGCAAAATCCGAGATTGAAAGAATTTTTAAATAAAATTTTAAACCACTAAAGGAGAGGGAAATGAAAAAATTTATGGGATTTCTAGTTGCGGGCGCTTTGCTTTGCGGCTCGCTAGTCGCTAAAGACATTACCAAAGATACGCTCATCGTAGGCACGAACGCCGAGTATCCGCCGTTTGAGTTCGTGGATGAAAACTCCAAAGTCACGGGCTTTGATATGGATCTAGTAGCCGAGCTTGCCAAACGCGCGGGCGTTAAATATGAAATTTTAAATATGAGCTTTGACGGGCTAATCCCTGCGATTAAAAGCGGTAAAATCGATATGATCGCCTCGGGAATGAGCGCGACGCCGGCTCGCAAAAAGGCGATCGATTTCACGGCTCCTTACTATAAAGTCGAAAATTTATACGTCAAACGTAAGGACGATAGCTCGTTAAATTCCAAAGCCGACTTGCAGGGTAAGCGCCTTGCCGCGCAGCTAGGCACCATCCAAGAGCTTGCGATCAGAGATATCAAAGGCGCCGAAGTTAGCGCTACGGAGAACGTTTTTGTAGCCGTTATGTCGCTGAAGAACAAAAAGATCGACGCGCTTTGCGTGGATTCATCAGTAGGCTACGAATATCTTAAGAAAAACGACGATCTAACCGCATTTTTTAAAGAATCCGACGGCAGCGAAGGCTTTTCGATCGCATTCGATAAGGGCAAGTATCCCGAGCTGCTCGCTAAATTTAACGCGGCGCTTGAGGAGATGAAAAAGGACGGAAGCTACGAAAAGCTTTTGGAGAAGTATAATTTAAAATAATCCGCAAAATTTAGGTGCAAATTCTGCAATAGGAATTTGCGCCGCCTAAGAGGAATCCTATGAAAAAGATATTTTTGACACTTGCGATTTTGCTCTGCACGCAGAGCTTTGCGGAGCAAAAAGATAGATACGGCATCGCCGCATTTGCAGGTCTTGGCGATGACGGCAGAACCTTCGTTTTTACCTTTAGAAAAGCTCAAAAAGATCGCTTCTTCCCCTGCGACTTAAAAAATTTAAACATAATCGCCGCGGGCGCTTCTAGGTGCATAACGGACGCCAAAGAGCTAAGGAAATTCGACAAAGAATATAAAAAAGCTCTCGAGTCCGTGATAAAACCAGGCAAGCGCTACTACGTAAATTTAATCGATCGTGGCAATGACGCCTATGTCTGCGATGCAAGCGATCCTAAAAGCAATCTGCGATTGGACCTAGTGGCGGCGGGATTTGCCGTACCGATAACCGACGATAGCGAACTTCTTTTAAAAGCCGCTGAGGAAGCCAAAGAGGCTAAACGCGGAATGTATAGCGCAAAATTTTGGGATGTTACCAACTGCATCCTAAACGGCGCGCCGATGCCGAAAAAGATAGATGAGTGAAATTTACGCACTTAGCGACGATAGCTTAACGCCGCCGCAAACTATCTTTTCGCAGATAGATGAAATTTTACGCTGCGGCGTAAAGCTCGTGCAGTATCGCAGCAAGCTCGCCGCGCGGAATGAAGCTTTAATCCGCTCTCTTATCGGCCTTTGCGAGGATTACGGCGCCAAACTCATTATCAACGACGATGCGACGCTTGCCAAAAAGCTAGGCGCGCACGGCGTACATATCGGAAAGGATGACGGCGAGACGGCGCAGGTGCGCGAGTTTTTAGGCGCGGATAAGATCGTCGGCGTTAGCTGCTACGCTGGTCTTGCTCGCGCGCAAAAGGCCGAGGCGCAGGGCGCTAGCTATGTAGCCTTCGGCTCGCTAAGGCGCGGCAAAACAAAGTCCGATGCGCCGCTTTGCCCCGATGAGCTTGTGCAAGAGGCGCGAAAATCTTTAAACCTCCCAATCGCCGTAATCGGCGGCATAAGCTTAGAAAATCTGGATGAAATTTTAGCCCTCAAGCCCGATTATATCGCTATGGTAGAGGCGATCTACAAACCCGCTTCGATTACGCAGAATTTAGCAAATTTAAAGGAAAAAATGGATGAGTATATTTGACGCCGTGATTTTAGGCATTGTTGAGGGGCTGACGGAGTTTCTGCCCGTAAGCTCGACCGGGCACATGATCCTGGCCGCAAAACTAATGGGCTTGCAGCAGACCGATACGCTTAAATGCTTCGAAGTCGTTATCCAGCTAGGCTCGATCCTAGCGGTCGTTGCGATGTTTTACAAGCGGCTTTTGGTTGATTTTAAGCTCTGGTGCAAGCTCATCGTGGGCTTCATCCCTACCGCCGCGATCGGATTTTTGCTCTATAAAAGCATCAAATCGCTCTTCGCGCCGCAGACCGTCGCCTACGCGCTGATCGGCTGGGGTATTATTTTTATCGCAGTAGAGCTCTTTCGCAAGGCGCGCCCTAGAGAAGGCGAGCTAGAGCATCTGGATCAAATTTCATACGTTCAGGCCTTTATCATCGGACTTTCGCAATGTTTTGCGATGGTGCCGGGCACTTCGCGCAGCGGCGCTACCATCATTGCAGGGCTTCTGTGCGGGCTAAACAGAAACCTGGCCGCGCGTTTTAGCTTCCTACTCGCGATCCCTACGATGTTTGCGGCGACCTTTTACGACACCTATAAAAATTTAGACACCTTCGCGCAAAACTCCGACAATATCACGACCTTTCTCGTAGGCGGCGCAGTGGCGTTCGTCGTGGCGCTTGCGGCGATCAAGCTATTTCTAAGTTTCGTCTCGAAGTTCGATTTCATCCCGTTTGGAATTTATAGAATTCTAATCGGCGCGCTATTTTTCGTCTTTGTATTTTAAGATGCGCTCGCAAATAAAATTTTAAAATTTGGAGATTTTATGGACTCAAAACATGGCGGTCTCCGCGCCTTTTTAACGGAAAAACTCAGCTTTTACGCCGTATTTGGAGGCAGAGCGTTAAACGCATTCCTGCTAATTTTGGTGCTAAATTTCGCCGTTTGGCTTCTAAAAAGCAGTCATATCTCGGCCCGCCCGTTTTTTACGACGGACACGCTGTTTTTCGCAGCTGCGCTGATCTGCGGCGTAGGGATTTTATTTTTGATCCTTTACGCGCTGTCTTTCTACTGCCGCAAGCTCTATAAATTCCTCATCTTCGCGCTATTTGCTCTAAATTTAGCCCTAGCGCTCATGCAGATTTTTTTGATACTCGGCCTGGAGCTTACCTACTCGCACGGCGTGCTGGATGCGATGGTGCAAACGACGCCCAAGGAGGCTTTTGAGTTCGCGCACGCGTTTTTAAATTTAAAATTTATCCTCATCGCGGCGGCGGTTTGCGTGGTTTCGCTGATATTTTTAAAATTTCGCCTAGCGATCTGCGTCGAAATAAAGCTCATCCGCGCGGTAAAATACCTTTTTTGGCTCAGCCTATGCGTCTTCGCGGCGCACGCCGCATACGGCACATACGTCGCTAAAACCTCCAAAATGCGCGCCACGCTCATCATAGCGCTGAATGAAATTCCGCTTTATAATTTCGCTTTCGTCAGCAAAGATTATTTTCAAAAAGATTTCAAAAACGAACGCGAACTGGATGAAATTTACGAGCGCGCCTACGCCTCGCACTCGCACAAAACGGCGCCGAACCGCGTCTCAAACGTCGTTTTTATTATCGGAGAGAGCCTGCAGCGAAATTTTATGAGCCTATACGGCTACTATCTGCCCACCACACCGAATCTGCAAGCGCTTGAGCAAAGCGGAAATCTAATCGCCTTTAGCGATGTCGTATCGCCTGGAGCTAAGACCAACGACGTGTTAAAATACGTGCTAAATTTCGGAAATTACGAAAGTGAAAAACAGCGCCCGTGGAGCGCAAATCTCGATATAGTCGATTTTGCACGGCTCGCAAACTACGAGACCTTTTGGATTAGCAACCAGGAGCGCTACGGAAAATGGGCGGTCGCAAGCGGCGCGGCTGCAAACAGAGCCGATTTTACCGACTTTACAAACCAGATCCCCGTTTACAAATACGCCTACTCGCTCGATGAGGTTCTGCTCCCGAGCATAAAAAATTTCAAATCGGGCGCGAGAAAATTCGCAAGCGGGCGGGCGGGCAAAGGCACGGATCTCGCAAACGCCCAAAAAGACGGCGCGACACAGGGCGGCAGGGATAAGTTCTTTTTCATCCACTTGATGGGTTCGCACCCGAGCTACGAGTTTCGCTATCCAAAAAGCTTTGCTAAATTTAGCGCCGCGGATATTTCGCGCGAGCCGCTTGATGAGGGGCAGAAAAAAGAGCTCGCACACTACCTAAACACCGTGGCCTACAACGATTTTATCGTGAGCGAAATTTATAAAATTTTTGCGAGCGACAACACGCTGATAGTCTATTTCAGCGACCACGCTCAGAGCCTTTATCAATACCGCGGCAAGCTGATCCATGGCGGCATCAACCGCTTCACGCTCGAAATCCCGCTGATTTTCATGGCGTCGGATAAGTTCAAAGAGCAAAACGCTGATCTTTGGGCGCGCATCGCGGCAGCCAAAGACAGGCCGTTTTTAAACGACGATCTCATCCACGCGATCGCAGAAATTTTAGAGATGACCGAGCTGCCCGAGTACGATCCCACTCGCTCGGTGATCAATGCCGATTTCAACGCCTCGCGTCCGCGCATCATCGAGGGGGTCGATTACGATAAGGTTTACAAGCTGCAGAAGGAATTCGGCGAGTAAATTTAATGAAATTTTACGCCTTTTAGCGGTGCAGATTTCGCTTCTTAAAATTTGCGTTCTTATCGCAAGCGCTCGCGCCCTAATTTGGTCTTCGGACGGGCGTGTCTG
>NZ_CALIIS010000196.1 GCF_938017705.1 uncultured Campylobacter sp.
CTCGGTCATCTCGTAGCTTTCAAACTCGCCCAAGCTCGCGATCTCGCTAAGATCGGCATCGCCTCCCAGCGTCGCGGCATCCAAACATACGATTTTCATATTTCCCCCTTTGCGTTTTAAAATTTTAAGTCGTAGCCGCGCGGCTAAATTTAGCCGTCAAATTCCGCCGCGCAGTCGGAGCGCGGCGCTTAAACGGCAAAATTTTAACTCTGCGAACTTAACTATTGCAAAATTTGCTCTCGCAAAATTTAACTATCGCGAATTCCGTCCTCGTGAAATTTAATGCTCGCAGCGCGCGCGGCGTTAAATTTTAAAATTCTAACTCGCGCTGAAGCAAGCGGTAAATTTTACCGCCGCTGAAATCCGCGTCTAAATTTAAAATTTCAATTTGCGCCGAAGCGAGAGATAAATTTAATCGCTGCCACCGTTCGCGTTTAAATTTTAAAATTTAGCTCGTGCAAATCTCAATTCGCGCGGAATTTTAGCTCGCGCCAATTTAGCCTGCACGAAATTTATCCGCGCAGAATTTTGGTTGCGACGCTACGTTAAATTTTACCGTAGCCTCTCCTAGCGTTAAATTTTACTGCCAAGCGGCGATAAAATTTACCGCCGCGAGAGCCTTATCGCCAAAGCTATCGCCAAAATACTCCGCCCTAAAATTTCTCAAATTTTATAAAATTTGCCGCGCCGCTACTGCGCGTCCTCGATGTAGTGTCCCACAAATTTTGAAAGATTATTGAGTATCTCGCCGCCCTTGCGGAAGCCCAGCGCGCAGCCCTCAAAGGCGAAAAACACCCCCGCTTGATAGCTCTGGGCGCGCTCGTCTTTGTTGAGCTCGTAAAATTCCTGATACAAAAATTTCTGATTTCCGTATTCGCCGCCGTTTTCCTCTATTTTTTTGCCGTCGGCGTCGAAAATCGCCACGTTCGCTCCCTCGCGCGCCAAAAACGGCTTTTTGATCATCTTTTTACCGATGATTGGCGAAAAGGAGCTTTGCAGCAGCAGCGGGTGGTTCGGATAGAGATCCCACAGTATTTTCATAATCCCCTTGCTTTGGAAAAGCAGCGTGTATGCGGGGTTTAGAATGATAGCCTTTTGATTTTGCACGATGTTTTTTAGCAGTATCGCAAGCTCGCCCTCCTCGATCGCGATCGCTTCCCAAGGGATGAGCTTGAACCAATACTCGTAGTTTTCGCCGTCAAAAAACACGCCCTCTTCGTCGTTAAATTCCACCTCGTCCACGTAGGCAAAGCGCGTCTTAAAGCCCGCATCTTCCGCGGTCTGCTGCAAAAGCTTCGTCGTCTTTTCGTCCTCGACGTTGCCCGCGACGCTGCTAAATAAAATTTTCCATCCCTCGTAAAATTTAGAAAAGTCCTCCAGCTCGCCGTCAAGCACCACGAGCCGCTTGAAATTATCGCGCAGCGCGTCGTAGAGGTCGTTGAACTGGCTTGCCTCGTCCATGCCGTTTTCTTTCAGCATCGCCCACTGGATGATCGCGGTCTCAAACACCGCCGTGGGCGTGTCGGCGTTAAATTCTATCAGCTTGATCGGCTTGCCGTCCAGCCCGCCCGCGAAATCGAAGCGCCCGTATAGGTGCCAGTGCACCTCGTTTTCCCAGCTTTGCTTGATTAGATCTACGAGGTTGAAGGGGATACCGAGCTCGTGGAAGAGGTTGTTGTCGATGACGTGCTGCGCGGCCGCGACAAACATCTCGTATAGCTCGTTCGCCGCTTCGTAATACGCATCCGCCTCCGCAGCGCTCACGCGCACAATCTCGTCGCTGACGTAAGGGGTCTCGTCTGCGTCCGTGTGCCAGTAAAAGCCGAGCTTTTCGAGATACTCGTTGCTTAACGGCGTTATCTTTTTTAGTTGCATAGATTTTCCTTTTTATGTAAATTTTAAAATTCCGCCCGCAGCGTAAAACAAACATAGCGCTAGTCGCTGCCAGCGTATCTTGCGAGCGCGGCGAAGCAGAATAAAACGCGAGCTATGGGCTCGCACCTCTAAGCGCACCGGTTAATCAGAGCTCGGCAGGCGAGCGGTGCATTGCCCCGCCGCAGAGCGGCACCTTTTTTGCAAGAAATACACCCTTGCAAGTAGCTCCTCCTTGGCTTCCTCAAAAACTGCGGTACAACTTAATCGCGCGATGCTACGACTTGGATTTCGCTCGGGTAAATTTACTCGCTTTAGCACCGCTCGGCGATATAAAATTTGCCGCAAGAAGCGCTGCGATACGAAATTCCGATTGCAGATGCGGTGATTAAAACCCCCGTCGCAGCACGGCCTCGCTCGCCTTAACGTCGCGTCGCAATATGAAATTTTATCGCACGACGCTGCCTTTCATATCAAAATTTCGCCCCGCGGCAACGCCTCAGTAAAAAATGCGATCCGATGCGCTCGGCAACGGGCGCGAATTCCGCCTCGTCATAACATCGCCGCGGCATGATTACAAACCGCTATGCGCGTAGCGGCGCGGAATTTTATCTTGACAACCTCGCCGCGTAAGGATTGCGAACCGCTACGTACGCCGTAAAATTTCTCTAGAGGCAACGCAGCCGTAGGACATTGCCCCCGAGCGATACGTAATTTGCCGTATCGAATTTCACCGAAAACGTGCCATACGGAGCGCGCTTTCGTTTTAACTAAAATTCCGCCACAACAGAATTTTGCTCACTTTCAAGCGCCGCGCGTTAAAATTTAAACTCGCCGCGTCAAGCGCTGTATGTTTCAAAGCGTGCTTAACCGCCGAAAAATCCACCGCTCTTGCCGCTCTTACTTCCGCCGAAAAACCCGCTCTTGCCGCTTCGCGCCTTATCGTTTTGCTGCTTTGCTTGATTGAAGCTATTTACACTTCTGGAGTAGGCGCTCGGGCTTTTGTAGGCGGTTTGGCGCTGGCTTTGGTAGGCTGGGTTGTTAAACAGCTTGCCGCCGATCCACGAGCCGATGATGGCGCCCGCGGCGCTTGCCAAGATCGCTTCGCCCAGGCTCATGCCGCCGCTGCTAAGCTGCGCGTTTTGGTTGGTTAAATTTGAAGTGCCGGCGTCGATTTTGGCGTTTTCCTCGGCTAGAAGGGCTTTGGTTTCCTCATCGCTTAAAATTCTCTCCGTGCCGTCGAGCGATTTTAGGATGATCTGGGTCTTTTCGCTCGGAAATTCCTCTAAAATTTTATATTTTCCCGGCGCGATCTCTTCGAGCCGCACGAGCGCGCCCTCTTGCAAGCGGACGTTTTGCTCCTGCTCCTTATCGTCGCAGCCTGCTAGCGAGCCCGCCATAACGAGCCCGAAGCCGCTTACCAGCGCATAGCTAGCGATTTTGCGTAGTTTCATTTTTTTCCTTTCAATGATTTTATATCTAGGCTTTGATTTATCAAAAGCTCGTTTCCCTCGACGCGGATAAACTCGCTCTTGCCGATATTTTCGATGATTAGGCTTTGCGCTTTTGGGCGCTTTTTGCGTTTGAGCGCTTTTACGAATTTTGCAAGGCTCGTCCATTCGCTACGATCGAAGGTTTTTTCTTTGATTTCGACATCGTAGGGTTTGGCTTCGCGGCTTTTGCTCGAAAGCAGCGGTTTGTCGAAAAACGACAAAAAATACCTGAGCTTCTCATCGCGCTCTTTATACATCAGCTTGATTTCATCTTTCGAGGCGATTAAAATTTCCTCTTTTTCTTTGTGAAGCCTGTCCTTATCGCTTTGCAGCGCTTCGATTTTACCTTTTAGCTCGGAGATTTCTTTGATGAGATAGTCGATGAAGCTTTGAGTGCCCGCCCCGCCGCCAGTACGCGTGCTTTTTGCAGAGCCTTGCGAAGCGGGCTCGCTTTGTTGCATTTCATCATCTAAAAGCACGTAGCGTACGCCGCCGCTTTCCTCGGCGCGCAAGGAATTTCTACGGATGCGGTTGTAAACGGCTTCTTTTGAAATTCCTAAAATTTCGGCTGCTTCGCCGATCGAGACTTTTTTCATACAAAGATGCCTTTTAGCGTTTTAGGTAATTATTACTAAATTTGCCTAAAATAGGCATTAAACGCTTCGTTTACGAAGATAGATCCCGCTTTACCGCATCCGGCGCGCGATAAAATTCCGCTCGCTTGCGCCCGCTAGATATAAAATTTCGTTTCGCTTGCAAAGCCGCGCAAAATTATTTTTTGCTGAGCTTTTAGAATTTTAGCCCAATAATGTTGCTTAATTAAGTATATTTTTTATACACTTACAAAAAATTTTAGTATTTCAAAGGAGGCGAAATGCCCGAATCGCCTAAATATAAAAAATCCGAAATTCGCTGCAAGCTCATTTTAGACGCGGCGCTGGAGCTGTTTTTAGCCAAAGGTTACGAGGCTACGAGCTTAAGCGATATCATCGAGCTTAGCGGCGGCTCGCTATCGTCGGTTTATAAGTATTTTGATAACAAAGAAAGCCTATTTTTGCGCATCATCGAACTGCAAAGCAAAAAGCTCGACGAGCGAATGAACGAGCGCATGCGAATCAACAAAGACCTAAAATTGCGTGAGTATCTGCGAGAGTTTGCAGGGATTTATCTGGAGTTTCTTTTCGCTCCGGAGGCGATAAAATTCTACCGGCTGATACTTTTCAGCGGCTTTAACGGCGCGCTTAGCGAGAGCCCAAAAATCTTTTTAAAAAGCGGCGTGCTAGGTTCGCCTAATGCGCTGGATGAGTATTTGGCGGCGCATGCGGACGAGTTTGCGCCCGGACGCACGGCAAAAAGCCTAGCGCTATATTTTTGCTTTTTGCTTAGAGAGCCGCATTTTAGCAGGCTGCTATTTTTCGACGAAAAGCTAAATTTCAAAGCGAGCGAGCTAATCAAGGACCGCATTGATATGTTTTTGCTAGGCGTAAAAAAGCGCTAATAGCGGAATTTTACAGCGCAAATTCCGCGTTTTTCGTGCCTTTAAATTTTATGAGCGGTTTGGGGCTTAGAATTTGATTCTATCTGTTACCAAGCGCTATAAAGTGCCGCATATCCCGCGCTTAAAATTTTAATTCTATCGGCGCAGAATTTTTAAAACGATTAGAGCTGAAATTTTTATTTTCCGTATTAAATTCCGTGCCGCAGTTAGAATTTCGTCGTAAAATTTCACGCCTCTTGTCTGCGCCTTTAAATTTGCGCCACTCAGATTTTAAATTTAATAAAACCTCTTATAATCCCGCGAAATTTCAGATCAAAAGGATTAAAAATGGATTATGATATCATCGTAATAGGCTTTGGCAAAGCAGGCAAAACCCTTGCCGCAAAATCCGCCGCACTGGGCAAAAAGGTCGCTCTCATCGAGCGCTCGCCGCAAATGTACGGCGGCACCTGCATCAACGTAGGCTGCATCCCGACCAAGCGGCTAGTTACGGCGAGCAAGGAAGCAGGCTTCGTAAATTTTAGCGTGCTCGGAGAGTATTTCGTGCTGAGCATGCAGAAAAAGGACGAGCTCGTAGAGGCGCTGAGGGCAAAAAATTTAGCAATGCTAAAGGGAAACCCGAATATCGATGTAATTGACGGCGAGGGCTCTTTTGCGAGCGCGAATTCTGTGCGCGTGCTAAGCCCTGATGGACAAATGCGTGAAATTTCGGCAGAAACGATCGTCGTAAATACGGGCTCCATCGAGGTTGAGCCGAGCTTTGAGGTAAACTCGCAGATCGCTTATAGCAGCGAGGAAATTTTAAATTTAAAGACGCTGCCGAAGCATCTCGTAATCATCGGCGGCGGATTTATCGGGCTTGAGTTTGCCTCGATGTTTGCGGGATTCGGCTCGAAAGTTAGCGTGCTGATGCGCTCGAAATTTATGAAAAACGAGGATGAGGACGTGGCCGCCAGCGTCAAATCCGCTCTGCAAGCCCAAGGCGTAGAGATCATCGAGGGCTGCGAGTTTTTGAGCTTAAATGACGGGGAGTTGAAATTTAACCTCGCGAGCGAGAGCAGGGTGATCTTAGCGGACGCATTTTTATACGCCCTCGGTCGTCGCGCAAATACGGGTGAGCTAAATTTAGCCGCTGCGGGGGTGCAGACAGACGTATACGGCAATATCATCACGAATGAGCATCTGCAAAGCTCGACTGCGAGCATATACGCGGCAGGCGACGTGCGCGGCGGCGAGATGTTTACCTACACGAGCTTAGACGATTTTAGGATCATTTTTAGCGCGCTTTTCGGGGACGGCGCGCGCACTACGAAAAACCGCGCACCGCATGCAAGCGTGCTGTTTACCCGCACGCCGCTAGCTCGCATCGGTCTTAGCGAGCGCAAAGCAAGAGCGAGCGGGCGCGAGATCAAGGTGCTGAAGCTTTCGATGGCGGCGGTGCCGGGCGCCAAGGTCGTGGCGCACGACGAGGGAATGATGAAGGCGGTCGTGGATGCGGCTAGCGGCGAAATTTTAGGCGCGGCGCTTCATTGCGTAAACGCGCACGAGATCGTTAATGAGCTGGCGATCGCCATGGCGCTGGGCGCGAAGGCGGACTTTTTCAAAAATCAAATTTTTACGCACCCGAGCATTAGCGAGGCGCTGAACGATCTTTTCGGACAGTTTTAAATTTGAAATTTAACGGCACTCGGGCTTAGGGATATCCGAGTGCCTAGGCATAAATTTATCATAAAATTTAATGCGCCGGAGCGGGTTAAATTTAGACTAGGTTAAATAATTTGAGCCCTTACCGTCCGCTTCTTTCTTGGCTACCAAAGTTGGCTATAAAAAGAAATGATTGAAATAGTTAATTGATAAAATATTCGTGTTTAGGAATAGCGAGATCGCAATCTATTCGGCACTCGGTAAGAGTATGCGGATAAAATTTCTTCTTGCAGTTTATACAGGCGAAAACGATTTCGTCCGTCGCTTCATTCAACATAACTCTATAATCGCTAGGCGACCATTGCGGGCATTCGCACGCCAAGTCCAAATCCACGCTAACTACCAAGCTGTCAAATACAATCGAGTTTAATTCCTCGTAGACTAGTCTTAAGCTCTTTTGATATTTCAATGCTCTAATTTTATTTATCAAGCGGTATTTGTCCGATTTGATGATCTTTACGCCAAAGAGATCCTTCGCTTTTCCGTCGCCGTAAATCGATAGCTCGGTCGGATAATCTTTAAAATTTAACTTTAACAGCTCGTCCAAGCCGCAACCGTCGTATTCTTTCATACGAAATAAAATTTTATTTTCAATAAACCATGTCGCTATGCAGCAGCATACTTGCTCGGGATCAAAAGGATGTAGATTTAAAATTCTATTTTCCAGCGATACGCATAAATTTCTAATTTTGGGCTGCATTATTTAATCCTTTATTTATCCCCAAATATCAAATAGGCTAAATTTTTACTCAAATTCCCATACGCAACTATCCAATATTCTTGTATGATATTTTTGATTTGTAAGTTATCGTCCAGAAAGTCGGCAAATATTTTAATCCTATCTTTGTCTACTGTGCCTAGCTCTTCATCCTCTTTCTCAAACGAAGCGACAATTAAATGCGACAGAGCAATCTTGTCGTAGAAATTTAATGTCTTGTCTTCTAGCAAATTTAGCATTGACGTAATTTTGCCGATATCTGCTAATTCTAGCTCCCAATCTTGCTCATTTCCCGTCGAATCTAACCCCAAAAGCTTATTTAATTTTATCGCGCTTTCTTTTCTTACGAAATAATCGGTCATTTTATTATCCTTTATATATGTTTTCACCGCGATACTTAGCCGACCGCGCTATCTAGCAGTTTCCTAGAATTTTGCAAAGCCCATACGAAATTTTCGAGCTCTACGCAGTCTTTTAATTCAAATCCAAAATTTAACAAACCCACCGATAGGGCGTCGCCATCTTTTATGACATGCGCTATTAGATTGCCTTTATGTTCTATACTCACTTTATTTTCATATCTTGTAAATTTAAAGATATTTTTCGAGCATCTTCCATTTCTTTTTGAAAATTTCTCAAACTGCTCCGTAAAATTCGGTATTTGATTCCCATCTTTTAGCCATAATCCTCCGGCATATAGCGCCCATATAAGCTCGTAAAAATTGATATTATGCCGAGTCTCGGTAGCAGCGACTAAAAGCTTATTCGTTTCATGGTTGATCTCTATTAAAGTCTCTCTGCCCATATGCCAGATCTCGGCTACTACTTTTTCTCTATCCGGCACGGAGGCAATTAAAAATTCAAATTCATTTTCTATCATATTAAAATCCTATTTTTTGTTTTTTACTACCTAATTTAATTTGAATGTTCTATCGTTCGAGCCTAAATCGTATTTATCCCATTCTTTTATGGCGTCTCGTGCCTTTTCTACTACGATATGCCAATTTGGATCCTCTATAATGGCGCGATCATCGGTTTCGTCTTTGGCTTGATAATTTTTTATAGCATCTCTAAATTCTTGCAATAATTCTATAAGTTTTGGCGGGAATCCTAAACGACAAGCCGTATTTTTTGCAAAATCGTCGAAATCAAAATCATCAAAAGTGTGCACATTAGCTCTATATACGATGAAATATGGCCCTCTACGTTGTTCTCATTCAACCAATACATTTTTTGCTGCTTTATGCTGGAAGCCTCTTCTATATTATCATAAACGCCCTTTACGCGGAATTCCTGCTCTTCTAAATTAAGCATCTATTTTCTCCATAAATTTTGTATTAAATTATTTTGTCTAAATCAAATTTTATTCATTTCCAATCTTAATCTCCGCAAGCGTTAATTTCGCTAAAGGATTGATAAACTTAGTGATACAATATTTATTATCGCATGTAATTACGCTTTGGCGTCCATCTACCTTCATTGCATTAGAGCAATTCGGGCACATTACATAGCCTTCGCCCAAATCAACGCCAATCGGAAAATTTAGCCCTCTCTGCTCTTTCAAAAATCTAAAAAATTCCTCTTTAGAAATTTTGATATTAGAAAATAATCGAAAAATTTCTTCTGCCTTTTGCCTTATCTCGCCTTCTTTAAAAAATACGTTAGGAGCCTTTTTAAAATCTTCATCAAACTCAGAAAATCTACCCGTCATCATATCCAATTCTTTTAATGCCTGCTCTTCCGCTTTGTTGGTTGCGCAATATTGCGATTCCAAATCATACATCTTATAAAATTCATCGCAAAACAGCTCTATATCGCACCAATCGTATATGAATCCAGCTATTAAATAATACAATTCTTCATTTTGCTGCATATTTCACCTTATTTTAAATTTCATCGCTATTTTTATTATTTATGCCTTTTAGAATTTCATGCAATAGCTCGTTTTCGGTTGCATTTTTCTCATCTAATATTGATACGCCCATAGTTGTTGGAGTAATCTTGGATAAAAATAGATTTACAAGCTCCGTTTTTTCATCGATTCCGTATGACAATGTAACGATATCCAATAAATCGTGCCGCTCTATAAAACCATCAAAGATATCTTCTAATCGCGACGCTTTCTCTGCGTAGAAGAATATCCACTTTACGCCTATAAGAAAATCCGTTGTGATATTACTAAAGATATCTATCTTATCCATAAAGTGCGATCCGATAAGCAAATATATATCCGAGCCGTTTTTGGACAAAGAGCCAAGCTTGTAAATAGAACCGATATTTTTATAATTTAGCATTTTATTTCTCGCTCCCTTGTTTTTTTATCATCTTTAGCCACTCTTTTTCAAATTTAAAATATTTCTGAAGCTTTTTATTCTTTTC
>NZ_CALIIS010000197.1 GCF_938017705.1 uncultured Campylobacter sp.
CCGCCGTATTTGATCTGACTCGGGTCTTTTTCGTCCAGCTCGCGCATTATCTGCTCGCCGTTGTCGGAGTTTGCCGCGGCGATGTCTGCGTCAAGATCGGAGTAAGAGTAGATCATCATCGCCTCGCTTACGCCTTTTATAGCCTCTATCGCGCGAAATGCGGCGATCTCGTCATCGAAGCTCTCCACGCTAATCGTGGCGACCGCCTTGCCGTCCTCGCACGCTACGAACTCGCAGCCGCCGATGCTTTGCAGCTCCTTTCGAAACGCCGCTACGTCGGTATTTGCGCTTAGATAGATTACGACGCTTGAAATATTCATTTTAACTCCCAAAAGTAGATATATCTATTGTACCCCGAGCCCACGAGATACTCTCCTTCGAAAAGCAGATAGTTGATGATATCGTTATCTAGCTCGATGCTGCGGACGATCTCGCCTGCTTTATCGATTACGCGTACGCCGTTACCAACGGTAAAAGCGCCCAGCTCGGGACTTAGCGCCACGGCAAAAACTGCGAAATGGGCGTTATAGAATTTAGCGAAATCGCCGTTTTCGTAGTAGCACGATCTCTCCTTATCGTTCGAGCCGCTCATCATACGATCGCCAAGCAGCGCCACGGAATAGATCCCGTCCTTGTGCAGGGACTTTTGGCTCATAAGCTTTTTCGCTTTCGCGTCGAAATAAAATACGATGCCGCCCTCGCATGAGATTAGCAGCGTCCCGTCGGCGCGGTCGTAGGAGCTGCCGCCCAAAGACGCGATGGTGAGCTTTTGCTCGAAGCTTACCTTGCCGCTAGATAGGTCGAAGTATAAAATTTCGCTGCCAAGACCTAGCAAAATCACGGTGTTTTCGTCGTAGAAATAGACGTTTTTAATCCCCGTCATCGGCAATTTATAGTGCGTAATATTGCCGCCTGCAAACACGCCCAGCATCTTTTCAAACGCGTCGCCGTTATACAAAAATGCGTATTTTTCGCCTAGTTTATCGACGTCGAATATGGTGGCGCCCATCGGCTCGTCTAGGTAATTTTTGGACGAGGGCAGTGCGAAAATTAGCGTCTTGGAGATTCCGCTCGAAACGGAATTTAATGCCGTAGAATTTTCAGCAGAATTTTGCTTCATAGAATTTGCTGCGGTTGAATTTGCTAAAGAATTTGTGGCAGCGGAATTCGCAGTGGAATCTCCCGTGGAATTTACGCTCGCTTTTACGCTCGCTTTTGCATTGAAATTCTGCGCCGCATCGGAATTTGTGCTTACGGCGGAATTTTGATCTGCAAAATTTTGCCTGGCGGCAGAATTTGGCGCGGAACTCTCCACGGAGCTAATGGTTATTTTATAGAGCTTGCCGTTGTCAAGCCCTGCGTAAATTTCGCCGTCTAGATTTTTTAGCACCGCGACATTTGCGTCAAGCTCTAGTATGAAGCTAGCGTGTTTGATCTTTGCAGGCGCATCTATGCCCACAGCGACACTAGGTATTGCAACGCCGTTGCCGGCATAGATGAAGCAGGCGCAAAGTAGCAGCGGTGGTAAAAATTTCATCGCGCGCTCCTACTCAACCTCGGCGCCTTGATTTAGCGTATCTATGAGATTAGAAGTGGAATTTGCGTCGCTAAACCTGCTAAAATCGGCTTTGAAATTATTTTTCACTAGCGGATTGGTTTGGGCTTGCGGTACGTGGCATTGAGTGCAGTTGAATCTCTGCTCGGCTAGCGTGCCGTTTAGATCCGTGCCTGTGCGAAAGTCCACCAAGTGGCTTTTTGGAATCGGCGTAGAGCCTACATCCTTAGCGACATCGGGCATATGGCAGGTTACGCACATATTGTTATCCTTTGTGATCGGTACAAGCCCTTCTAAGCTGTGCGGTATGAGCGGCGGAGCGTTTTCGAAGCTGCGCTCGATCTTCGAAGCGGCGCCCGGAGCATCCTCGCTATATTTGAAATCGGGCAGGGAATTTTTATTTTGCGCCGATTCGTCTACGCTTTTTATAAAGCCCAAGCTGTCGGCATCTATAGATGCCGTCTTGTCCGCGGCAAATAGCGCCGCACAGCATGCAAGAGCCAAGCCTAAAACCATTTTTTTCATTTTTTCACTCCTAATATACTAAAATTTAACGCATCGTCGTCGCATACGTCGATGCAGCGTCCGCAGCTGATACACTCGCTGCTAACGCGCCCGTTTTCGCGCCCGACCATCTTAAGTACCTGCACTTCGGGGCAGATCATTTTGCATTTGCCGCACATCGTGCATTTATCAACCTCGTGGCGAACGCGAATGACGCTAAAATAGCTAAGTGCAGCCCAAAATCCGCCGAGCGGGCATAGCCGCGAGCAGATAGTGCGATCGCCCGCGAAAATTTCAAAAACTACGATCAGTAGCGCGATCGCAAATGCACTGGCACTCAGCGATATGACGGCGCGCGCGAAAAGCGAGATAAAGCTTACGCTCTCAAACGCCGCAAAGCCGAAAGCTCCGCTGCAAACAAGCGCTAGCACCGCTAGGACGTAGCGAGCTTTGCGATTTACGTTTAAAATTTTGGTGTGCACGCCAAATTTTTTACGAAGCCATGCGGCAAGATCGGTTAGTAAATTTATCGGGCAGACCCACGAGCAATATAATCGCGGCGCTATAAGCGCATAAAATGCTCCTACGATAAGCGCTCCGATAACCGCCGTAGCGCCTAAAGAAAAGCTAGCTAGCAGCATCTGCGCCGTCGCAAACGGATCGCTTAGATTAATCGTGCCGAAAAGTTTCGACGAGCTTAGATTGCCCTTTAGAATTCCTGATAAAATTCCATTTTCGCTCGCGGCTTTGAAGGCGAAATTATTTCCTAAAATAAAAAGGACTAGAATAGAAATTTGGCTCAAACGCCTTAAAATAGTGTATTTCATTGTCTAGCCCCTTCCATTAGATCGTCCTCGTTTAAGTAGTCCTTACTCTTTTGCGGATCGAGCTTGATTTTAGTGTCTGCGTCCTTTAGCTTCGCGTCGTCGCCCTTGATCCAGCCTTTGACATAGTTGTCGCTGGAAATTCCTATGACGCGCTCGCGCTCCACGACGCTGATAGCCGCCTTTTTCGTGACGCAGGCATGCTCGCATTTGCCGCAACCCGTGCAGTAGTCGCTATCTACGACAGGCACGAGCAGGGCGTGCTTTTCGGTGCGGTTGTTGTGGCGGTAATCGATCCTAAGCGCCTTGTCCATTACGGGGCAGTTTCGCACGCACGCGTCGCATTGGATACCCGCATAAGCGATGCAATGCTCGGTATCTATGACCGCAACGCCCATTTTAGATAGACGCACGTTAAGCTTAGAGTCTTCGCTTACCAGGCTTTTATCTAGTGCGTCGCTAGGACAGGCCGCGACGCAAGGTATGTCGTCGCACATATAGCACGGAATTTCGCGCGGGATGAAAAACGGCGTGCCGTTTGCAATAGCATGATCGCAAAAGCTCGCAAGCTTAAGCGTATCAAACGGGCATGCCTCGACACAAAGTCCGCACCTTAGGCATTTGCTAAGAAATTCTTTCTCGCTTATAGCTCCGGGCGGGCGGAGTCTGGCGTGCTCGCCGGAGTTTGCGACTCCGAGCCCCAGAACGCCTACGCCCGCAGCTAAAGAAAGAATACCTAAGACCTCACGCCTATCCATAATTTACGCCTTGTAAATTTTAACCGCGCATTTTTTGTAGTCGGTCTCTTTTGAAAGCGGACAAGTATGATCGAGCGTGACGCGGTTGATATAGACCTTCTCGTCAAAAAACGGCACGAAAATAAGCCCTTTCGGCGGAATGTTACGTCCGTGGAAGTCCACACGCGCTTTTACCTTGCCGCGGCGCGACTCGATCCAGACGATTTCGTTTTGTTGTACGCCGATTTTGGCGCCATCGGCTTCGTTCATATAGCATCTTGCCTCGGGCACTACGAGATAAAGCTCCGGCACGCGCATAGTCATAGTG
>NZ_CALIIS010000198.1 GCF_938017705.1 uncultured Campylobacter sp.
TTCGGGCCGCCGCCGAGAATCATCACTTTTTTACGGTCGGAAGGACGCGCTTCGCATTCTTCTTCGTAAGTGGAATAGAGGTAGGCGGTTTCGGTGGCGAACTCGGCGGCGCAGGTATCCACGCGTTTATACACGGGATGCAGCTTCAGCGCGTAGCGGTGTTCGCGCACTTCTTTTTCTTTTACGCCTAAAAGCTGCGCGATGCGTTTGTCGGAGAAGCCTTTGCGTTTCAGACGACGTAAGGCGGCGAAATCCAAATCTTGCAGGCAGCCTGCACTTACCTGCTGCTCTTCTTTCACCAAGTCTTCGATTTGCGCCAAGAACCAAGGGTCGATGGCGCAAATGTCGTGGATTTCCTGCAAACTGAATCCCGCGCGGAACGCATCTGCCACAAACAGCATACGCTCAGGGCCGGGGTTCGCCAGTTCGCGGCGGATTTCCGCTTTGTCGGAACTTCTCGGATTGAAGCCGCACAAGCCCGTTTCCAAGCCGCGCAGGGCTTTTTGGAAACTTTCCTGAATCGTGCGGCCCATCGCCATCACTTCGCCTACGGATTTCATCTGCGTGGTCAGGCGGTCGTCTGCGGCAGGGAATTTTTCAAACGCGAAACGCGGGATTTTGGTTACCACATAGTCAATGGAAGGCTCGAACGACGCGGGCGTGCGGCCGCCGGTGATGTCGTTGCGCAACTCGTCCAGCGTAAAGCCGACCGCCAGTTTCGCCGCCACCTTCGCAATCGGGAAGCCCGTCGCTTTGGAAGCCAGCGCGGACGAACGGCTCACGCGCGGGTTCATCTCAATCACAATCATCTCGCCGTTTTCAGGGTTCACCGCAAACTGCACGTTCGAGCCGCCCGTATCCACGCCGATCTCGCGTAAAATTTTAAAACTCGCGTCGCGCATCGCTTGATATTCTTTATCGGTGAGCGTCAGAGCGGGCGCAACCGTGATGCTATCGCCCGTATGCACGCCCATCGGATCGAAATTTTCGATCGAGCAGACGATGATGCAGTTGTCCTTATGATCGCGGATCACCTCCATTTCGAACTCTTTCCATCCAAGCAGGCTCTCTTCGATCAAAATTTCATTTATCGGGCTCACGTCTAGCCCATTTTGCGCGACCTCTTTAAACTCGTCGATATTGTACGCCACGCCGCTGCCTGCGCCGCCCAGGGTGTAGCTGGCGCGGATAATGAGCGGAAAGCCGATCTCATTTGCAGCAGCCATCGCCTCTTCGATGTTGTAAGCGTATTTGGATTTGGGCAGATCCATTCCGATCTTAATCATCGCCTCTTTAAATTTCACTCTATCCTCGCCCTTTTTTATCGCTTCAGGCTTGGCGCCTAGAAATTTTACCCCTGCTAGTTCGCCGCTTTCGTAAGCTTCCATCGCGACGTTTAGCGCGACCTGTCCGCCCATCGTAGGCAGGATCGCGTCGACGCCCTCGCGCTTTATGATACGCAAAATGCTCTCTTTGGTGATCGGCTCGATATAGGTAGCGTCGGCAAAATCGGGATCGGTCATAATGGTAGCGGGGTTAGAGTTTATTAGCACTACGCGGTATCCGAGGCTCTTTAGCGTCTTGGCAGCCTGCGTGCCGCTATAATCGAACTCGCACGCCTGACCGATTACGATCGGACCGCTGCCGATCAGTAAAATCGTCTTAATATCATCTATTTTGGGCATCAATTTTCCTTTGTAACGACATACAAAAACGCCGGCATCTCGGAGCTCACGTAGGGCTCTACGACGGCGCTTTTGTATAACTTTCCGTTTTGAATCTCTTTAACTTTCCCTACCGGCACGCCGGCAAAAAAAATTCCGTCCTTGCCGCTGGTAAGCACCTCATCGCCTACCTTGGGATCGAGCCACTGCGGGATGTATCTAACCACGAGCTCGTTATTTTCGCCACCTGCGACGCCAGGAATTTGGGTATCTCCTATGAAAACGGAGAAGTTGCTCTTTTCGTCGCGCTGTAAGATCGCAAGCGGGCGCCCATCTTTATTTACTAGGATTCCCGCGGTCTTGCCCTCGCTGATGAGGCCGTAAATTTTGTTTGGGTTAAAATTTTCAAAATTTACGAAGAATTTATTGTAGTCGTTTAGATTTGCATAGCTCAGCGCCTTTACGAGCTGAACTTTGGGCTCGTAGACGGAGCTGTTTTTATCGATCAAAATTTTATTCAGCTCGCCCGCGAACGTACTAAGCAGCATCGCCGATTTTTTTAGCTCGGCATTTTCTTCTCGTAGAGCTTTGATCGTCTCTGCCTGGTTAAAATGCTCGTTTACAGCGCTTTTTACCCGATCGCTCACGCCGTAATAAACCTCTAAAATTCCTCCTGCAAATCCGATAAATTTGCCGTGGATATACGAGCCGAACGTAAGCGAAACGGCTACCAGCAAAACCGCGACGAGGAGGAGTTTGAGATTAGTCATTTGCCGCTTGTTTTAGCGATTTGATCTCTTCTAGGGCTTTTCCCGTGCCGTTTGCGACGCACAGCAGTGGCTCGTCCGCGACGAAAACCGGAAGCTTTACGGTGTCGCTTAGATATTTATCTAATCCGCGAATGAGCGCGCCCCCGCCCGTTAGCACGACGCCGTTTTCGACGATGTCGGCGGCGACTTCGGGCTGAATGCTCTCAAGGACAAATTTTAACGCATCGGCGATCTCTCTGATCGAGTCTTTGATTGCCTCTCTAACGTCCTCACTCGTAAGATCGACCGAGCTTAAAAGCCCGCTGATCTGATCTTTTCCTTTGACCGTGTAGGTAAGGTCTTTTTGCTGTTGCACCGCTGTGCCGATCTTGATCTTAATCTCCTCAGCCGCGCGCTCCGAGATAAGCAGGCTATATTTTTCCTTGACATAGTTAACGATACTTGCGTCGATCTTATCGCCTGCGACTCGGACGGATTTGGCGCTGATGATACCGCCTAAAGAGATAACG
>NZ_CALIIS010000199.1 GCF_938017705.1 uncultured Campylobacter sp.
CGTCAAACCACCCGATCGCGGTCGGATATATGAGCAGCTCGGCACCCCGCAGCGCCATCGCGCGCGCCGCCTCGGGATACCACTGATCCCAGCACACCAGCACGCCTAGCCGTCCCACGCTCGTATCTATGGGCTCAAAGCCCAGATCGCCCGGCGTGAAATAAAATTTTTCGTAAAACTGCGGATCGTCGGGGATATGCATCTTACGGTACTTGCCGGCAATCCTGCCGTCGCGCTCGAAGACCACGGCGGTGTTGTGATACAGCCCCGCGGCGCGACGCTCGAAAAGCGAGCTTACCAGCACGACGCCAAATCTCTTCGCTACCTCGCTCCACAGCCGCAAATCGCGCTCGAAATCCTGTGCGTAGTCGAAATTTTCGGTATTTTCGCGCTGACAAAAATAATGCGTCTGATGAAGCTCTTGCAAAACGATTAATTGCGCGCCCTTCGCCGCTGCGCGCGCGATGAGTTCGATACTGCGCGCTATCGTGCGCGCCTTGGTGCCTTCAAATTTATGCGAAATCAGCCCAACTTTTAAAATTTTCATATTTTTCCTTCGATCTAAATTTAAAGTTTAAATTTATTCATGCACGAGCAGTGCAGCGAGCCGTTTTGGCGGATGAAAACGCGTGCATTCACTCCCACTACTTCGCGATCCGTGCACGCCGCTCGCAGACGCGACAGCGCCAGCTCGTCCGCCGCGCGGTTTGGATCGTGCGGATCTGTGGAATCTGCGTAGGTAGGTACTATGAGCGCGCCGTTTAAAAAGACGAAATTTGCATACGTCGCAGGCAGCCTGCGCCCCTGATAAAAGATCGCACGTGGGATCGACAGTTCGATCACGTCGTACCCGAGCGATGAAATTTCATCTTTCATCGCGCCAAGCTCCGCGTAATGTAGATCGCTCGGATCGCCGCACGACGAAATAGCCACAGTGCGCGGGCTTAGAAAGCGTGCGAGGGTATCGATGTGGCTGTCGGTATCGTCGCCTTTTATGAAACCGTGCTCTAGCCAGATTATCTTTTTTAGCCCGAAAATTTCACGCAGCCGCGCGTCCAGCTCGGCCTTGCTTAGGGAGTTGCGATTTTCGTTCAGCAAACACGCGCTCGTAGTTAGCATCGTGCCCGCGCCGTCAAAATCGACGCTGCCGCCTTCTAAGATCAGATCCACATCTCGCAGCGGACGGGCGCTCACGGCGTAAAGTTTGGAATTTAACGCGTCGTCCTTAGCACTTGCGAACTTGCCGCCCCAAGCGTTGAAACGAAAATTTAGCCCCGTGATTTTACCGCCCTCCTCTATGTCGATCGCGCCGTAATCGCGGATCCACGTATCGTCGGTATCGATTTGCGCGAAGCTCGCGTTTGCTAAGCCGCCGCAAATTTGCTCAAAATCCTCACGGCGCGGCGCGATCGCAACGACCGGCTCAAACCTCGCTGCGGCGGCGATAAAGTCGCGATAAGCCACCCGTATCTCGCCTAAATACGGCGCCCAGTCGGTACCTGCGTGCGGCAAAGACACCAAAAGCGCCTCTTGCTCCTCCCATTCGGCGAATGCTCTCATTTTTGCTCCAAGATTAAAATTTCACGGATTATAGCGAAAAAAATATTTGTAGATGGTGCGCCCGGAGGAATTCGAATCCCCGACCTTTTGAACCGCAATCAAATGCTCTATCCAGCTGAGCTACGAGCGCACGAAATAAAAGAAACGAGATTATAGCGTTTTTAGCTTAAATTTAGCCAAAAAGCGGTCTAAATTTCACTGCACAAAAAAATTATCTTTATTAAATTTCAAAAAATCAACTTTTAAAATTTTATCCCGCAACCTTGCTCTTTAAATTTCGGCTCGTAACTTGCTTGGCCGAAACTTCATCTCAAACTTTATCTCGCGCTCTAATCGGTTAAATTTTATCTTGCACATGCAGACTAAATTTTATCTTGCGGCGCGCTAGGCTAAATTTTCATTCGCGGCGGCTGCATAAATTTGCGGCGCGCTCTTTTATAAATTTTATATGCAAGCGGGGCAAAGAGCGTCTATTCGGTGCTTTCCGCTCTTTGGCTTTCGCTTGATTAGCTTTTCTTGCTCGCCGCTAAAACTTGCGCCAAGATCGCCGCTAGCGCGATATTGAGGCTGACGCAGAGCCCAAACAGCGCCACGGCTTTAGTGGAGCTGAAAGCGAGCGTAAAAAAGGAGATTATGCTGGTTAAAGACGCGAGCGTGATGCCGAAAATTTTATCGCTAAGCGCCATCTTATCGTTGTTTGCAAAGATCATATAATCTATCCCCACGGCGCCTGATAGGATCAGCGCAAAAATCGCAAAAATATTCACGCTCACGCCGAATGCGCTAAGCAGGGTGAGCACGGCCAAATTTGTCGCAAAAACGCAGATGACGATCAGCCACGCCGTCCGCGCGCCGAAAAACGCCCACAGCAGTGCGAGCGCGAGCGCGTATGCGGCGCATTTTAGATACAAGGCGTTGATTTTGATCTGCGAAAACGCCTCGCTTATGGCGCTTCGCATGTTTAGATGCAGCGCGCCCATCTGCGCGGCAAGCTCGCTAATGGCTGCTTTATCGCGCACGCCGCGCAAAAAAGCGATATGCGGATCGATGCTCGGCATCGCGGCAAAAAGAACGGAGCTTCTAGCTTGCTCGTAGCTTAAAATAGGCGCATCCGCGATCTTGGCAAAGTTTGCGTCCACGAGCTCGCGGCTAAGCCCGAGACGTAAAAATGCGCTTCTATCGTAGTTTGCAAAGGCCTGCTTGATAAAGCTCTGCGTAGCTGGATCCAAAATCGGCACGCCGGTGTAGGAGTCCGCAAGACCGCGCGCTACGGCCTCTTTGGCTACCGCGCCTGCATCGTTGCCCACGATCAGATCGAAGCTGGAACCTCCTATGCTTGCGAGCTTGGCGCTCATCGCGATCAGGTTTTTATCCAAGCTCGCGTATTCGCTGACGTCGTCCTTAAGCTCCATTTTAAAATACAAAAACGCAAGCAGCGCCGCACAAACGATGGCAAGCGCTTTGAGGCTTAGGTTTATCTTGCAAAGCGCCTTTGCGTAGAGTTCAAGAGCTTTTGCAAAGAGCGGAGCGGGGCGAAATTCCGCTCCTTCGAGTAGCAGCGGCAGGGCGAAGTAGCTAAAGCAAAACGCCCCCGCAAGCGCGGCTATGGCAAAGATCGCGATCTCTTTGAGCAGAAAAAACGGGCTGAATAAAAATACGAAGTAGCCTCCCGCAGTGATGAAAAACCCTAGAAGCAGGATATTTCGCATACTTTTTATCGAGCGAGCTTCGATGCGGCGCGAGATGTTTGCGCCGAGCCAGTGCACCGCGTAATCCAGCATCAGCCCGATTAGGCTCGTCGAAACCACGGCGCTTAGGATGTGGATCGAGCCGCGGATCGCCATCGTAGCCGCTACGCCGCAGGCAAGCCCGAAAAGTGCGGGCAGCAGCAGGCAGAAGATCCGTGCGCGCGAAAATGCCGCCAGCAGTAGCGCCGCGCACAGGCTAAGCGATACGGCGCCCGCCACGGAGCTTTCGCGCACGCCAGCGCTCTTACCCAATGCGCTAAAAAGGGCAGTGCCGGAAATTAAAATTTCGCTTTTTTGCGCCTCGCGCACAAGCGCGCTAAGCGCGTCGTCGTTTGCTTTTGGAGCGAGCCTTGCCGTAGCGAGGTAGTACGGCGCGCCGTCAATGATCGCGATTAAGCGGTTTTGCGCAGGATCGAGTTTGATAGCGCCGCGAGAGCTGAGGCGCGAGTGAAGGCTGAGCGAGAAAAAATCCTGCGAGAGGCTAAGCGGGCGAAATTTTGAATAAAGCTCACGCGCGCTACGCTCAAAAAAGGCCTGCGGATCGCTTTTTAAAAGCTCCACGCTCGCATCATCGAGCATCGCGGGCGCAAAGCGCGCAAGCTCGCTCTGATACACTCTCGCGTCCTTGAC
>NZ_CALIIS010000200.1 GCF_938017705.1 uncultured Campylobacter sp.
CGAGCCGAGCTTGGATCAGCCGATACTCAATGCTCGCATCGCAAATGATATCAAAGCGGATCTGGACGCGATGCTGCAAATCGTAAAAATTTTAAAGCTAAATGAAAAAATTTGGACGTCTTAACGGGCGCAAGGCGGAGCGAGGCAAGCGGGCGAAATAAGACAGGGCGAAGTAAGGCGAGTAGATGAAACGAGGCGGGATGAAGCAAAGCGATTAGATAAAACAAAGCGGAGCAGAATAGGCTGCTGAGGCAAAACACGCGAGCGCCGCGCAAGCGCGATAAAATTCCGCGCGGGATTGCGAAATTTAGTTGCGGGATAGAATTTTGCGCGGGGTTTCGGCAATATCGTGAAATTTCGCGCAAAATTTCGACGGCGTTTTACGTCGCGGCGGAGTCTTGTATAAAATTTCGGCGGAATTTTACGAAAAGTTAAAATTTGCTTGCTATTGAGAGATTTTTTTGATATACTGCCGTTTCTTTTTTGGCCCCGTAACTCAGTTGGTAGAGTGTCACCTTGACATGGTGGAAGTCGTTGGTTCGAGTCCAATCGGGACCACCACTTAAGCTGATTTTAAGTTATAATCACTTCATTTTCACGTTCACGCACAGCACCTGTCTTAAAATTTAGTTATTCCGACATCTTTCATTTTTATTTTAGATATAATTTTTCCAGAAATACTATGAGATCGATTAATCGATCAATGAGATGAATTTTTATCGCCAATCGATTAAATTTAGAAAGGAGTATCGGCGATATATGGGACAGTATGTTATAAAAACCTTAGATTACTGCACAGAAAAGGGGCTGCGGCTACAATGGGAAAAGGACTTCGCGATCTCCGTCAATGCTTTAGGAAACGAAGTTACTATAAGGGCGAATAAAAGCGGGCTTATATCTCTTGCCAGGCATCTGCTTACTTTAGCGCAAGATTCCGTGCCGAAACATTCGCATATACATCTGGATGAGTATAATTCGCTTGAGGAGGGCTCGGCGGAACTTATATTGGAGAAAATATGAACACGAACAGCTTCAATGTAGATGGAAAAAGTTATTATACCCCGCGATTGAAGCGAAGGGATCATATTTGACGGCGCTTTATGAATGACGATATAGTGCGCAAAAGGAGAATAAATCAGTGCTGCCGAATAAAATTTATATTAAAGACGATCCTCTAACTATCGATGAGGAACTTATGGGACACGAGTATCATAAATTAGATATTAAAATTCTAGAAGACAAAAAGCTTGTGGTATTGGGTTTTACTACGAATTTGGCTATGTATTATTTCGCAAAAAATATTTTAACATTCTCGTATAATGAAAGGGTCTCATACCTAGAGCTTTTTCCTTATGAATATTGGGTGGGAGGAGCGCGATTTGCAAAAAATAGCGCTCAACTATGTATAGATATAGAGGAATTTATCAAAATAGACGAAGCGGAGTGCTGCATAGCGGACGATATGGACAGGTATAAATTTGAGCTGGATTTTAAAACATTCTACCAAAGCGTTACATTTTATTTTCCTAGTACGAAGGATTATATAAATTTCGCCAAATATCTGCTAAGTATGAGTATCTACAATAGAAAAAATAGGGTAAAATTTTATAGCGAAGATTATACATTGATTTTACAATATTCTAGGTTTGTTATATGAGAAATTTAAAACGATCAAGAATAAAATTTATCTCTCATAAAGCCCAAATTTAAGGATCATACGGTATGGCGCAAAACGCTATAAATAAAGCAAAGCATAACGAAAAGGAGCGGCAAAATGCTAGATAGAATTGCCTCTTTTTAGACAGGCATAATGTGCTTCTTATATCTTATAAATTTTACGGTACATAAACATGTAAAAATAGGCGAGAAATATATTAAATTTGATGATGCGGGTAGTCTGTGGATATTGCCTGCAATCGTATTTTTAATAATGGGTATTTACGGCTTTTATTTCGCCTTCCGCTCTGAAAAGAGCATAAAAAGATACCCGCAATATATGTGGTGCAA
>NZ_CALIIS010000201.1 GCF_938017705.1 uncultured Campylobacter sp.
AGCATCTGAATAGTAATTAAGGGCGATACTAAGAGGTATAGGCATACCGTAGCCCGCATCACCGGCGGAAGCGGCCTCATTCCAGTCTCTTCTTCCACCGGTTATAGTGGTACTTAGAGTTCTTACGTTATATTTATAGCATCTACTATCATATCCCGTAGCGCCTAGACACTCGTTAGAATTGCTAGCAAAAAACTGCGTACCGCCAGGAATATTGTAGATAACATTAGCCCTATCGGGATACGGTACATAATTTGTATCTCCGCCAGTTCTCCTAGCGGTAGCTGTGGAGCAACGTCCGTCGGCATTATTGTTAGCACAATCAAATCCGAAATTTAGCGCAAAATCAAGATCGCTTGAAAATCCGCACACGGCTTGAGGAGTGCCGCCAACATCTTGTTTATACCCGTCATAAAGCGTAGCGATGACATCTTTATAGACCTTGTCGGATAGATATGCTACGGCATTGACCTTAAGCTTGGCTAGCTGACTTATCTGATGCGTCACCGCTAAATTTTGTGTAGAATTATCACTGCCATATATTACTACATCTTTCTCAATATCCGGAGCGTTGAAATATGTATACGCAGATATTCCACCCGAGATATTATTATCACCTACGCCGATTGTCACACCGTTATCTAGGCTTGTGAGAGATATTCTGATACGATCCGGTCGGTAGCGCAATACAATATTATCATTTATCGCTTTATCTTTGTTGGCAGCAATTCTCATGCCTACGTCGCAGCCTACCATACCTTTAGCATTAGGAGTATTGCTAGATGAATTGATGATACATTTAGCGCTCTTCCACTTCTTAGAGTATGTCTGATCGGAATAAGCATCCGTCCACGAGTTATCATAGATATTTACCAGCACATCGCCGACATTATAATAATTAAAAATTTTATCGGCATCTTTACCTATGGTTTCGGTATAGATAACGGCATAGCTTTTATCTTTTGCCTCAGGATTTTTTCTAGACTGGGTCATAAGATATGCGCCTTGAACATGACCTTTACTATCAAATTTTGCAACGCCCTCCGTCTCTTCGATATTTCTAGCGTTAAAATTCTTATCCTCCCCCGCTTTACCTATATCTATGTTATTTCCGTTAAGACCGCCGGCACCAAGATACTTCTGCAGCTCATCCGCATCAAAGTCTCCATTTATGCTCTCGTTAGTCTTAACAAGCTTTTGGATATAAAGCTCCCGCT
>NZ_CALIIS010000202.1 GCF_938017705.1 uncultured Campylobacter sp.
GGCGCTAAGCTCTGCATCGGTCTTAACGCCGGCAAAGAAGCGCGCTCTCGTTAAAATTTCGCTTACTTTATTCACGACAAACCCTCTTCTCTTGTGAACTACCTGCGGACCGGCTCAAAAATTTCGCCGTCGCCGGTGTATATCCAATCCCTACTAAAGCCGTATCTTTCGGCAAATCGCATAACCCACTCAAAAGGGATAAGCTTCTCACCAAAGCGAACCTTTTTATAGATAAATTTAGACGTGCTTAGAAAAGACATCACGTCGTTTAGGCTCTGATTGGTAAGTCTCCTCATCAGATCCAATCGATCCCCGATAGAGTAGAAATCGATACTCTTGCGCATTTTTTAACTCCTTTTACGCAAAGATTTGATATAATTAAGTGATTTTGTCCTGAAAAAAGAAAACCATTTTTCTTAATTTTCTGCATTAATTATATAACAAAAGTTATATAAATGTCAAGTATTTTTATAACTTTTTTATAAAGGAGCATTAAATGACGGTGAGAGAGGAATTGGACGATTTAAAATTTCGTCTAAGGTTAAAAACCGATGAAGAGCTAGCAGTTGCTTTAAATACTTCGAAAGGATCGATAGACAGATGGATAAGTAGAAAGGATATCCCGCAGAAATGGCGTAGGATAATAGAGTTGCAATTTCCGAAAAACGCAAGCATGAATATAAACGGATCTAGCGGATACTTTATAAACGGCAATAATATAAGCGGAGGGAATTACGACGCGAGGTTCGCGATGGCCCCCGAAGAGATGTTAAAGCGCGCGCAGAGCGGAAATGTGCGCGAAGCAAGATACTTAATAGAAAACGATCCGAATAACGAATATGAGGATATAGACGATATAAAAAAGCGCCTTGCTATAAGAACAAACGACGAGTTTACAAAAGTATTTCAAATAGATTTGAGTAAACTTAGAGAGATACAAAAAAGTGGAAAAATTCCGCAAAGCATACTTGCTGCAGCGCACGAAATCGAAAGAAAGATGCATGATTTATCGCTTAGTTTTGGAGGGCGAGATATGGATAAAGATTTTGCTTTTGTTAAATTTGGAAGCAATATCCATGAATTTCTAGGTCCAAGTATTGATATTGAACTTATCTATATGCTTACTTATGCAAATAGAGAATTTAAAGAAGGGGCCTTGCGGCGATTAAAAAAAATTAAAAGCCTATCGAAATTTGAGTAATAAGAGAGTATAAAAATGAAAAAGATCGCTTTGGTTTTATGCGTGATGCTAAATTTTGTCTTTGCAGAATGTAAGTTATACGCGAGCGCAGATAAAATGACCGATGAAAAATTCCATTGGACAAACTGCGGGAGCGAACCTTTTAATATAAATATTTTTCATATGAGAAAAGAGCTACGTCCACAAAAAACCGATATGTATATCATAATATCCGATAACATAGAAGGATTTCTTGTTGAATACACAAAAGGAAATTTTGGCTATCAAGCAATAAGAATAAGGATCGATAAAAATAAATTCTTTGATGTAGATGCCGAGATAATGTCCGGATATTATGGGAAAAACACTAGGGCATCTTTTTTTATAAGCCCAGATCAACAAAAGCAACTAATGGAGGGTAAAAAAATATTAGTTCGATATATTTCGGGACAAAACAGGGTGAGCACCGAGAGCATCGATATTTCAACTATAAAAACTCCAAAGCAAGAGGATAAAAAATGAAACAGGTTATTCTGGCTTTAAACGGCATCGGCATAGTTATTGCACATCTAATAGGCGCCATAAATACTATAATCGGAATGTATAAAATCTACGATAGCATTATCGCCGCAGTTATAGGCGGTCTTATTAGTGGCATCCCGTTTATATGGCCTATTC
>NZ_CALIIS010000203.1 GCF_938017705.1 uncultured Campylobacter sp.
AGTTGATGCTCGTTTTTTCCTTAACCATCGCGGGATTTACGCCCCACACGAGACTTAGCGCGTGCGCGGTCTGCTCGTCGTGCGCGATTGCGATGATATCGATTTTAGCGCGGTTGCGTGCGAGTTTGATCGCCGAGCGCCCCGAGCCCGTGATCGAAAGTATCGCGCCCGCGCCCAGTCTTGCGGCAAGCGCTGCGGTGCTTGAAGTGATCATATCGGTCTCGTCGTAGAAGTCGTAATCGTTAAATTTATCGTAAGGATAGATCTTTTCGGTCTCGCGGATCGTCTCGCTCATCGCGGCGACCACGGCTGCGGGGTTTTTGCCGATGGCGCTTTCCTCGCTTAGCATCACGGCGTCGGTGCCGTCTAGCACGGCGTTTGCGACGTCGCTGATCTCGGCTCTGGTAGCGCGCTCGTGCTCGGTCATGCTAAGCATCATCTGCGTGGCGGTTATGACGGGCTTTGAGCGGGCGTTGGCTAACGCGATGATGCGCTTTTGGATACGCGGGATCTCATAAAATGGCATCTCGATGCCTAGATCTCCGCGCGCGACCATTATGCCGTCGCTTGCCTTGATGATCTGCTCGATGTTTTCGACCGCGTCGAATTTCTCGATCTTGGCGTAAATTTTAGCTTTTGAGCCCAGCGAGTTTAAAATTTCGCGCACGCGCAGGATGTCGTTTTGCGACTGCACGAAGGAGATGCCTACGAAATTTACGCCATGCGCCGCGCCCCAGCGCAGATCCTCTAAGTCCTTTTGCGTGATGACGTCGATATTTAGGCGGGTGTTTGGGAAGTTCACCCCCTTATTTGAGCTTAAAAAGCCGTCGTTTTCGAGCACCGCCCGCACGCCTTGCTCGCTTACCGCGACTACCTTGGCGCGGATCGAGCCGTCGTAGAGGTAGATAAACTCGCCTACTTTCATCAGCGGCAAAATTTCGGGGTGGTTGATACACAGCTCGTATTCGCCATCAGCGGTCTTTTTGCCGATGATTTCGCGAGGAAGGAAGGTGATTTTATCGCCCGTTTTTAGTTTAAAATTTTCCTCGAGTTTGCTGACGCGGATCTTTGGACCGCTGATGTCCTGAAATACGCCTACGCGCACGCCCAGGCTCTTTTCTACGGCGCGGATTTTGTTTAAATTTGCCTCGTGATACTCGTGCGTGCCGTGGCTGAAGTTCATCCTAAAGGCGTTGCAACCCGCTTTTACCATCGCGCTCATCATCTCTTCGCTGTCGCTCGCAGGCCCGATGGTCGCTAAAATTTTGGTTTTTTTAAGCATCTTTTCTCCTTTAAATTTAAAATTTATCGCCGCATTAGGCGAAATTTTGCGCAAAATTTTGAAATTTCTAAAATTTAAAATTCGTTAGACGAAGGAATTTTAAAATTTTATGGTGCGCGAGAATTTTAGAATTCTACGGCATGGTGAAATTTTAAAATTTCATAGCTTGCAGTGCAGGTTAAATTCTAAAAATTCGCGTTTGAATGAAATTCAAAAATCCCCTATATATGTGAAGCGCGAGCAAAATTCTAAAATCCTCGCCGAAGTAAAATTTTAAAATTCTCGCCCGAGCGAAATTTAAAAATTCCTCTTTATCGCATCATTTCCGCGTCAAATTTTGCATCATCAAAGCTCACTCCCAAATATTCGCAGGCACTTTTTGCGTCGCGAAGTGCGTTGCCTAGGCAGCTCGTAGCGCCGGGGCTTGGGGTCATATTAAAGATAATCCCCGGATTTTCGCCTATTCTAGCTTCGCCTAAAAGCAGCTTTTTTTGCGAGTGTGAAATGACTTGCGGACGCACGCCGCCAAAGCCCTTGGCATAGTAAATATCCTCCTCGCGGATGCTAGGTATGATCTTGCGCGCATTTTTGACGAAAAGCTTTTTGCCTAAAATCGGTATCTCAAAGCCTATATTGCGGATTAAGAAGTCCCTTACCTCGCTATCGCCAAAATTTTGCCAAATGACCTTGGCTACGTCCATGTCAAAATTTAATGATTGAAAAAATTCCGGCACCGAACGACAGCCCTTGTAGCGTTCAAGCTTTGGTAGCGTAAGTGCGGTAGGGCCGAATCTCGTGCAGCCGCCTGCGAGCAAATCCGGATCGCCGTGAAGCGCAGCAAATGGAAGCTTTGGGTTTTGCATCATGTAAACCTTGCCATTTAGAAGCTTTTGCTTGGTTAGATAGAAGCTGCCCGCGATGCAAATCGTGCTAAGATCCTGCCCAAGCCCCATTTTGTGCGAATGAGCGCCTGCATCTACGACTACGAAATCAGCACTTAGCGAGAGTCTATTTGCGGTGCGGATATAGAACTTATCGCCTACTTTAGTGATGTTTTGCACTTCGGTATTTAGGTGCAGATCGCAGGTTTTGCCCTCCACGTTTTTAGCGTTTTGCACAAAAGAATTCGCCATCGCGCCGTAATCGATCGTCGTGTAAACTCCCGATTGCACGCCCATTGCTACGATATCCTCCGCTCGCTCCTCACCGCGCCCGTCAAAAACTAGCTTGGGCTCGATTTTTTTGAGCTCTTCCTTGTCAAAAAGCTGCAGATACGGATAAAGCTCTTTAAATTTCTCAAAGCGCTCTTTTATGAGCTCTACCTCGCTCTCGCCCACGCCAAGAGCCATTTTCTGCCCTTGAAATAAAAATTTATTCTCATATCCGTGCTTTTGGCAATATTTCACGATCATATCCGCCTTGCGCTTGACTTCGGTCGCTTTTTGCAGGTCGTAGTTGGTCTCGATGTCGCCGCAATGAATCGTCTGGGAATTTGCACTGGCTTTAGAATTTAGCGTTGCAAGCCCTTCGTATTTTTCAAGTAGAGCGATATTTTTGATTCCGCTAAATTCTGCCAGTACATATGCTAGCGCGCTGCCCGTGATACCGCCGCCTATGATGATTACTTCGTAATGTTTTTCTTGCATGCCCTTTCCTTATCGAATTTGGCTACAATTGTGCGAAAATTTCGCTTAAAAGCTAGTTATAAAAGCGTGAATTTAGATGATTTTATATAAAATTCGCACTATTTCATTTTGGGAGTAGTATATGAAAAAATCGATTCTTGTCGGATTAAGTTTGATTATAGCCACGTCGCTGTGGGGCGCAGATAAGAAAGTTTATCGCCTTAAGCTAGCTCAGACTTACGAGCTTAGTATGCCTATCGTAGGCGATGTCGCCAAGCGTATGGCAGATCTTGCAGATAGTATGTCTGATGGCAGGCTGAAAATCAGCATCGACGCGCCTAGCAAGCATAAAGCGCCTTTTGCAATCTATGATATGGTCAAAAACGGACAATACGATTTAGGCTATACTGCGAGCTACTATTATAAAGGTAAAAATAGCGCAAATATGCTGTTTACGACGGTGCCTTTTGGTATGACGAAAGACGAACAGCACGCTTGGTATTACTTCGGCGGAGGCAAGGAGCTAGCGGATAAATTCTATGCTAAAAGCAATCTAAAGGTCTTTAATATCCTAAATAGCGGCATGCAGATGGGTGGTTGGTTTAAAAAAGAGATTAATACGTTAGACGATCTAAAAGGGCTTAAATTTAGAATTCCAAGCTTTGGCGGGGAGGTTATGAGCCGCCTTGGCGTCGCAGTCGCTACGATACCGGTAGGTGAGCTATATATGGCGCTAGAGATGGGCACCATCGATGCGGTAGAGTGGGCAAGTCCTAGCTTTGATATACCTCTAGGCTTTCACAAGGTCGCAAATTACTATTATACGGGATGGCAAGAACCTGCTAGCGAGCAGCAGATAGTGATAAATCTACAAACTTGGCAGAAGCTTCCTAAGGATTTGCAAAATATCCTGGAAGCCTCTATCGCAAAGGCGCGCGAATACGCAGAAAACGAGACGTTTTATAAAAACGTAATAATTTGGGACGAGATCAAAAAGAAATATCCAAACGTTCAGATTCGCTCTTTTTCGCCTGAAATTATGCGTGCGCTTCGCAAGGCGACGGATGAAATTTTAGCCGAAGAAAGCGAGAAAAATCCCGATTTCAAAGAGATTTGGGAGAGCCAAAAGGCGTTTTTAGCTAAAGCTAGAACGTGGACGAAGATGGGTGATTTTACATATATCGAAAAAACAGGCGATGTTGAAGCCGAGCAGAATTTCACTGCTTCGGTGAAAAAAATCTCTGTTCCTGAGCCCGTAAATAGCGCAGCCAGCGAGATAAATGCAAGCACTGCCGCACCAAAAAACGAGGATAATCAGACGAAATAGTGCTTCGCTTTTAAGTTGCGTATCAAAACCTAGCATCAAGTCAAGAAGCGGCTTGAATTCGGTCGGCGATTTAAGAGATTTAGGCGAAGTGCGGGCGATTTGCTTATTGCAGCTGCGTAGCTCGGGATATCTTTAAAATTTTAATTTATGAAAGCGGTGATGAAATTTTATCGCCTCTTAGCATTTAAGTTAAGGCGCGCAATTCGCATCACTGCGTTTAAAGCCCAATTTAAAAAGCCGCTCGGTTGCCGCCACACAAGGCTAGAATTTTATCAAGCTCCAAGCCTCCTATCTTTTTGCTTTATTCTTTTATCTTTTGCGTTATTTAAGCTTGATATTCCGCCGTGCTCGCTTACGGGCGACATTGAGCGAGGGAGAATTTAATCTTGCTTTTTCATTTCGCGTAGTTAGCAGGGGAGCTTCGGCGAAGCGTGCTAATCTACGATTTCAAATTAGTAGCGTTCATAAATTCCACATTTTAAAATTTCAGTGCTTTTATCTTGCAAATGCCGCTTTTAAATGAAATTTGCTTCGGGTTTTCTTGCTGTATAAAGCAGTGAACTTCAAATAAAATGCAAAATTTTAAAATTTACACGCTTAAATATCACAAGTAAGGAGAATTTAAAATTTTGTCTTTCGGAGATTAAGTAAAAAGCACGTTAGAAAAAAATTTGTAGGTCAAATTCCATTTTAAGCGATTGCGAATTTAAAAGCTTGCGTGTAAATTTTTTAAAGCCTGCTCTAGTTAGAATTTATCACTAAACTAGACGGGCTCAGTCTTGGAATTTCACCGCGTAAATTTTAAAATTTTGCTTTTTGATTTCGCGCTTTATAATTTTAAGCGCTTTAAAATTCCGTGCGTCTTGAAATTTAAGATTTTAATCTACACTTTGAAATTTTACGTCGCAAAATTTAAAATTCTGAAAATAAAATTCCGCGCCTTGAAATTCTACGCTTTAAAATTTATAATTTTAAAATTTTGTAGCCAAAATTTTAAAAGATTAAAATTTGAAATTTTGCCGCACCTTGAAATTTATAACCTCAAAGTCTTTAAATTTAACGCACCCGCCAAGCGTAGCAGCACCTATCAAAGCCCCTGCGCGCTAGAGGGCGCGACTAACTCCTCTATAATTTTACCAGGCTCGCAATGAATTATTTTACTCTCTATCGTAAATTTTTCGCCGTCAAATTTAAAGTATTGATATTCATCGACAAGCTCGCCGTCCGGGTATTTATCG
>NZ_CALIIS010000204.1 GCF_938017705.1 uncultured Campylobacter sp.
GCGACGCCACGGGCAATACGGTACAGTATTCGCGACGCAAAATATAGACGCCAAGAAGCGGGAAGGCGCTTGAAATTTAGCGCGCGGCGTTATTTGTAGTCGTTCGCGTCGTAGCTTTTGCCGTCGTTAAAGTCGCTCAAAAGCCGCACGACGACGGGGCTAAGTAGGATGATCGCGATTAGGTTTGGGATCACCATCAGTCCGTTAAACATATCGGCTAGCCCCCAGACGAGGTCGATCTTTTGCACGCTTCCTATGAATACGAATGCGACGACTAAAATTTGCAAGAGCTTGACGAATTTTGCGCCCAGGAGGTATCGCACGTTAATCTCGGCGAAGTAGTACCAGCCCAAAATCGTGGTAAATGCGAAGAAAAACAGGCAGATCGCCACGAAGCCGTAGCCGCCGCTGCGACCCAAAATTTGCGATGCGAAGGCTTCCTGCACCAGCGAGATGCCCGAAAATACCGCCTTGCCGTTTTCGAAGGTGACTACGTCGGTGCTAAGCACGACAAAAACGGTGATGTTAAGCACGATGAATGTATCGACGAAAACGCCCATTATGCCGAGCACGGCTTGATCTACGGGGTGTTTGACATTCGCCGCGGCGTGTGCGTGCGGCGTCGAGCCCATGCCCGCTTCGTTTGAAAAGAGCCCGCGCGCGATGCCGTATCTCATCGCAGTGGCGATCGTAGCACCCGTAGCGCCGCCCCAGGCAGCCGATGGATCAAATGCGGCTTTGAATATCAGCGCGATGACGGATGGAATTTTATCGAAATTTGAGCCGATGATGACGAGACCGACGAGCACGTAGCAGATCGCCATTAGTGGCACGACCTTTTCGGCTACGCGTGCGATCGCTTTGACGCCGCCGAAAAAAATGACGCAGCAGATGAGTGCTAAGGCTGCGCCGCTCGCCCATTTTGGGATCCCGAATGCACTGCTAAAGCCGTCTGAAATGGAGTTTGCCTGCACCATATTGCCCATGAAACCCAAAGCAAAGATGATGGCTAGCGCAAAAAATGCCGCTAAAGGCTTGGCAAGGGGGCTTTTGAGTCCGCGACTGATGTAAAACGCAGGCCCTCCGATCATATGTCCGCTGTCGTCCTTGGTGCGGTAAATTTGAGCCAGGCAGATTTCGGCAAAATTCGTCGCCATGCCCAAAAACGCCGCGCACCACATCCAAAATATCGCGCCCGGTCCGCCCATGACTAACGCGGTGCTGGCGCCTACCAGGTTGCCCGTACCGACCTGTGCCGCGATCGCCGTGGCGACGGCTTGGAACGAGCTCATGCCGCTTTTGCCCGCAGCCGCGCCATGCAGGGAGAAGTTGCCGAAAAGCTTGCGCGCACCCATTTTAAATTTAAAAATCTGCACCAAGTGCAAGCGCGCCGTAAAATACGCGCCGGTGCCGCAAAGTAGGGCGATTAGAAAGTACGGACCCCACAAAAAGGAGTTGATTGCGTCAATTGTGGCGGTGAGTTTGTCGAGAAAATTTTGCATGATCTTTTCCGTGAATTTAAGATGCGAAAATATATTTTAAAAACTCTTAAATTCCTATAAATCGAGGGAAATTTAAGCGAAATTTTAAAGCGTTTTTATAATTTTACTCAGCATTGAGCAAAGCGGTATGTGCCGTTTGCTCTGCATGCCAGCTTGCCAGATAAGCAGCTTAGAATTCGCGCCTTAGCTGTCGAAATTTGCAAAGCAATCAACTGAAATTTTTAAGCCTATTCATCACCGCCTTCGATTTTGAAAACGAACATCTTGCATGCATTACAAAAGGCGGGAATTAGGCTAAAGAGGCGCCCTTTGAGGCTCCAGTGGCTTTTATACATTTTCAGCATTGCAGCCTCCCTGACGAATCTGATATGCGCGCTATCCCAGCCCTGCACCTCCGCGCCGCCGCCGATGCCCATTTTAAAGGGCGCGTTTTGCATATGTTTCATCGCGTCGTGGCGCTTTGAGTCGAATTTTCTAATCGAAAACTCGCTCATAAAGTCGCTCAGCACGTAGCCGCGGAATTTTTGTGCAAGCGCGATAAAAAATTTTTTAAATTCCTCTTTTTCAAAATACATACTCACCCCCTCTAAAATGAAGATGTAGCCCACGCTGCCGTGCTTTGCGGCTAGCTCGTCCATCCATGAAAGATCCAGCATCGAGCGGGGCAGGCTGAAATTGTTCTCCGCCTTGGGTAGCAGCGCGTCGCGTACGGCTATGACGTCGGGCAGATCGAGGTCGTAAAATAGGGCGTTCGGTAGGACGTGCTGGAGCCTAAGCGGGCGGGTGTCGAGCCCTGCGCCAAGCTGCACGATGATAGGGTGGTCGAACTCCGCCGCGAGCCGCAGCGTCTCGTCGTCGAAAAATTTCGCGCGGATCACCGTACCCGTTTTACTAAGGTGCGCGTCGTCGAATTTTGCAAAATCATAATCGATCTGCTCTACGACGGCGCTTGAAAAGGGATCGTTTAGGATCGGATCCGCGTCTTTGAAATCCAGATGGCGCATATAGACGTTGATTAGCAGCGTCTCGGAAACGCTATCTTTAAAATTTGGCTTTTGCATGAAGTGCCTTTCTTGCGGTGTCATCGCGAGCAAAATACCGCTTATTTTTAATATATATTATTATATCCTTACTAAATAAAATTTCAATAAAATGATATGAATTTTTATTTAAAGACAGAATTTTAAATTCGCGCCTCGGGTTTTGACTATAATATTGCCGCGTAAAGCTTCAATAAATTTTTGAAATTTTACGCGATGCAAAGCGCGGGTAAAATTTAGAATTTTAAAAGCTATAAAATTTATTAGCTTAGGCGACCTAGATGCGCAGCCATAGTGCGGATGGTAAATTTAATCCGCGCAGCTTTATCTTTGTCTAAATATTTCATTGTATAATTCTTAGCTTTTGGAGGTTATATGGAAAAATCGCGGCTAGGACTACTACAAACCGAGGCCATTGCCACGCTTAGCGACGAGGAGCTTGCAATGTTCGAGCACCAAGTCATCAAAAAAGGCTATGTTTTTTATAGTGAGGCGCCTAAAGTTTTTATTTTTAAAAGCGGGCAGGCGAAGCTTTCGTTTTTTGAAGACGGCGAAGAATTCATCATCAACTACCTAAACAAGGATAATATCACTATTCTTAATGAAATTTGCGCACTTGAGTTTTTAGAGGACAGCGAGATTTATACGATCGATGCGAGCGGACTAGGGGAGATCTTGGCAAATCGCAGCTTTTGCGAGGCGTATATAAAAATTTTAACAGAGATAATTCTGCTGCAGCGCAAAATCACACGCTCTATACTTTTTGAAAATGCAAAAGGGCGCATCGCGAGCTTTTTGATCGAGCTTGCAAACGAGCAGAATTTTCATCAAAATGGCTACAAATACGTATTTTTGCCCTTTTCGCTAAAGGTGCTTTCATCCTTCGTAGGGCTCAAGCGTCAAAGCGCGAGTACCGCGTTTAACGAGCTTGTAAAAGATAACGTAATTCAAAAAATCAGCCAGCACGAGTTTTTGATCCTAGACTACGACAGATTGCTTAGTTACTGTGTTTAGGCGCGGGCTAGAGTTTTTAAAGCATTTATATGGCTTACGCTTACGGCTTAAACGCGAAATTTTGTCTAAAGTTACGGCGCAGGATTTTACCTAGATTTACAGCGTAAAATTTTTATCAAGAGTTTTGTTTCAGAATTTCATCCCGAATTTCGTTAGGATTTCGTCTAAAATTTTGGATCAAATGAAATTTTACGCATCGGAATTTTTAAAATTTTAGAAATTAAAAATGCGCGGCAAAGTGCCGCGCCCATATTTTGTTTATATCGTGCTGAAGCGCGATAGATTAGTCTTTCTTTTTCATATCGTATTTATTTACCATAAATCCGACCAAGCCTACGAAAAATAGACCGCCGCAGATGTTGCCTAGCGTAACCGGGATCATATTTTTAACGATGAAATTTCCCCAGTTTATTGAATCTATTTGAGCCGCCGTTACGCCGTGAAGCGAGCTTGCAAGAGCGTTTACATCGCCACCTGCAGCCGCAAGGTAGTGGCCTTTAGCGATGATACCTTCGGTTAGGATAAACATATTTGCCACGCAGTGTTCCATAGAGCAAGCTACGAATGCGCCGATCATCCACATAATTGCAAAGAATTTACCTGATAGATTGCTCTCGCTGGTCGCAGTCCAGATAGACATACATACAAACACGTTACAAAAAATTCCGCGGATGAATAGCTCATGAAAAGGTGCGTTTATTTTGCCTGCTGCTGCAGGAATGAAGTGCTGCAAGATGTAGCCATCATATTTAAGCGGAAGTCCTGAGTAATAATACATATACGCGATTAACGCGCCACCTACAAAGTTAAAGCACCAAACGATAGCCCAATAGCCGATAGTTTTACCTAGCGGTAATTTGCCATCGGCGACAGGTACGCCCGTTAAAACCGAGCTGGTAAATAGATGCCCACCGTAAAAAACCACCATCATCAGACCGCAGCTAAAGGTAATACCACCGATGAAATTCGATAAGCCAATAGATTGCTTTTCAGCCATTCCGACGGTCGAGTGAGCCCAGAAAATATCGCCCATAGCGATTGCAGCGCCCGCCATTATAGCTAGAAAAATTATGCTAATTAGCGGGGTATGCGCCTTGTGTTGCATCGAACTAGACACCGCTTGCGCGGTTTCTGCAGGATTTAACATTTACTCCTCCTCATTTAAATTTGAATCAATTTCTAAGATACGCTCATAAGCTTTTTGCGCACTTTTTTTTGCGCTCTCGCTTAGCCCTTCTTTAAAATCAAGGACATTATCGAGCAGCACGCTGATGCCCAAAAACAGCGTCTTTGGGCAAATTTTGCGCAGATAGCTTAGAAGCACCGGCGTAGGCAGGTTATGCGTCGAGTAGATATAGTCGCGATCGTTGCTGAGGTCGAAAAATTCTATCTTATTCTCATCAAAGCCGCTCATCGCATCTACTACGATTAGAATTTCAGGGGCAAATTCCCTAAGGGCTGCAAATTCGTTTTCGGGCACATCCTGCCCATAAAAAACGCGCCAATCTTTTAAGTTTGCCTCGACTATTCGCCCCGTTTCATTACCCACGTCGTCGTCGCCGCGAAGGGGATTGCCGATACAAAGCAACGCCTTTCGCATCAAAAATCCTTCCTTAGCACGAAATATCCTTCGCGCATATTTTTTAGCAGATCTTTAAGCTCACATTCGCAAAGCTGAGGGATTAGCTTAGCTGCGTGCTCGGCAAAAATTTCAATCTCGAAATACTTGCTTAGGTTACCGATCTTAAATTTAACGTAGTCGCCCGAGTTTTCGATGATGCGTTTAAATTCTTCATCGTCTATCTCAAGTACCTTTTCGCTAAAATCTATCGTACCTACGCCGTGACCGACGCAGGTGGAAAAAACCTTGATATCCTTTAGTTCTTTGGGTAAATTTTCGTTTTCGTCCATATGCCGCTTTGTAAGCTTAAAAACCTCAATCATCGTTTGCTCCAGACCTCTTTTTGCGGATCGATCTTAAATTCCTCCGTAGCGCGGGCGTATTTTAGATATACGTCATTGTGCAATAGTGCCATGCACTCCGCGTATCTAGGATCCTCTTCGGTGTGGATAGCGTTAAGTAGAGCCTCGCGAGAAGCTTTTGGATCGTGAACGTCAGATGAGGTTTTGATCGCATCCATATATTTTGCAAATAAAACTCTTCCGAAAATATAGCTCATCAGCCTCTTAGCTTCAGCTTGCAGATCGCGCTCGAATAAAATATCGCCGATAACTGAACTCTTAACCGGTGGCGGAAGAGTGCTATCTTGCTCATAGCTCTTCTTTTGAAGCTTTTGATCGATGATGCCAAGCGCCATGCCAAGACCATAGATGATGCTAGCAGGATGCGGAGGGCAGCCGGGGATATAAACATCTACCGGTACAATCTTATCGATACCACTCCATACGCTATATGCGTCATGAAAAATTCCGCCCGTGCTTCCGCAGGCTCCCAGAGCCACTACGATCTTTGGATCAGGTGCAGCCTCATAAGCGCGGAGCAGCGGATAATACATCTGTCGAGTAACCGGACCGGTGCAGACTAAGATATCTGCGTGGCGAGGGTTAGCTACAAGTTTAAATCCGAAGCGCTCCGGATCCCACATCGGCGTGATAGAAGCAAAAATTTCGATTTCACAGCCATTGCAACTTCCGCAGTCGATACGATAAACGCTGAAGCTTCGTTTGATATTTTTCAAAAGCTCCAATTTTGCGGTTAGATCGTTTGCGTTTTTAATATTTTCGGGGACTTGATACAAACTCATTTTATTGCCTCCTCTATACCTTTGGTCACTCTTTCGACCGCTTGAGCTTTTTTGCATTCAGGACAGATATAGAGATATTTTTTAGCTTCTTCTAATCTGCCTGGGAGCAAATTTGCCGTACTTAGCTTTTCTAGCGTGTAGTTGATTAGCCTTTTTGGGGTCATCGGCTTGCCGCAGCAGCTGCATTTTTCCATCTCAAGCTCGCCGTGTTGGATAAGTGCGCTTTTATCAAATTTTACCGCTAGCTCAAAGCTATTGCCTAGCCTTACTGCTCCCGTAGGGCATACCTCGTCGCAGCGACCGCAAAATATGCAGCGTCCGCAATCAAATTCCCAAATTAGTTTGGTTTGGGCTTCGTTCATCTTAAGCTCAATCGCATTAGATGGGCAGGCGATTCCGCACGCAGCACAGCCTATGCAAAGCTCATAGGTGTATTCAGGCTGTCCGCGAAAATTCTCGGGCACGATGTATGGCTCAAACGGATAAGCATAGGTCGCCTTACCATATTTTTCGGTAATGTCGAATAATTTCATCATCTTAAATCCTTTTTGCTAACCTTGCCGTCTTGGCAAAATTTCTTAAGGTCTTTTTCGGTTAGAATTTTACTCTTTCCGCTATTAATATCGACTAAAGTTACGCGCTCGGTGCATGAGTAGCACGGATCCATCGAGCATACGATTAGCGCCGCATCGGAGATGTTATTTCCGCGGAATTGAAATCGCAAGCTCGGCCAGTTGTTATACGTAGCGGCGCGACATCTCCAGCGGTAAACCTTCTGAGCGTTTCCTTGCATGAGCGAGTGGGCATTTCCGCCGCATGGTGCTTCGTCGTGACCTAAAGCGTAGTTTTCCGGTCTGATCATAGTCTGTGGATCGATCATTATCGGAGTTTGCGGCATTTGATGCAAGCACTGCCTGATGATGTGGATCGATTGTTTAAGCTCTTTATACCTTACGACTTCGCGACTGAATACATCGCCACCGTGCTCTACGGCTACTTCGAATTCTATCTTGTTGAAGAAATCATAAGGGTGATCGTAGCGGTTGTCGCGTTTAAAACCGGAAGCTCTCATATTTGGACCTACCGGGCTAAAATCACGCGCCACTTTGCGATCTAATACGCCCACGCCCTTCCAGCGACCGATTTGGCGTTTATCCTCCATAACGGCGTCCCAAATTTCAGAAATTTGAACGTCGAGCTTGTTGATGATCTCGATGCTCTTGCGAATTTCATTGTCGGTCATATCGCGGCGAAGTCCGCCCATAATTACATTGCCGTAGGTCTTGCGGCCGCCGGTTACGAGCTGAGCTAACTCCATAGAGTATTCGCGCACCCTAAAGATATGCATGAAGGCGTTGTAGTTACCTGTTACCTCGCAGGCTAGACCGATATTTAAAAGATGGCTGTGAAGGCGTTCGATCTCAAGGCAGATGACGCGGATGGCTTGCGCACGAAGCGGAATTTCAAGCTTGATAGCTTTCTCTGCTGCTTCAATACACGCAATCGCGTGAGCGTAGCCGCAAATTCCGCAGACGCGCTCTGCAAGGTAGCCCATCTGATCGTAATTCATTCGGTTTTCAGCTAGCTTCTCCATACCGCGGTGTTGATAAAATAAGCGGTAGTCCGCATCGATAATCTCATCGCCGTCGCAAAATAATCTGAAGTGTCCCGGCTCATCGCTCGTTACGTGAAGAGGTCCAAGTGGAACATCTACTACGCCGTCGCCGCTAGGAAATAAAAACTCTGCATTGGGCTCGTCTTTATGATCTACAGGATCGGGCCTATAGCGATAGTCCATTGCGTCTTTGCGAAGTGGATGAGGCCCATCGGGCCAATCGTCGCTTAACACCAAACGACGTTTATCAGGCAAGCCTTCGGCGATTAAGCCGAACATGTCGAAAGCTTCTCTTTCGTACCATACGCAAGCAGGCACTAAAGGAGTAACTGACGGGAATGTAGGATCCGATCCGGGAATTAGCGTCCTAACGGTGATGAAGCATTTATCCTCTGCGGCGAAATCCTCCGCTTCGGTCATTTTGCCACCTTCCATAGATATCGCATAGTAAAGC
>NZ_CALIIS010000205.1 GCF_938017705.1 uncultured Campylobacter sp.
AGGATCGAACGGCTAGCCGCTAAATTAACGAGCCAAATTCGGTGAGCAAAAAGCTTGCGAGAGATTTGCCGCCGAAAGGTCTGCGCTACCGGGCGAAATTTAACGCGGCTTTTCGCGGCGCGAGGATAATTTGAAAATCCGCTCCTCCTTTGCGCGCCTGCTTAGCTTTTGCGAGCCTCGGCAATGAAATTTGAACCCAAAATTTCAAAACCTGTTTTCAAAAACCGACATAGACTTTTGGAAATTTCCCCTTCAGCGCCAGATCGCAAATCTGGGTAAGACGTAGATCCACGCGCTCCTCGCCAAAGCTGTTGCGACACACGGCGGTGAGCTTGCAGTGATGCAGCCATTGCCGTACCGCCTCGTTTTGCACCTCGCTGCCGCCTAGTCAGTTCGCGTACGCCGCGGCTACGTAGGTCCTCGGACCCTCCGTCCGAACTCCGAGTCCCGCCTGTCTTTGTGCTTGTAAGCGTCCTTTGTGAGTTTTAAAATTTCTAAAATTTCAGTCTCGCAAGGTACCATCTGATCCACCGTTAGTGCCGTTACCGCGCCGACCACGACCGAGTATGAGCCCGTCTTTAGTAGCCTTATGATCTCGCTCGCGTCGTTTTTATGCGATCGCCTAAGCATCGCGAGCGCGCACGCGGCGCTGTCCGTGACGACCTCCTGCGGTAGATTGCGCGCTACGATCTTTTCGATCTCGCCCGTAGCCGCGGTGAAATTTATCACGCCCAGCGCTTTTAGCATCTCGCTTTTGACCTCCCACGTACGCGCGTCTTTCAGCTCGCGCAAAAATGCGGCGTAAAGCTGCTCGCCAAGCGTAGTAAGAGCGTGCTTGCGTATGAGTTTCGCCCCTCGGATACGCTGCGCCGAGCGTTTGGCGTTTATCATATCGCAAGCCGTTTTGATAAGCTCCTCGTTTGAAATTTGAGCCATTTTCTCCCTTTAGATTGAAATTTTACGCAAAAGCTCATCGTCGCGGCAGCGAAAAATCACTCGCCGTTTATAAATTTCATGCGCCGCCCTACAAAACCGAGATAAAAATTTTGATCTCGTCTCCGCCGTAAAACTCAAAATCCGTTCCAAACGCTCTTTTTAGTTCGCCGGCCTCAAAAAAGTTCCAAATTTTGCTCCAAAACTTTGCTACGTTTTGCGGCTCATTCGGGAAGCTAAAAAGCGCGTATTTGCCGCTTTTGATCTCCAAGGCTTCGTCGCTGCGGGGCGCTTTGGTGCCGATAAAGATATCGTAAAGCCCGTCGGTGCCGTCTTCGTAATCGTAATAGACGCCGTAAATCTCGCTCCGCCCGTCATAGCACTCTTTCATAAATTTCGCCCACAGCGCGGGAATTTTGCCGCTTCCGCCTAGCTCGTCCGCGTTTTTCGTGCGGGCTTTTAATCCGTAAATTTTAAATCTGTCTAAATATGAAATTTTGATTTTTCCGCTCAAATTTTGCCTTTGCCGTTACTGCTCTAAAAGCTCCCTTGCTTCTTTTGCGATCGCGACGTCGGTGAAGCCGAAAAGCTTAAACAGCTCGTTTGCGTTGCCGCTTTCGCCGAAGCTTCGCATGCCGTGTACCGCGTCTGCAAATTTATACCACTCAAGCGCGCTTGCGGCCTCGACGGCTAAAATTTTAGTTTGCGGCTCTAGGATTTGCGCCAGATAATCTGCGTCCTGCTCGCACAAAAGCTCGAAGCACGGCGCGCTTACGACGTTTGCGCCGATGCCTTGCTCTTGCAGGATCGCCGCCGCTTTTAGGCAGAGCGAGACTTCGCTGCCGCTTGCGATGAGCGTGATCTGCGCCTCTTTGCTTTGTCTTAGCAGATATGCGCCGTTTCGCACGTCGCCCAAAACCGCCTTAGGCAGCGGCTCAAGCCCTTGGCGCGAGCAGACGAACGCCGCGGGCGCATTTAGAGTAAGCGCCGTGCGCCAGCATTTTACGTTTTCGTTGCCGTCTGCGGGGCGAAAGGTGTAGAAGCCGGGCATCGCGCGGAAGGTGCTAAGCTGCTCGATAGGCTCGTGCGTCGGCCCGTCCTCGCCCACGCCGATACTGTCGTGCGTGAATACGAAGTAGTGGCGCAAGCCCATCAGCGCCGCGAGTCGCGCGCCAGTCTTGAGATAGTCGCTGAAGATAAAAAACGTCGCGCTAAACGGGATGAAAAGCCCGTATCTCGCAAAGGCGTTGCCGATCGCCGCCATCGCGTGCTCGCGGATGCCGAAGTGCAAATTTTTGCCGCATGGAAAGTCGCCGCCGCCTTTTAGCTCGGTCTTATTCGACGCTGCCAAATCGGCGCTTCCGCCCAAAAAGCCGGGTACCGCGTTTGCGATAGCATTTAAAATTTTGCCGTTGCTATCGCGCGTGGCGATCTTAAGCCCGCTAAAATCGGGAAATTCTATCTTGCTAAAATCAGGATTTAAAAGCTCGTTTAGAAGCGCTCTTTTTTCATTGCTTAGCTTCGCAAGCTTTTCTTTCCAAAGCCGCTCCTCCAAATCACCCTTCTCGACCGCGGCGCGCGTCGCAAAAAGCACGTCCTCGCTTACGACGAAGCTTTGGGCTGGATCAAAGCCTAGATTTTGCTTAGCACGCGCAAGCAGCTCCTCTCCAAGCGGCGCGCCGTGCGTCTTGGCCGTACCCTCAAGCTCTAGCGCGCCCTTGCCGATCGTGGTGTTTGCGATGATGAGGTAGGGTTTGGTTTTGTTTTTGACCTCGTCAAGGACAAATTCTATCTGATCGAAATTATGCCCGTCGATGCGCGCGACCTCAAAGCCTTGCGCTTCAAATCGCACCTTTACGTCCTCAAACCACGCGATATCGGTGCTGCCGTCGATCGTGATGCCATTAGAATCATAGATTATCGTGAGATTATCGAGGTTGTGTCTGCCCGCAAGCGCGCACGCTTCGTAGCTGATACCCTCCTGCAGATCGCCGTCGCCGCAGAAGCAATAGACGCGGTGATCGATGATCTCGTTACCCTCTTCGTTTAGTAGATGCGCGGCGTATTTTGCAGCCATCGCAAATCCGACTGCGTTTGCGACGCCTTGACCAAGCGGTCCGGTAGCGATCTCGACGCCGGGAGTGGTGATCTCCGGGTGGCCGGGGGTTTTGGAGTGCAGGCGCCTGAAACTTTTCATATCGTCCATGCTCAAATCGTATCCGCTAAGGTAGAGGTAGCTATACACGAGCGCGCTTGCGTGCCCGCCCGAGAATACGACGCGGTCGCGGTTCAGCCACGCGGGATTTTTGGGGTTGTGGCGGACCTTACTCATAAAGACGCTCATTACGTCGCTTAGCCCCATCGGCGTGCCGGGATGGCCTGAGTTGGCGCTTTGGATCATATCCGCGCTTAGAAATTTGATCGTGTTTGAAATTTTACTTAGCTGCTCGCTCGACATTTTTCATCCTTTCAGGTACTTTTCTATCAAATTTAAAATCAAATCGCGTAGGCTCGCATCATAGCTGCTCATCGCGCCGCCCACTTCATCTATTAAGCGCTGCTTGTAGCTTCTAGCGCCCGCAAGTCCGAGTAAATTTACGAAGGAATTTTTCGCGCCGTCTGCTCCTACTGGTTTGCCCGCGCTTGCCTCGTCGCCCGTGGCGTCAATGATATCATCCTCGATCTGAAATATAAGCCCTAGTTTCAGTCCGATCTTATAAAGCTCATGCGCGAGCTCGTCATTTAGCCCGCCGATTATGGTGCCTAGCTCAAACGCCGCTGCGATGAGTGCGCCCGTTTTGTGCAGATGCAAAAACTCAAGCTCGCTTTGCTTTAACGGGCTGTTTTCAAAACGACAATCGATCGCCTGACCCAGCACCATGCCGCTACTGCCTGCATTTTGCGCTAGAGTTTTAATGCATTTTATCTTGATTTCGTCGCTTAGGTTCGCACTCGCGGCGATCAAAAATGCGTCGGTATTTAGCGCATCGCCCACCAAAATCGCCGTGACTTCGTCGTATTTTTTATGCAGGCTCGGCCGTCCGCGGCGCAGATCCGCATCGTCCATCGCGGGCAGATCGTCGTGGATAAGCGAGTAGGTGTGGATCATCTCAAGCGCCATCGCTATCGCCAGCGCGCCCTCAAAGCGCCGTTCATCCACCGCTGAAACGACGCCTAGTAGCAGCTGCGCGCGAAAATGCTTGCCGCCCGCTTGTAGCATGTAATTGAGCGCTTCCTCGAAGTACGGATGAAAGCTAGACGCCTTCAGCTCGTTGTGCTTCAAGTAATCTTTAAATTTTTCTAAAATATCCATCGATCCTGCCTTGCGGTTTTGATTTGCTCTGCTTGGGCGCGCCCTTGACGAATGCAAATTCGCGCCCTTCGAATGCCTTTTCGTCGCGCAGCTTAGACTTTGCTGTCGCGAGTCGTTTGTACGTCGCGTAGAAGTAATCATGCCGCTTAAAATTTTAAATTTTAATTTCCCTAGCTTTACGCAGTGCGCGAGGCGAAGGATGCTCCGCTTTTTTGAGCCGCATCTTGTGCTCATTTACTCGCGGATGTCGCACAACGGCTCGCCTTGCTTTGTATTTAAGCTGTGCTAGCTAAATTTTACTTTGCGCCGCAGTGTAGCAGCCTGCCGAAATTTTAGAATTTGTCCTCGTGCCGCCCGTTAAATTTGACTGATTTGCTAAGGTTAAAATTTAATAACCTAGCGTCAAATCAAACAAGTTTCACTTTGTGTAAGCTACACCGCCACAAAAATCTAAATTTAACTTGTCGCCTTATAAAATAGGGCTTCATTTAGTTCGCTACAGAAGCCGCTTGCTTCGTAAAATCCAAACCGTTCGCTAAGCAAAACAGCCATTCTATATAAAAAGCCTATTTTCACCATTTTTGAACTACGCTTAGCCCTTATTGCCGAGCAGATCGCCCAATCCACCGAGTCCTCCTAGCATGGACGCTACGGCGCCTTTCTTTTCATTTTCGACGAGTTTTATCGCGTCGCCTATCGCCGAAATTAGCAGGATCTGTAGGCTCTCTTTGTCGTTAAAAAGGCTGTCGTCGATGCTTAGATCGAGCACCTCGCCCGCGCCGTTTAATCTGATGGCGACCATGCCCGCGCCCGATTTTACGGTAAATTCCTTGCGCGCATTCTCTTCCTCGATCTGCTTAGCCTTGGCCTGCATCTGATCGAGCATCTGCCCCATTTTTGAAAAATCCATTCCCTCAAACATCTTTACTCCGTTATTTGGTTTTTTTCGTTTACCTTTACGATTTTAGGCTTGAAGCTTCTTACTTTTTTGGCGCTCATCTGTGCGTAAGCCACGATGATGACGACGTCGCCGACGCAGACTTTGCGCGCAGCCGCGCCGTTTAGGCAGATCTCGCCCTTTTTCTCGCCGCGGATCACGTATGTAGCAAAACGCTCGCCGTTATTGACGTTTAGGATTTCGACTTTTTGGTACTCGCAAAGCCCTGCAGCCTCGATGAGCTCGGGCCCGATCGTAATGGAGCCCACGTAGTTTAGGTTGGCGTCCGTCACGCGCGCGCGGTGAATTTTGCTTGATAAAATTTCGATTTTCATCGGTCGTCCTTTAAATTTAGTCTAAATTTGATCCGCCTCGCGCTGCGACGAGCTCGCTCACGACCTGCTTGTCGCTGAAGGGATGCTTCACGCCCTTGATCTCCTGGTAGGTCTCGTCGCCCTTGCCCAAAATAGCGATCATCTCGCCGTTTTTGGCAAGATCTAGCGCGCGCGAGATAGCCTCCTTGCGATCCGCAATCTTTAAAATTTTATCCTTTCGGCGCATGCCGGCGCAAATTTGCTCGATGATTTCGCTCGGCTCTTCGCTGCGCGGATTATCGCTCGTGACGATGCAAATTTTGGCAAAGTGCTCGGCGATAGCGCCCATTTTCGGACGCTTGCCGTGGTCGCGATCGCCTCCCGCACCGAAAACCGCGATGATCTCGCCGCTTGCGCGTAGCGCGTTTAGAACCTTTTCGATGCCGTCTGGGGTATGGGCGAAATCGACGATCACAAGCGGGTTTTTATTTACGATCTGCACGCGACCCTCGACGCCGCCGAAGTTTGCCAGGGCTTTTGCGATCTTTTCGTTCGGCAGCTTGGTCAGAATTTTAACCGCCGCAAACGCCGCGGTAAGGTTGTAGAGATTAAACTCGCCGATCAGATCGCTTTGCAGCTGCGCATTATCGCCGTTTGGAGTGCGCACGAGCGCGTCGATGCCACCCTTTAGCCCGTATCCGCTTATGCTGAAGCTCGCGGCGTTTTTTATGCCGTAGGTAAGGGCATTTTCAGGGTTAAATTTAATATGCCCATCGTCGGCGTTTATGAGTTTTGGCGCATCGTCAGCGAAAAACGAGCTCTTGACTGCCGCGTATTCTTGCATACTGCCGTGATAATCGAGATGATCTTGGCTCAAATTCGTAAAAATTTTAAGCGCAAAATTTAGCCCCTGGATGCGGTTCTGTGCGATTGCGTGCGAGCTGACCTCCATAACGAAATACTCGCAGCCCTGCTTGCCGGCTTCATAAAGATAGCTCACCGTCTTTAAAACTGAGCTCGTCGTAAGCCCTTTCTCGTCGATTCTGCGCTCGTTTATGAAGGCGCCGCGCGTGCCGCTTAAGCCGCAGCTAAAGCCCAGATCCAGCAGCGTCGAATAGATTGCCGCGGCGGTCGTCGTTTTGCCGTTCGTACCGGTGATGCCTACGATTTTGATGCGCGGATTAATATTTAAAAGTTCCTTTGCCCGCGCGACAGAGATGATCTGCGCGCCTTTTTGCGCTGCTTCGGGTTCAAATTTAGCGTTCGCGTCCGTGCGCATAAAAAAGCAGCCCGCCTCGCACTCGGCGGAGTTGTCGGTGATAAAGCTATTTTCGAGTCGTATTTTCATGATTTTTGATTTTTTGTATTAGCGCTTCGAAGCGCTCATCGCCTGCGTACGCAGCAGCCGAGCTTTCGACGTAATTAAGCCCCATTTCGTAGTAGCCGTTTTCTATCAAATTTTCTAAAAATTCTATCATCTCGCTTTTGTCCGAAATAGCGATTTTAGAGGAAAAAATGATCGATTCGAAGGCGTCTTTAAAGCCTCTTTGGCCTACTGCTCGCATAAAATCGGCATAGGCGATAACGGCGATCTCGTCCTCGGCGCCGGGTTCGGAGGCTGCTTCGCTCGCGATCTTTTCGTTGATGGAGTTTAAAATTTTAAAAAGCTCCGAGGTTTGAGTTTTAGGGCTGAGGTTGTAAAAATCAAAGAGCATAAGCGCTTCTTCGCGGTCTGCCAGCGCGGTCTGGCAAAGCTCAAGTAAAAATAGAATTTCCTCCTCGCCGCTTTTTTCGTAGGCGAGCGAAAAATATAGCTTCGCAAGCTCGAATTCCCCGCGCGAAAAGGCCTTTAGCCCCAGCTTTTTATAATTCAAACTCTTCGCCTTCGGGGACGTTTACGACGCTAAGCTCTGGATGGATATCCATGCGAAGCTGGCGCTCGACGCCGTATTTTAGGGTCTGCGCACTTACGGCGCAGCCGTGGCAATGTCCGGTAAGGCGGACATAGACGACGCCGTCTTTTATGCCTAAAAGCTGCATGTCGCCGCCGTCGTTTTGAAGCATCGGACGGATTAGCTCCAAGCTGCCTTGTACCGGAGCTAGAAGCTCTTCATCGCTAAATGGTATCATTAAAATTCCTTGTTTTGGTTTTGGCGAATTATATCCAAAAGCGATAAAAAAAGGCTTATCGGGGATGAAATTTAATCTGAAATTTTGCGCAAGGGCGCGGATTTTGCGTTATGGATCTTAAAGCATTTTTGTGACGCGGATGGCTGGGGCTATGATTTGAAATTTTATCTATTCGGTAAGGGTGGAGCCCGCGAATCACCAGGTTTGCATATATTTAAATTTAGACTATTTGCGCTATAAATTTGGGATGAAATTTTAGCCCGGTCGGGGGCTATATTTGGGATGAATTTCGCTTGAGCGGGAGAGGAAATTTAAAGTAATTTTGTCTAAATTTATTGGGATAAACGCCGATGCGATTAAATTCTATAAAGAACAGATTTTGATCTTAATGGTAAATTTTACGGCATATGAAAGCCTGGGCGGCAATATTATTTTAAAGCTCGTAGATGAAATTTACGCTATGTTTTATATCGATCGCGGCTGTGAAATTTTAGGGCAGGCGCGTGCAATCATGGCAAAATTTCTATCGGCGTGCCGATTTTTACGTGCTCAAAAAGCTCGTCCATATCGTCATTGACGAGCGCTATGCAGCCCTCCGTCCAGTCGCCGAACGCCGCGATACTCTGCCCTAGGTAGCTAAATTTGTTCGGTAGCCCGTGGATTTTGATATCGCCGCCTGCGCTCTTGCCGAGGGATTTTGCGTGCGCTACGTCGGCTTTGTTCGGATAGGAGATGCCTAAATTTAGATGATACGCCGAGTTTGGATTTTTGCCGTTTATGGTGTAGTTGCCCTCCGGGGTTTTGCCGTCGCCTTGAACCTCTTTATGCCCTTCAGGCTCGCGTCCGAGGGCGATTTTGTAGCTTTTCGCGACGCCTTTTGAAGTTAAAATTTCAAGAATTCGTTTGGATTTATAGACGCGAATTTTAGAGATTTGCTCGCCGTCCAATGCCTGCTTTAGCGGAATTTCAGAGTTGATCGTTTCGATATTTTTGTAGCTAAGATAATTGTCCAATGCCCACGCTAGGCCCGCAGCGACGATAACAAGCGGGAGTAAAATTTTAAATTTCATAGAAGAAATTTCGGGAGTGATCCCGAAATTTTATTTGCTGATTAGCTCGATATAAGCCATCTCTGCGGCGTCGCCCTTGCGAAGGCGGGTTTTGATGATGCGAGTGTAGCCGCCGTTTACGCCTGCGTATTTTGGAGCGATCTCGGTAACCAGCTTATTTGTCGCAGCCTTATCCTGAAGCGCCGCGAAAACAAATCTATGCGCCTCGCTGTCGCCCTTACGCGCGCGAGTGATCAGCTTCTCGGCATAGCTTCTTAGCTCTTTGGCTTTAGGAAGCGTAGTTTCGATCTTGCCGCTAGTAACTAAAGCGATGGTTAAATTTTTAAGCAGGGCAGCACGGTGAGACGAAGTGCGCCCTAGCTTCCTATATCCGTGATTATGTCTCATTTATTGTCCTTCATTCTTTTGTCTTTGAGCCTTCAGCTCATCGAGCTTGCGTTTTAGCTGCTCTTTTTTCTCGCCGAGCTCTTGGTTGCCGATAGGATAACCGATCTCCTCCATTACGGCCTTGATCTCCTCAAGCGATTTTTTGCCTAAATTTTTAAGGTCTTTAAGCTCGCTCTCCTCCATGATCGCAAGCTCACCGATAAATCTAATATCGGCGCGATCCAGGCAATTAAAGCTTCGTGCGCTTAAGTTTAGATTGCTAACGCTCTCAAAAAGCTTTGCAAACTCGGAATTTGCGGGGATCGCTCTACCGAAAGTATCTGCAGCGCTGATATTTACGATGCCTTTGAAAACCGCCAGCTGCTGATACATCGCTTCAAGCGCGTTTTTAAACGCATCTATCGCGCTGATCTGACCGTCGGTAGTGATCGTAAAGACCACCTTTTCGTAGTCGGGATTGTCCTCTACAAATACGTTTTCGATATCGTAAACAGCCTTGGTTACCGGAGTAAAAAACGCATCCAGCGCGATAAAATCAGCGTCTAAATTTTCTCTGATTTCTTCGCTTGGGACGTAGCCGATGCCCTTTTCGATGATGAGCGTAAATTTAAGATCGGCATCCTCGTTTATCGTAGCTAGATAAGCGCTTGGATTTACGATCTCTACGGCGTCGTTGTTTAGGTCGCTGCCGTAAATTTCTTTAGGTCCTTTGAAGCTGTATTCTACGACCTCGCGTAGGGAATCGCCCTTGATTTTAAACCTTAAACCCTTTAAATTTATGATAAAAGCCGCCATATCCTCGAGCATGCCGCGCATGCTGTCGAATTCGTGGCTTACGCCTTCTATTTTAACCGCAGTCGGTGCAAAACCGACCGTGCTCGTATAAAGTAACCTTCGTAAAGGATGAGCTAGAGTGACGGCATATCCCGTTTCAAAGGGATATGCTATGATTTTAGCAACATTTTCGCTGACATTCTCAACCTTTATTTCAGTTGGCATATGAGCTGATGTTGTGATTTTTCTCATATTAGCACCTACTATTTCGAGTAAAGCTCTACGATAAATCTTTCCTCTACAGGAATAACAACTTCTTCTCTCTCCGGAACTCTAGAAAAAATTCCGTATCTTTTCTCTTTTTCTACGTCTACCCACGCTACGATGCCGGTCTGTGCCGTAAGATCCAGCGCTCTTGAAATTTGCGGGTTATTTTTGCTCTTTTCGATCACTTCGATCTTTTGTCCTGCGCGGACGGAGTAAGAAGGGATATCGACGCGCTTGCCGTCTACTAAAATGTGTCCGTGCGTAACGAGCTGGCGCGCAAATCGTCTAGTCGTAGCAAATCCCATGCGGTAAACGACATTATCTAGCCTCTGCTCTAAAAGCTGAACCAAGATCGCTCCGGTGTTACCCTCTCTGCGAGCTGCTTCGGCAAATAGCCTGCGGAACTGCTTCTCGCTTATGCCGTACATAAATTTAGCCTTTTGTTTCTCGCGAAGCTGTGAGCCGTATTCGCTTAGTTTAGCGCGTCTTTGTCCGTGCTGACCCGGAGCGTAAGGGCGTTTTAAAAGCGCGCTCTTGCCCGCAAGCCTTCTCTCGCCTTTCATAAATAGATCGACGCCGAGCCTTCTTTCTAATTTTTCAACCGGTCCTGTATATCTAGCCATAAATTTCTCCTTTTATAATTACACGCGACGTCGTTTAGGCGGTCTGCAGCCGTTGTGCGCAAGAGGAGTGATGTCTTTGAAATATGTAACCTTGATCCCTTCTACGCTACCTACGCTTTTAACGGCGGTTTCGCGTCCGCTTCCCGGACCCTGAACCTTGACGCCTACCTCTTTGATGCCGTGCTCTTTGGCTTTGTTTAGCGCGTCCTCGACGGCTTGCTGCGCCGCATAAGGGGTGGATTTTTTGCTGCCTTTAAAATTTAAAGCGCCCGCACTGCTCCACGCGATCGCGTTGCCCATCTCGTCCGTTACGGTAATCATAGTGTTGTTAAACGTAGCGGAGATGTAAACTATGCCTTTGGCGATATTTTTTCTGACGGTTTTTTTCTTAACTACTTTTTTTTGTGCCATATCTCAATCCTTATTTAGCTGCCGCGCCGACGGTTTTGCGTTTGCCTTTTCTGGTTCTGGCGTTCGTTTTTGTTTTTTGACCGCGAACCGGAAGGCCCTTTCTGTGTCTTAAGCCGCGATAGCCGCCCAAGTCCATAAGCGCTTTTATATCCATAGCCACTTGTTTGCGAAGATCGCCTTCAACCATATAGTGCTCTTGGATCTCTTTTCTGATAGCGGCGGCTTCATCTTCGCTCAGATCGGCGACTCTTTTATCGTAAGAAATTCCTGCCGCATCGAGAATTTTTCTCGACGTAAATAAACCTATACCGTAGATATAAGTTAGTCCGTATTCAATCCTTTTTTTCTTTGGTAGATCTACACCTGCGATACGAGCCATAACTTATCCTTGTCTTTGTTTATGTTTTGGATTTTCACAAATAACGTGAACAACACCTTTGCGCTTGACAATTTTACATTTGTCGCACATTTTCTTAACGGATGGACGAACTTTCATTCCACTCTCCTAAAATTTTCTCCACTTTAAATGCAAACTGCACCTAGGTTTAATGAAATTTCAAAAGCGAAAGTATCAAACCAACTGTTTTCAAAATAGTGGGGATTTTGAAAACACTTCTTCCTACAGTTTAGTCGCAAAGTCGCGAGTATATCTAAATTTAACTTTATCCTTACTTATAGCGGTAGGTGATCCTGCCTTTATCGAGGCTGTAAGGGGTCAGCTCAACTTTTACGCGATCGCCGGGCATTATCTTGATGTAGTGCATCCGCATCTTGCCCGCGATATGGCATAAAATCACGTGTTTGTTATCGAGCTCGACCTTAAAAGTCGCGTTCGGCAGCGCTTCTATGACGTTGCCGTCGATCTCTATGACGTCGTCTTTTGCCACAAATTCTCCTTTCTTTTAAATTTAAAAAGGGCGATTATATAGAATTTAAAATTTTAAACAGCTTAAAAGAAATTTAAAATAAGCAAAATTTCAGATTTATTTCGCTACGCGCGCAGTATTTTACAAAAGCAAGGCGGCGCTCTTTTTAAAATTTTAGTATAATGGCTCAAAAATTTTAAAGGAAAAACATGAAATGGCAAGACGGCAGATGAAGCTCAAACGTAGAGGATGACCGCGCAAGCAGCATGCGCACGAGCTCGGGCTCGCTTGGGATGCTGATTCCGATCATCAGGTTTTTGCTCGGCTCAAAGATCGGGCGCATAGTGCTCGTAATCGGCGCGGTAGCGTATTTTATGGGCTATAACCCTTTGGCTCTTTTAGACGGGGGCGCCAGTACGCAGAGAGAGGCGACGGACAGCCCGCAAGAGCAAGAAAAGCTCGCCTTCGTCTCGGCAGTGCTGGCCCAAACCGAGGACGTTTGGGGCGAGATATTTAAAAGTGCGGGCGCGCGCTACGAGGAGCCCGGTTTGCGGCTCTTTCGCGATCAGATCGCAAGCGGCTGCGGCTTTGCGAGCGCGCAGACGGGACCTTTTTATTGCCCGAGGGACCATAAAATTTATCTGGATCTCGGTTTTTTCGACGAGCTTGCGAACAAATACAAAGCGAGCGGCGACTTCGCGCAGGCCTACGTCATCGCGCACGAAGTAGGGCATCACGTTCAAAATTTAATCGGCACGCTAGAGCAGGTCAATGCTCTTAAAAGGCGTGCTCGCAGCGAAGCCGAGCAAAACGCGCTTCAGGTCAAAGTCGAGCTGCAGGCAGACTGCTACGCGGGAGTCTGGGCCCATTATCTCGCAAAAGCCGGGCGCGTGCTGGAGGCGGGCGACATCGACGAGGCGCTAAATGCCGCCAGCGCGATCGGCGACGATACGCTGCAGCGTAAATTTAGCGGTCGCGTCGTGCCCGATTCCTTCACGCACGGCACCTCCGCACAGCGCAAAGAGTGGTTTAAAAAGGGCTTAGCGGGCGGAAACCTAAAAGCCTGCTCATTTGAGCCGTGAGGCACGGACTTTGACTTAGCTTGCAGGGCAGATCGAAAGTATCCTAAATTTTAAAATTTAACGCCGAGCTTGGAGGCGGAATTTTAAAATTTTAATGATCGGCGATTAAAAAGTTCGAACGGCGCGCTCGGCTAGCGCGACGACGGCTTGTTTGAGCGCAGGATTGACTACGGCATTAAGAAACCAAAATAGATACGTTAAAATTTATGGAGGCAAAAATGAATAAAATAACCTGCATCTGCCTAGGCGTGCGAAGCATGCAAAGGGCGCTGAAATTTTACAGAGACGGCCTAGGATTTAAGACGGATTGCAAAGACGACGACCCACCGGTATGTTTTTTCAACACGCCTGGGGGCAAATTTGAGCTCTATCCATTGAACGCGCTAGCGCGAGATATCGACAAGAACGATCCTCCAAAGGGAAGTGGATTTGGCGGCATAACGCTAGCCTATAACGTAAAAAACAAAGAGGACGTAGCTAGCGTCATAGAGCTAGTAAAAAAGGCGGGCGGAACCATCGTCAAGGAGCCCCAAGATGCGTTTTGGGGCGGATATCACGCGTATTTTGCCGATCCGGACGGATACTACTGGGAGGTGGCTTGGGGGCCTGATTTTAAATTTGACGAGGATGGGCTGCTCAAATTTTAGATTAAAATTTTTGCGGACGAGGCTTGTTCAGAGGCACCGAAGCCTTTGGTCTAAGCGCGTAAAATTTAAACTCAAAATTTATTGCAAATCATCGGGTGGGTTTTTTGTAGCTCGTATAATTTGCGGCGCCGTTTTTTCGCGCTTTGCTCTAAACATCAAGCGAAATTTTATTTTTCGATATGATCTGCGGCGTAGATTTTGCGCGAGGCTAAAATTTACCCGCACCCCGTGTGCTGTTTTACTCGCGCTCGCAGTACCGCTTTGCTCGTATCGCATTGCTGCTACACAAAACAAGAAAGCGGATATTTTGCGGCGTTTTTGTCCGTGAGTGCGGCAAGGACTAGGGCGATAAACTCGTCGAAGTTTTGCGCGATGATCGAGACGTCTTCGTAGATCGGTTCCGCGCCGAATACGATCTTGCCTGCGTCCGCGCCCTGCGTGAGGATGCCCGCGAAGCAGCGCTCGCCCCTGACCGAAAACAAAAACGGCAAGCACCTGCTCCAAAATGCGTTCACGGCGGCTTTTTCTGCATCGTTAGCCGCGCACTCCAGGCTGTCTTTTTCAAAATCTTCGTAGCAAAATTCCGCCTCGTCTGCGCTCGGTGACGCATAATCCCTAGCGGATACGAACCAAACGGCGTCCGTAGCGTCATGCAAAGTCTCAAAAGAGCAAACGAAGCGGTAAAAATCTTCGCTTAAATTTTTAAATTTGCCGCCTAAAAATTCGCTTTGCGGCGGACAAATTTCATCCCTGCGCCGCATCTGCCAGCCGTTTTGCGCCAGCGCGTCTATAAGTTCGTCAAAAATCATCTCGCCTCCCGTAATTTGGCGCCGATTATAGCATCTTACTCGGCGCAGCGGTCAAATGCGGCTAAATTTATAAAATTTTGCCTATTCGTCGCGCATTAAAGAGAAATTTTGCGCGAAATTTTATAAATTCTGTTAAAAATAAAATGACGTTTCCAAATCGCCGCTAAATTTAGGCTCGGCAGAGGGCGTAAACCGCAGATGAAAAACGGGCGTATCGCTTAAAATAGGCGTATCGTCGCAGGAGGCGGGCGAGCCGCTAAAATTTGCGCTTCGGTATCCGCCTAAAATTTCCAAGCGGTACCGACCGCACTCTAGGCGAAAGCTTAGGCTGTTTTGCTCGCTAATGCGACTCATATCTTTAAAATAGCCGATGCCTACGATCTTTAGTGTGCCTGATGAGTGAAAAATCCAGCTGCGAGAGATGATTTTCGCTTCGTTTTGATTAAAAATTCCCTCATCCGCCTCGCCCACGGTAACCGCAAAATCGTAATAATCGCTGCGGACGCCCGATATAGGCACCGCAATGCCCTCTTCTGTGACTGCGCCCCGTGCTCGGTCTGCGTAAAATAAGCAAGAACGTCCCCATTCGCAAGCCCGTGCTCATCCAGATAGCGCGCGAGTAGCGCGGGCTCGTACACCACGAAGCCGCCCAGCTCGGAGAAAATTCGCTTTTTCATTTACGCCTTTCTTTAATCGCCGTGCGCGTCGTACGCAGAAATTTTACCGTCCATTTGCCCTCTTTGTCTTTGTTTTCGCAGCGCCGATGAAATTTTATCGCCGTACTCTCGGCAGGCTAAATTTATCACAGTGCTTGCAGCAGGCTAAATTTTATCTTGCGATCGCGCCGCAGATGAAATTTAAACTCCCATTTTGCGCTCAAATTTTACAGCCCGCGGTTTTTGCCGTCCATACCTTGGCACTTATCTACGAGCCAGCGCCCGTCCTTGCGCACGAGCAGGAAGCGGCGCGCAAAGCCGTGTTCGTCCTTGGCGTAGATGTAAATTTTATTTTTGCTCTCGCATTCGGCGTCCGTTAGCTCGTATCCGCCGTAGGTGCCGCCTTCCATCATCGAAAACGAAATACCCTCGGGGCGGAAGCCGTTGCGCCTAACGGGCGTGCAGTAGCGCGCAAAGAGCTCGTCGCACCTGCGCTGCACCTCGCCGTCGTCCAGATCATCAATTCGCGATGTGGCAAATTTCTCCCATTCGCTCATCGCCGCGAAAAATTCTAAAAGCGCACTCTGCGCCGCCGCAGCGTCCCGCGGATCAAGCTTCTTTTTGCTCTTTGCGGCGTCTCTTTGCGCCTGCTCAAATTCCGCGATTTGCTCCTTGCTAAACTGCCCGCCGTCTAGATAAAACTGGATTTTCGTATCCGCCACAGCTAGCAGCCCCGCAAAGCTCACGCGCGAATTGACCAGGCGCAACGATTTTAGCTTCGGGATTTGCACGATCGCTTTTAGCCCCTCGTCCGTGATGCTAACGTTTTCGATACCGATGTGTTCGAGCTTGGCGTGCCCCGCAAAGTATCTAAAGCCCTCGCCGCTTATCTTGTCGCTATCTTGCAAAAACAGATACGCGAGCTTCGGCAGCGCGGCTAGATGCTGTAGCGCCGCGTCCGTAATCGCCGTGGCTATAAAGCCCATATTTACGAGGCTTTTTACCTCGCAGATGCGGCGCACCATCTCATTGGTAAGTGCTACGTTTTCGTAGTGATGGCCTTTGCAGTAGCGCTCGCTAACCGCGTCCAAAGCCTCCTGCATCGTGATCTGCTTCATCAGCTATCCTTTAAAATTTGATTTTAAAATTTTAGTGAAATTTTACGATTTGCGCAAGGCGCTTAAATTTACGCGCGGATTTGCGCGCCGCCGATGTGTTTTAAGGCGCCGCGCCGCCGCACGCTAAATTTCAGCCGTCGTCCACTCGCCTAAAATTTTACCAAAATCCTCTATCATCGCGGCGAAATCATACTCAAGCTTACTTTGCTTTTGCGCGATCTGCTTTAGCACCGTCAAAAAATACTCGCCCATCTTTCGCTTTTGCTCCATGGGCGCTAGCTCGCTAAATTCGCGCTCGAAATGTATCAGCGCGCCCGTTTTGCCCGTGTCTTTTCTAAACGACGAATACTCAAATCTATTTCGCAAAAAGTAGCCGTCCGCGCGCTGCTCCTCCTCGCTCATCATCTCGTGTATCAGCTCCCATGCGCGCTGCGAGCTTAGGCGCGGCTTATCGGGCGCGATGATGTAGTTGGTTCGGCAGTGCTCGTCATCAAAACTAAACGCGCAGCATAGCTTATGTAGTTGATTGTCGAGCCGTAAATTTTAGGGCGCATTTTGGCGTCAAGCGCCGGTTGTAGATCATCAAATAGGCTTTCTATCACGGCGCGCGAGTTTTCGTAGCAGTTGCTGATAGCGCGCGTGATGCGGATGGGATTTTTGGCTATCCAGTTGCGCTGTCTGTTTAG
>NZ_CALIIS010000206.1 GCF_938017705.1 uncultured Campylobacter sp.
GACGAGGGCGGCAGAGCGCGCATCAACGCGTATTCTAAGGCTCATATCGACGAGAGCATTCGCGCAAATGAAACGATGTTCGATCGCCTCTTTGGCGGCGATGAGGCGCTGAAAAATTATAGCTTTGAGACCAAGGCTAAATTTCTGAACGAGCCCGATCCCATCAAGGCGGAGGAAATTTTAAAAAGAGCCGACAAGAGGGCTTTCAAAGCCAAAATCGCCCAAGAAAGCAAAGCAAAGCAGGAGAAATTGCAGGCCGAATACGACCGCGCGGCACGGCAGGCAGATCCTTTCAATCCCGATATGCCTACGATGAACGATCTGCTAGGCAAAACGGACGCGCTTTTGGGATCATACGGCGGCGCGGACGGCAAGTGGGCGCAGTTTGTCGATACCCTTTGGCGCAAGGGGATCAACAAGTATGAAAACGCGGTAGATCGTATCTTCGAGGGCGAAAACACCCCCGCTTTGGTGAAAAAGGGGATGAGCGTCCTCGATCTGCGAAACGCGGCAAAGCGGCAGATAGACGGCGCGATCGAGAGTTTTTTTCGCGAGAGCGCGGCGATTAATGCGCAGGCTCGCACTGCGGCGAGGTATCTTGATAAATTTGATGCCGCGCAGAGCGAGCAGCTGTTTAATGCCCTCGACGGCAAGATAGCTAAAGCTGATCTCCCCGAGGAGCTGCAAGCAACCTATCAAAAGCTACGCGACGCGATCGATAACAACGCAAACGAGCTCATCAAAGCGGGCGCCCTCAAGCAGGAGAACAAGCTAACCGACTACATCGGACACTACTACGACGAGTATATGCAAAACGAGCGCGGCAAAATAAGCAGGACGCTAGGCAAATTTTACGCTCGCAAAGACCTGAGCGAGGCGCAAAGAAGAGCTCTGGGGCTTCGCACGGACATCAGTTTCGTAGTCGCAAACACCCTCGCAAAGCAGCGCACCCAGCTTCTCAAAGCCCGCGCGCTTGAGGGTATCGCAAACCGCTTCGGGCTCGATGAGATCCCCGCCGGCGCAAGGCAGGGGCAATACGTGCGGATCAGCGACGAAACCGTCGGAGGCGGCATAAAGAAATTCGGCGCGCTTGGGGGCAAATACGTCCCAAAAGAGGTGGCGGAAGCTCTGAAAAGCACGCAGGCTCTGGGCGGACAGCTCGGCGCGCTTGAGAAATACTGGCAGCCTCTGATCGATCATATCAAGGTGAACGTGACGGTCAAAAACCCGTTTACGCACATTTACAACGTCGCGAGCAATGCCGTGCTGGCGTTTTTGCACGGGGACGAAAAGGCTCTTGCGAGCTGGGCGCTTTTAAGACGGCAGCAGCGGCAAGAGTATTGGAAGCTCGCGCGCCGCTTGGGGCTGGATAGCGCTATGGACGATCTGGAGGGCGCGATCAAAGGCTTGAAGCCGAAAAACGACGCCGAGGCTTTCGGCATAGTCGGCAAGGCTATGGATTTTCTAAGCACCGCGGGCAAAAATATCTACATGAGCGAGGGCTCGGCGCTTGGTAGGGCGGCTAGAAAAGCCTACGCTTGGGAGGATGAAATTTTTAAGATCGCGCGCTTTAAGAAAAATCTCGATGCGATCGCCGCAAAGCGAGGATACGCCGCGGGCGATCTAAGTAAATTCAGCGAAAAAGAGCTTGCTGCGGCGATGAGCGATGCGCAGTATCACTACGTCGATTATAGCACCCATTTCAACAGCTTTTTACGCAAGAGCGACAAGTGGGGATTGATGCCGTTTTTGCACTACTCCGTCAAATCGACGCCGATGGTGATCAAAGCGATCCTCAAAAACCCGCATCGTTTTGCGATGATGCAGGCCTCTTTTATCGCCGCAGACGCCGCGGGGCTATCGCTAAGCTCGATTATTGCAGATACCGAAAAGGAAAATCTAACCAAGCCAAAATGGGCGCAAAGCTCGAAATTCCCGAACGTTTTCGGACTCAAAGCGTGGGCGAGGATAGGGGATAGCGATACATATTTCAACGCAGGACGCGCCGCGCCCGGCTTTCGCTTCGACGACGTTTTTGAGGGCGGCTGGGGCTTCGTGGGCGGGCTAGTCAATATCGCAAGCGGCAAATCGACACTGGGCTACAACATCACCTCCGAGGACGATCCAAAGGCTGTGAAAGTCGCCAAAAGCGTCAAGGAAGCCGCGAAAAACTATCTCCCGACGCTTACGATCGGCAGATACGGGCAGCAGCTCGGCGAGCAGGCTCTTTCAGACATCACGGGCGATAAAGATTTCGCGCCGAAAGACTACAACAAGGACGAGCTGGGATACGCGGGCATCCTGAAGCGAGGCGTGGGCGCGCGCCGCTTCAATCAGCAAAAGGAACTCAACGCCGAACTCGGCAAGCTACGCAAGCAGCGCGAGGAGCTCGAATACGTCAAGGTGCCCGATAGCAAGGACGCCGATAAGGTCGAAAAGGCGATCAAGCACAATGAAAAACTCGAAAAGATGAGCGCTTCGGAGAAAGCCGAAAAGCAGAAGCAGATCGATCGGAAGCTTGAAATTTTCAAAGAGGTAGCGGACGCCGAGGGCTTCGAGTTTGACGTGCAGAGCCTCAAGCGGCTACGCGACGAGAAAAAGCAGCGCAAATTCGCGCCTAAGAAATTCGATCCCGCGCTAATCTCCCGTCCGCAGACCGGGAAGTTTTCGCAGAAATAGCCTGCTACGGCGAGTTTATAAAATTTAGGACGCGCCGCCATATAATTACCGCGCTCAAGGGGTCCTCTCTCCTCCTTGGGCGCTATATCAAAGAGAGAGAAGGAGAGGGGAAATGCAAACGACGATCTCAAATTTTAAGAATTTTTTAAAACAATATAGTATAATTTTTAAAAATCATAATTTAAAGGTTTGCTTCAATAAAAAAATATTATAATTACGCAATTTCCTGCTAAAAAGAGAAAAATATATGAATGTTCCAAAAAAACTTAGTCCTATTCCATTATTATTGTCGGCAATAAACATAAAATTTGATTCAAATATTCCGACCGACGCAGTTTTTGGAATTTTGTATCAAAATTTTCAAAACGATTTAGGAACTTTTAATAGTTTTCCGATGCCGATAGTAAACATCCCGCTCGAAATAAGAGAGAAAGAGGATAGCTTAAAATTCATGCCCGTATATACGCTGTTAGACGATGGCAAGCGATACTCGCTACAAATAGGCGGTAAAGTAGCGTCGATAGTATATGATAAAGCCCACGGAAAAGAATACGGCGGCTGGAGAGATTACTTTAAGCCTGAAGTAGAGAAATTTATAGAGTGTATA
>NZ_CALIIS010000207.1 GCF_938017705.1 uncultured Campylobacter sp.
GCAAGCTTAAGCGCAGAGGAAAAGGCACTGATAGATTGCAATGTCAAACCGATCGTGATTTTAAAAAAGCGTGATTTTGTTTGGCGCACGCTGACGGGCTTTGCGGCGGATTTCGGCACGCAAAATTTAAAGGCGCAAGGCAAAAATCCTATATCGCCGAGATTTGCAGGCGAGCAAGAAGAGACGGCGCAAGAGCGGGGATCTGCGCTACAAAATTTGCGCAATTTTGCGGCGCAAAAATTTAGTACGCAAAGCGCTGAAGATTGTGCAGAACAGGGCGAATTGCAGAGTGCACAAATTTTTAGCAAAACGACGCACCGTAATTTCGCCTGCGATATGCTAGCAGCAGACGACTCGCAGTATGCGGCAAACGAGCTAGAGCGCGCATACGATCGGTCTGATTTGCAGCGCGCGGCTAAAAATTTGAGCTTGCCGCAAGCAAAAGGCGGGCTAGAGCTGCGACATACGACTAATAATTTAAATTTGCAGTCCGCAGTTGATGGCAGAGACTCGCAATGCGTGGCGAATGGGCCTGATTTTCGGCTTGCGACGGACGAGTCTATTTCTCAAAATTCGGCGAATATTCAGGACTTGCGACATGCCGAGGATAGAGTAGACTTGCAGTGCGCTGCATGCGAGCTGAGTCCGCAACAGACGATAAATTTGCAAGGTTCATGCTCTGCGCGAGCGTGCACGGCGGACGCACGCGGCGCCCATTCCGATAGCGAGGACTATTTCGTGCGTTTGCCCGTAAGCTTTTCGGCGATTTTTAGAGCAAGCGCGATTTTTATCGCTCCAAGCGTGGCGCCGAACCTTAATAAAATAGGCATTTTTCTCGCAAATACTGGCGTGCATCTGCTGCTTTTTGAATATTTTGATCGCCCGATCGTCGCCACAAGCGCCAACATTAGCGGCGAGCCCATTATTTTTAGCAGCGAGGAGTTGCGCGCGAATCTGGGCAGCGTTATCTCGTTTTACCTGGATAACGACCGCGAAATTTTAACGCCGAGTGATGATAGTATCGCCTTTTTACCACCATTTGAAGCGCGAGCTTCGGCGCCTGGTTCAAAAACGGCTCATAGCTCTGGTAAAATTTCCGCGCCACTTCCGACCTACACTGAGATAAGAAGCTCCGCGCAAAATTCCATTCTAACGCAGAATTCCGTCATAAATTACGCGGGCGCACAAACCCCTACCGAGCCGCAAAATTTTAAGAAAAATTCCGCCGCCGAAATAAATTCTGATCGTGAGACTAAATCCATCCGCGCCGCAGGTTTAGCAAATTCCACAAGTGCCCCAAATTCCACAAATGCTGCAAATCTCGCAGATGCCGCAAAACCGACAAGTATCGCAAATTTAGCGAGATATACGAATTTTTCCGCCGAAGCGGACGCTTTAGATCGCGCGCTGTTTTTGCGAACATCTCGCGGAATGAATCCAAAAATTTTCCCTAGCAAATTCCACGCCAAAGGCACTTTTCTCGCGCTCGGAGCGGAGCTTAAAAATCAGTTTGCAATCTACAAAGACGGGCAAATTTTCATCTCGCCCTACATCGGCGATCTTAAAAACGTCGCCACAAATGAGCGATTTTTCGCGCTTTTGGATATGTTCGTGCGCGCCTATGAGCTGAAGTTCGACGCCGTCATCGCGGATCTGCACCCGCAGTTTTCGCACACGCGATTTTTCGAGCAGCGTGGATACCCCGTGGTGCGCTACCAGCACCATTTCGCACATCTGGTATCGAATCTGGCGCAAAACGATCTACTGGGTAGCGGCAAAAAATACCTCGGCTTTTGCTTCGACGGCACCGGCTACGGCACGGACGGCAAAATCTGGGGCGGCGAGGTGATGATTTTTAACGAGTTCGGCTTTAATCGCGTCGCGAAATTCGACGAGATCGCGCTTATCGGCGGCGAGAACGCGATCAAAAACATCTACAAGCTCGCGCTCGCGCTCGTGTTTAAATTTAACGCAAAGGACGCCGCGCGCGAGTTTTTGGCAAAATTTAGCGCGAGCGAAGTCGCAAATTTAGAAAAAATCGCGCCGCGTGCCGTCCGTTCAAGCTCGCTAGGGCGGCTTTTCGACGCGTTTGTTGCGGTCATTTGCGGCCTGCGAACCGTAAGCTTCGACGGCGAGGCGGGCATGCGACTTGAGAACCTATATATCGACGGCTGCGAGCAGAGCTATAAATTTAGGCTGAAAAAAGCGGGCGAAAATTTTACCCAAAACGCGCCGTATTCCGCTTCGCAGCAGCGCAGCGCCGATTATTTGCGGTATAAAACAGGGTGCGAAGCGGAGCAGGGCGGTTTGAATGCGCAAAATAATAGCGGCGCCAAAAACAGCTGCGTGTTGCGAGGCGATTTTAAAAAGCTCGCGGACGATGCGGCAAGCAAAGACTGGCCTGAGCGGGCGGCTCGAAACATCGCAGGCGGCGGTGAAAAGAATGCAAACGCCGCCGCAAATTCTATAAAGCAAGCATCCGCCCTGAATTTAATAAATTCTGAAAGCAAAAATGCCGCCGATG
>NZ_CALIIS010000208.1 GCF_938017705.1 uncultured Campylobacter sp.
CCTTGCTGGGCGCGATGCTATTTTATTCGCTAAATTATACCGGTCTTGATATCTGGGATTACGCTCTGCAGCAAAACGGCAGCTCCTTCGAAGGAGCCTTTTATTGCGCAATGGGTGCGCTTTATGCGAGCTTGGAGCATCTATCCGAAATCGGAAAATCTCAAATCATAGCTCTTTGGAGCACCGCAAATATTATGCTGGCACTCATCGTTCTTTGGAAGCGGGTCGCCACGCTATACTTGCTCGGCAAGGCAAGCGGAAGCAAAATTTTCTATCTTTGCGCCGTGATAACTTTAATTTGGGAAGCGCTTCTTAAACTTCTTAAAATGCTCGACGTCGATAAGTCGTGGTATAGCAGCGCGCCTGCCCGCTATGCCGCACTTACGGTAATCATTTTATCTGAAATTTTAGAACTTATCGCTTGGATTAGGATTAAAGGAATTTCTGGTGCAGAGCTTTGGAATAAAAATTTATGGACGACGCCGCAAAATAGATCATAAAATCCAATCTAAAATTACGTGCGAGCGCTTGAAATTTCACAAATTTGCTTCACAAATTCCATATCGCACCGCGAAATTCTATGCGAAATTCATATGTACGATGTAAATTTTCAAATTTGCCCTACTTTAAAATTTCATCTTTTACCTAAAATTTATCATTAAAAATCTATAATATTTCAAAGTATATTTTCTAAATGCAATCGCCTAAAAAGCACGCAAAATCGGGCGTATTAAGAAGTATATAATCTAAATTAAAGGAAAAAACATGAGCAAATTTCACTCTTTTGCGCTAGCTCTTGCGCTGTGCGCGAGTTCGCTTTTTGCAGACCGCGTCGTAACCGATCAGCTAGGCCGCGACGTCACGCTGCCTGATCAGGTTAAGCGCATAGTCGTACTTCAGCACCAAAGCCTAAACGCGCTAAATGAGCTAAACGCGCTGGATAAGGTCGTCGGCGTGCAGGAGTCATGGGAAAAGTCGCTCGACAAAAACTACATCCGCCTAGCGCCTAGCCTCAAAGATATGCCCACACCGGGCGATCTAAAGGTCATCAACTACGAGGCGGTGCTTTGCTAAAGCCGGGCGTCGTGATCGTCACGAACTACATCCCGCAAGAATACATCGACAAGATGACGGAGCTCAAAATCCCAGTCGTCGCCGTTAGCTTCCAGTGCAGCGACGCCGCCGATAAAGGTAAGCTAAATCCGACCTTCAAAGACGATGAGGCGGCCTATACCGAGGGCTTTTATGACGGCATAGAGCTTCTTGGCAAGGTCGTAAACCGCGAGAAAGAGGCCGCCGAGCTCATAAGCTTCGTCAAAACCTCGCAAGAGCAGCTAAAGGCTAAATTTAGTGACTTTATCGTCGATAAAAGGCCTAAAATCTACATGGCAAATCCCGATCTTGCGACCTACGGCAGCGGTAAATACACGGGCATAATGTTTATGCGTGCAGGCGCGCAAAACGTCGCGGCGGATAGTATCAAAGGCTACAAGCAGGTATCCGCAGAGCAAATTTTAGCGTGGGCGCCGCAGATGATCTTCGTGCAGGATCGCTACCCTCAGGTGCCGGCAGAGCTCAAATCCAACCCGCAGCTTGCAAATTTAAGCGCGGTTAAAGAGGATAAAATTTACATGATGCCCGAATACGCCAAAGCGTGGGGCTATCCGACTGCCGAAGCCATGGCGCTTGGCGAGTGGTGGCTAGCGATGAAGCTCTATCCGAAGCACTTTGACGAGGCGGAATTTGACAAAAGAGTAGAGGAATTTTATCAAAAATTCTACCGCACGAGTTATAAATGAAATTTTCAGCCCTGCTGCTGCTTTGGGTGCTTCTGTTTGCGGTATCGCTTGGCATCGGGCAGTATCCCGTGAGCCTAGAGGAGACGGGTAAAAATTTTTACTAGCAAAATTCTGCGTAAAATCACAAAATTCTGCCCTACGAAAGCATCTGAAATCCCCCACGACAAAATGAAATTTATATAAAAATTTATCTGGGTTTTATGCCGATCGGCTATAATTCCACTATTCTAACCCCGCATATTTTGCGGAATTTTCAAGGAGAAAAAATGCTTAAACTTCACTCAATCCTTCTTGGTGCAGCGCTTTGCGCTAGCCTGGCTTTTGCAGATCGCACGATTACAGATCAGCTCGGTCGCAAGGTCACGATCCCAGATCAAGTAAATCGCATCGTCGTGCTACACCACGAAGCACTCAATGTCTTAAACGAAATCAACGCCCAAGATAAGGTCGTAGGCATCCTAAAAAGCTGGGAGCAGCGCCTAGGCAAAGAGTATAATCGTTTGGCACCGAGTTTTAAAAACCTACCTAATCCAGGCGATATCAAAGATGTCAATTACGAAGCTCTGCTTAGTCTAAAGCCTGATGCGGTCGTAGTGGTCAACTACTTCCCTAAAGAATATATCGCTAAAATGGAGGAGTTGAAAATCCCAGTCGTAGGTATTTCATTTTTCAGCTCTGCACAAGAGGAAAAAGCTAAGCTAAATCCGACCTTTAAAGATGAGCGCGATAGCTTCGCTGCTTACGATGAGGGCTTTTACGAGGGGGTTAAAATTTTAGGCGAACTAAGCAATCACGAAAAGGATGCCGCTGAACTAATAGATTTCGTTAAAAAATCGCAAGCTGATTTAAATGCCAAATTTAGTAATTTTATCGTAGATAAAAGACCTAGAGTTTATATGGCAAATCCTGATCTTACGACCTACGGTAGCGGCAAATATACTGGCGTAATGTTAGCAAGAGCGGGTGCGACGAACGTCGCCGCTGCAGATATAAAGGGCTACAAGCAGGTTTCGCCGGAGCAAATTTTAGCATGGAATCCGCAGATTATCTTAGTGCAAAACCGCTATCCTCAAGTACCTGCCGAACTTAAGGCAAACCCTGCGCTAAAAGGTCTTAGCGCCGTGAAAGAGGATAGAATTTATCTAATGCCCGAATTCGTTAAAGCATGGGGTCATCCGACTGCCGAAGCAATGGCGCTTGGTGAGGAATGGCTTGCGATGAAACTTTATCCGCAAAATTTTAAGGACGCAAACTTTGATAAAAAAGTAGAGGAATTCTACGAGAAATTTTACCGCGTCAAATATCAAAAATAATGCTAAACGTAATCCTGCTTCTTTTTTGGGTAGTGCTGGCGCTAATCTCGCTCGCTAGCGGACAATTTCATATACCGTTAGAAGAAATTTTTAAAATTCTCTTTAGCGGAGGCGGCGATGAAGCCGCCAAAAGTGTGATGATGGATGTTAGAATTCCGCGCATTCTACTCTCCAGCCTTTGCGGTGGAGCGCTTGCTATCGCGGGTTTGAGCTTACAGGCGGTATTTAAAAACCCGCTCGTTGGCCCGCACATCGTAGGCGTTAGCACTGCAGCGGCATTCGGCGGCGCGCTTTGTATTTTGCTAGGATTGAGCGGCTTATGGCTTGCGGGTTTTGCATTTTGCTTCGGACTTGCGGCGCTATTTTTGCTCTATCTTTTGGCAAAATTCGTAGCACGCGCCGATATTTTCTCGCTCATTTTGGCAGGTATAGTCATTAACGGCGTATTTGCCGCACTTACGAGCTTGGTGCAGTATCTGGCAGACGATGAGGAAGTGCTGCCTAATATCGTCTTTTGGCTACTAGGAAGCTTCGTAAGCGCAGGATATGATAAAGTAATTTTGATGTGCGCGATCGCCCTGCCCGCTTCTGCAGTCTTAATCGCGCTGAGATGGCGGTTTAATCTACTCAGCCTAAATGATGATGATTTGCGCGTGCTAGGCGTGGATGTTAAGTTTCTGCGCTGCACGATCCTAGCGCTTTGCACCGCTCTGATTGCTGTACAAGTTAGCGTCAGCGGAAATATCGGCTGGGTAGGTCTTGTGGTGCCACACGCCACCAGGCTCATTGCGGGCAGCGACCACGTGAAGCTAATGCCTGCCTGCTTCATCACAGGAGCGATCTTTATGCTGGCAATCGACGATCTATCTCGCTCGCTAAGTAGCGCCGAAATTCCTTTGGGAATTCTATCCGCTCTCATCGGAAGCCCGATCTTTGCCCTACTTCTAAAAAGGAGCGCCAAAAATGCAAAATCTAATTGAGGTAAAAAACGCTGGCTTTTACTACGAGGCGGAAAAATTCTGCTTTCGCAACTTAAGCTTCGAGCTTTCCAGCTCTCAAACATTAGCGATTTTGGGCTTAAACGGGCAAGGCAAAAGTACGCTAATGTCGTGTATGATGGGGATTTTGCAGCCTAAAGAAGGCGAGATCGTGCGCAAGGCAAAATTTGCTTTCTTGCCGCAGAGTTTTAACGTCGCGTTTGATTACAGCGTGCTTGACATCGTACTGATGGGGCGGGTACGCGAGATCTCGCTCTTTTCAAAACCGGGCAAAAAGGATATTCAAATCTGCCTTGACGCTCTGGATACGCTAGGTGTCGCCCATCTGCAAAAGCGCAGCTTTAACGCCCTTAGCGGCGGGCAGAGGCAGCTCGTGCTCTTTGCTAGAGCCCTAGCTAGCGGTAGCGACGTGCTGTTTTTGGACGAGCCTGCCAGCGCGCTTGATATCAAAAACCAAGACCGCGTGCTAAGCCTCATCGCAAATCTGCGCTCAAATAGCGATGCGAGCATAGTTTTTACCACCCATCAGCCTAACCACGCCCTCGCAGTCGCCGATCGCACACTAATCTTGCGAAATGATCTTAGCTACAACTACGGCGCAAGCAACGAAATTTTAACTGAAGCCGCGCTTAGCTCGCTCTACGGCGTACAGATCAAAACGGCGAAATTTGACATAGAGGGCGAGCAAATCCCCAGCATCACGCAGATTTTCAGCGCGCAGGTGAAGTAGCGCGACGAGCTGCACGTGATCAGCGCGACAAAGCAACTCGTCAATCGGCGCGAAATTTTAAATCGTGGGATTTTGTTTTGAGTGAAATTTAAATCGCGAAATTTTGTTTTGAAATGCCATCTTGAAATTCCGATTAAAATTTTATATTGAGGTTTTGCCTTAGAATTCTGGTCTAAATTCCATAGTGAAATTTTACCGCGGAATTCCGAGTAGAAATCTTCATAGCGGAATTCTACCTGTGGCTTGCCGGTTTTCGAAGCGTACAATGAAATTATGCCGTGCTTGAGATTTGAAATTCCACCGCGAAATTCTACCCCGCAAATCCACAGGCGGAATTTCGTTTTAAAATCCAGTGACGGAATTTATGCTCGCTCCGATGAAATTCCGAAATTCCGCAGCATGTGCTTGTCTGCAACGAAATTTAGCTGCGATGAAATTTTGAAATTTTAAACTTCGCAGTTTAATCTGTGCTTTACGTTTGTTTATGTATACTTCATGGCAAATTTTAAAAGGGCTTATTATGCAAGACACTGTATCTCAGGCAAGAAAAAATGGGATGATTAGCGCTGGAATCGATCTGTTTTTAGCAGCGCTACCCGTAGTTTTTATTGTGGTAGGCTTTATCTCTTTCGACAGACCAAGAATCTTTGACGACGAGATGACAAATTATATCGCTAGCGGAATTTTGATCGCTTTTATTTGTGTTTCGGCATTTTTCAGATTGCAGGCACTCCGAAAAATTTCAGCGCTTAGTGGCATAAAAGCAGCGACGCTTTATCGCAACTGCATAATAATCTGCGTCTGCTTTTTTGCGCTAGCGCTCGTGCTTAATTACCTTTATCCGAGGGAGCCTGACGCAGACGGCGGGCAGAATGATAATCCATTTGCGGCGATATTTGGACTAGCGCTTTTCGTAGGCGTTATTTACATAATCGTCGCATGGTTTCGCATAAATTTTTCTTTGGCGCGCGTAAGCGGCGTGAGTACCTTTCGGACTTATGTGTGGCTCTGCGTGGGACTTTTCGTGTTAAATATACTATGCAACGTAGCGATTATTGCTATAGCTATTTCCTCCGAGCCGCGGACCGAGCAGGTCTCGGCTTTAGCTATTGCTGTCGTAATGCTTAAACTGCTCCTGCCGTTTGCCGCTCTCATAATAACTGGCATCGTGCACCTACTAGCTTGGAGCAAGATAGAAAAGATAAGCGCGGAGGTTTAAATTTTAAATTTCATAAACCTCTTGTCACGATAAAATTTCGCTCTTTTCGGTTTGATTAGCGTTTTACATCTGCTTTTTGTATATTGAAATAAATTTTTAAAAGGAGTTATACGACGTGCAAGACACCGTATCTCAAGCAAGAAAAAATGGGATGATCAGCGCCGGCATCGATCTATTTTTAGCGGCGTTACCGGTGGTTTTGATGGCGATAGATTTTGTTTTTGAGGGCATACCGGGGTATCCATATAATATCGTGATCATAGGTGGAATTTTTATCGCTTTTATTTGCTTCTCGGTGATTTATAGGTTAAGAGCACTCAGCAAAATTTCAGCGCTCACCGGCATAAAAGCGGCGGCGCTTTACCGCAACTGCATAATTGTTTTCATCTGTATCTCGGTGTTTTCATTATTTCATCCGATAAGTTCTTGTAGAGAAGAGATGGTTAGAGAGACAACAGGAGAGACAATATGGAATTTAGCAGCGCCCGCAGCCGCAATCTACATAATCGTAGCGTGGCTTCGCATAAATTTCTCTTTGGCGCGCGTAAGCGGCGTGATGACCTTTCGGATCTACGTGTGGCTCTGCGCCTTCTTTTTTGCGCTAAATTGGCTATGTGGCGCGGGACCCTTCGGTTTGGCTAACTCCAAGCCGCAAACTGACGATGCGGTTACGGCTTTAGTCATCACATCGTTTAAGGAATTTTTGCCGTTTGCCTCTCTCATAATAACTAGCGTCGTGCACCTGCTAGCTTGGAGCAAGATAGAAAAGCTCGCCTAAGCCGAAGCGCTTTCGTTTTGCAGCGACCTCGCGCTTTTGCAAGTCTAAACCGCAACGTCCAAGCCGCGCTGTTATAGCAATGTCAAGCGCGCCGCCGCCGCAGCAAAGCCGCAAGATAGCGCGTAAATTTAGAAAATTCAAAGGATAAAAATGAAAGAAATTTCAAAGCAAGATCTGCTTCGCAAGGCGAAATTCCGCGGAGTTTTAGGCGCCGTGATTTTGCTAGGCATCGGTATAAGCGGCACGGTGGGCGTAAGCGACATAGACGAGGACGCGGTCGCGATTTTTAGAGTTTTAGCGCTACTAGCGACGCTAGCGATATTTTACGACTGCTTCGTTTGCCTAGAAAAGGCACTAGGCGTGCGCTTCGTTAAGACCTATAGACTGATAGAAAGTATCCCGATCGTCGCGATTTTGTGCTACTGCGCCATGGTAGTAGCGCTAAAAGAGGGCGCGATGCTAGGTCTGCTCTACACCCTGCTCTACGTCCTTTCGACGTGCGCAGCGGTGATAATCTGGGGCGTATTAAACTGCCGCCTAGCCACACTTAGCGGCGTGGATTTATTTAAAATCTACGGCATAGTGGTGTCCGTGGCATGGCTCTGCGAAGCGGTATTGGGCGCGCTAGCTAAAATAGGCGTAATCCTCGCTCTGCCGTATCTAATCACAGCGTCGCTGGTAACAGCGTTTTCGGGGATTTTGCTAATCATAGCGTGGATAAAATTCAACCCCGCAAGGTTATGCGGCGCGGAAAATTCTAGCGAGCTTGATGGCACCAAGCTAGGCGCGGACGGCGAAAAACCGAGCATTTACAGTAAACTCGCCGCTTTTAAGAAATCGGACGCGGACGATGCGAAAAAGCCCGCTTCCAAGGCGAGCGCAGATACCGCAAATATGCCTGCTTCCAAAGTGAGCGCAGATGATACGACTGCCGCAAGACGCCCGGGCAACCCCGGATTTAAATTCTAACTCTACTCGCAATACGGAATTTAGCAAAATTTTTAAAATTCAAGGCGCGAAATTTTATCACGGCGCGCGGCGCATCGGGCGGGAACGCGGAATTTTGATTTAATTTTATCCGCTACGAACGCGCAAAATTTAGGGCAAAATTCCAAGTTGAAATTCCGCGATCAATTTAAAATTTTAAGCAGAAGTTCACGACGAAGCAAAATCCAAGCCAAAATTCTAAACTAAAATTCCGATCTAAATCCCTAGTCCAGCTTATTCCTAAAAAGCGACGCGGCCAGCGCCATCGTGCCCGCGCCGATCAGCAGCAGCGGCACGATTAGATGCCACAGCTCGCCCAGGTCCGCGCCCTCCAGATAGATCCGCCACATGCAGTTGTTAGCATAATACATCGGATCTAGGTGCGCGATGTAGTAAAACCACCGCGGCATCGCGTCCGCAGGCGTTATCAGCCCGCTTATCATAATGCACGGCAACAGAAACAAAAACGAGCTCACGACCGATTGCAGCGAGGTTTTGCAGACGGTCGAGATCACGAGGCCGATGCCTACGTTGCAAGCGCTAAAGATCGCGATGATCGCAAAAAGGTGGGCAAAGCGCCCTCGAAACGGAATTTCGAAGTAAAATACGCAGATCAAAAACAGCGCGAGCCCCTGCGCGATCGCGATCAGCACGGGCGGCACAGCCTTGCCGATCAGCATCTCAAGCGGGTTTGCGGGCGTCATCAGCATCATATCGAAGCTCCCCTCCTCGCGCTCGCGAGAGACGCTAAACGCCGATAGCATCAGCACCTGAATCATCGAAAGCCCCAAAATCATCCCCGTCATGATCGTGTAGCGCGTGATCGTGTTTTCGTTAAAAACATAGCGCGAATTTATGCTGATTAAATTGACAAAATGCTGCGAGTTGTATTCCTGCACTATGGCCTGCACGAAGCCGATGACGGTGTTTGCGGAGGTCGTATTGCGCGAATCCGCGATGATCAAAAGCTCGTGCGTGTCCTTAAAATCGCTGCCGAAATAGATCCCGATGATCGCCTCGCCCTCGCCTACGGCGCGGCGCAGGCAGGCTAGGTCTTTGCAGCCAAGATCCGTCTTAAACATCGGTGTAGCGGCGATGCTCTGCACCAGCGCGGCGGACGTCGCATCGCGGGCGTCGTCCAAAATCGCGTAGCGCACCTGCTCAGGGGTGAAATTCGCGCCGTAGCCGAATATGATCGCCTGCACCAGCACCGGCACGATCAGCACCATACGCGTGCCCTTGTCGCGAAACATCGCCAAAAATTCCTTCTTAATAAGCGCGCGAATTCTAAGTAGGGATTTTCGCAGAGCGTTCATCGCGCACTCCTTTTAAATTTAGCGGCACCTTTAAATTTAACGCCATTTTCAAATTTAACGGCGCTGGCGTGCGGCACGGAATTTAAAGCGAAATTTAAACGCACCGCGGGCGTCGGTTTAAATTTACGCAGCTCGGGCGTAAATTTTAAAATTTCAGATCCGTCGCTCAGCTTGGATGTAAAATTTAAAATTTCATATCTATCGCGCGGCACCTCGGGCGAAAATTTCAAAAGCGCAGGTTTAAATTTACGCGGCGGCAAGGAGATGAAATTTAAAAGCGCGCTTGTGAAGTCAAATTTGCTAAATTTTTCTGCGCACCCTGCTTCGTAGCCGTGCCGTACGGCCGTGCTATAAAGTCGCACTATGTGGCGACGCGTAGAATTCAAATATCCGCCCGCATAAGTAAGTTTAACCGCGCGCCGTTTTTCTGCTATGCTGCATCCGCGCCCTGCTTCGGCTTTGTCTGCGTTCGGCAAAACACGACGCGGAGCAAACGGCAGCTCTTGAGTAAATTTTAAAATTTTAAATCCACGCTGCGATATGAAATTTTGCGCTGTGTCCGCAAGACGCGCTGAAGCGCGCGTAAATTTTAAAATTTCAAACCGATTGCGTGGCACGGACGTAAATTTTAAATTTCTAAATCCATTACACGGCGCGGGCGTAAAATTTAAAAACTCCGTCGCCGCCGTTCGCAAGCCGAAGCGTCTCGCGCCGAGAAATTTTAAAATTTCAAATTTAACTACCAAATTTAACTATATAATTTTAACTGCGCAAACAAGCTTGGAATTTTTACAGCAAGTCGTTTGCTGCAAGCACTGCGGATTATGGGCTCGTTAAGCTTGCATTGGATAATATAGCGCAATCTGCCCGAAGGAGTAAGCTTGCGCCTAAAGTACCTTTGTATAATAGTTTTTCTGATCTGGCTTTGCATATTTATCGCCTTGCTGCCCACATATAGAATTTCAGCTATCTTAGAAGCGCTTGATTTTAGCGATAAAAATCTAACGCAAAGAGAGATCGTAGAGTTAAATTTAAAAGATTACCTAAAAAAGCTTCACTACTTAGATAATTATCCGCAAATAGATTTCGGCAAGATGGCGGATATTCACTTAGACAAAAACGGCTATGAGAGAGTAAGATTTTCATGGTGTAACGGCGATAAATATCCAGATGATAGATGCGAATTTTGGAAGCTGGATAAAAGGCTAAATTTTGATTATCTAATGGATCTGGGCTCTAAAATTTGCAAAAACGGCAAGCCTATAAAAAACGCCGAAGAGATTATAGAAAACGACGAGGTTTTAAAACTACGGCTATTTTATCCTTGGGAGCAAAAGCATTTGATTGACGAAGATGGAAATTTTATAGATAATTTTATATATATGAGGTTTGGAGATGGCGCCAACCACTCATTCGACCTATTTACTGATTTTGTATTTATAAGTAAAAATGACATACAATTACCAATTATGTACGAAACAAAAACTAAAAAATTTGACATAATTACTCCAGAAAACAGATGTTATAGGTGGCTTTTAAACTCTATATTTAGGGATGTAGTTTATCAACAAAAAAAGAGCATATACCCGTTTTGCTATAACTATAAAAAGATAATTGATGAAAATATGGATTGCGATAGAGAATATATATTTTCTTTCATTTCAATATACGACAAGGGGAGCAATCTCGATTATGAAACGATATTTTATAATAAAAATTTATACTATGATAAACATGAGACGGACATACTTTTCAATCAATACCAAAATTTAAAGAATCAAAAGAATAAGATAAATTTTAACTCACAAGGAGAAGGCGACGAAAGTGGGTATTGAGTTGCTGGGCATTGCTTGCTAGAGCTGAAGTTAAAATTCTTTCTTTTATTATCGACTACTTTAAATTTAAACTCTAATCCATAAAATTTCGCCACGCCGTGCGGTGTAGCTTAAAAATACTGCGCCGCCGCATGACGCGACCCAAAATAACCTCGCCGATACTCGCGATCTTTGCTCTAAAATTCGTCAAAGAGCGCGAGCAGCAGCTGAAATTAAAATTTGCCTTTAAATTTAAAGCCTTTAAGCCCGCGCAAGAGCGCGAACGGACAAAAAGCCGCAAGGGCGTAAGAGCCGCAAGGGCGTGCTGGCATTGCGCTTTATGGGCAGCATTTTCATAAATTTAAAAGCGCCCAGCGGCGCAAGCCCTACTCGAATTCTATCTTTTTTAGATAATCGTATAAATTTAGCACAGCGATAAATAGCGTTAAAATCGCGGGCCCCAGGATCACGCCCCAGAACCCGAACGTGCTGATGCCCGAAAGCATCGAGAAAAAGATCAGCATCTCGTTGATGTTTGCTGGGTTTTCGACTAGGCGCGAGTTGATAAATTTGATCACGAGCGGCTTTACGAAGCTGTCTGCGAGCGTCGAGATCAATATCACGCAATACGCCATTATCACGATCGCACCCGAGGTACTGCCCCCCGCTAGCACGTATAGCGCGGTGGGCACGTAGATGAGCGCGCCGCCGACTGCGGGGATGAGCGAGCAGAAGGCGAAAAGCACCCCCATCAGCAGCGCGTCAAAGCCGAAGATCCCTGCGATGATCGAAAACAAAAAGCCTTGCAATACGGCGTTGAAGATGGTCGAGTAAAACACGACGCTCATCGTATTTGCCGTCTCGGAAAAGATATAATCGATCTGCGCGGGCTCGACGGGTAGAATTTTTTTAAAAAAGCGCTTGAAGCTCTCGCCGTAGAGGTATGCAAAAAAGCAAAACACGACGATAAGCACCATATCGACGATAAATTTCGCGCTGGACTTTCCGACGACCGAGAGATAGGAGATGATCTGTTTCGCTAAGCCCGCGACGTCTAGGTTCGCCAAAAACGAGCGAAACTGCGTATCAAATTTTTCAAAAGGCCCTGGCAGCTTGATGTTTAGGCTCTGAACGTAGCTAAGCGCATCGTTTAAGCGCGCCATATCGAAGCTCGCGGCGTTTTTGGCGATCTCGATCACGGCGTAGATGAAGGGCACGAAAAAAAGCGCGCAGAGCAAAAACAGGCTAAGCACCGAGGCTAGCATGCGCCTGCCGCGACACAGCTTCGTTACTTTAGTGTGCAGACCCGAGGTCGCCACCGCCATCAGTACGCCGATTGCGATCACCATCAAAAACGGCGAAAACAGATAGATCACGCAGCAAAACATCAGCAAAGTAGCGCCGATAAAAAATATCTTGTTCGTTTTCGCGCGCCCGCTAGCCTTGGCAAGGCCTGCTTTCATGCCCGCAGCGGCTCCGGAAGCGGCGGCGTCGCCTAATGCGGAAGCATTAGCCGAGAAGGTTTCGTTGGCTTCGGCAGCGTCGTTAAGCGCGGCCGCACCGGCAGATGAGGCCTTATCGGTTTTGATCCGGTTTTCGCTTTGATTTTCGGCGGCGGCTTCGATTTTGCCCTCCTCATTATTTGCGGTCTGATTTTCAGTGAAATTTTGAGCCTCGCTTTTAGCGTTACTTTCGGCGTTATTTTGAGCCACGTTTTCGGCCTGGTTTTCATTGCGGCTTGCGGCGTTATCCTTTGGCGTCGGCAAAATTTTATCCTTTTGAAATTTGATGAGCTATTTTATAAATTTTTTTATCAGATTTCGATTAAATTTTGAAATTTCATAGAATTTACGAGCGGCATTCCTGCGCATACGGCGCGCGACAGCGAGTATGTTTATTGGAATTTCGAAATAAAATTTAAAAGACTAAAGGCGGCGAGCTAGCTACAAAGCGCGCGCTCAAGCACTCGCCGAGCAAACAACCCTCGGGCGACGCGCAGCATACACATTACTAGGCAGCCGTAGAGCTTGTCTAAACGTAGATAGCCCATAAATAATGTTTGAACACCCGCCAAGCTCGATTAAATTTTAAACCCGCAGGTCACTCCTCAAACAGATTTCTCTCCGCGGCCTTTAGCACGCGACCGAGCGCCTCGCGCGCCTTATCGGTTGCGATGCGGCCTTTGGCGGTCTTTTCGATGTAGCCGTTGGCGAGCAGATAGGGCTCGATAACGTCCTCGATCGTGCCCTCATCCTCGCTAAGCGCCGCCGCGATCGTGCTAAGCCCCAAGGCACGGCGCTTGGCGTCAAATAAAATTTCCAAATATTTTATATCCATCTCGTCAAAGCCTTGCTCGTCCACGCCCAGCGCCTCGAGCCCTTCGCGCGCGCGATCGTGTGAGATAGCGCCCTCGTCGCGCACCTCGGCAAAATCGCGTATGCGGCGCAGCAACCTCAGCGCAATACGTGGAGTGCCGCGAGAGCGGCGCGCGATCTCGGCGCTGGCGTTGGCCGCGCTCTCCTTCCCGAGTTTAACAGAAGCGATCTGCACTATCCGCGCAAGCTCGGCGTGCGTGTAAAACTGCAAGCGAAACTGCATGCCGAAGCGATCCCGCAGCGGCGCCGAGATCATGCCCGCGCGCGTCGTGGCGCCGATGAGCGTAAAGTGCGGAATGTCGATCTTGATGGTCTGCGCGGCGGGACCCGAGCCGATGATGATGTCAAGGCGGAAGTCCTCCATCGCCGAATACAGCACCTCCTCGATCGCGGGGCTTAGGCGGTGGATCTCGTCGATGAAAAGCACGTCGCCGCTTTGTAGGTTTGTTAAAATCGCCGCCAGATCGCCCGCCTTTTCGATCATCGGCGCGGCGGTAACCTTAATAGCGGCGCCCATCTGAGTGGCGATGATGTGCGCTAGCGTGGTTTTACCAAGCCCCGGCGGCCCGTAGAAAAGCACGTGATCGAGCACGTCGGCGCGCTTTTTCGCCGCGGCGATCGCGATAGCGAGGTTTGATTTGATCTTCTCCTGCCCCACGTAATCCTCGAAGCTCGACGGGCGCAGCGAGCTCTCCACGCTCTCATCGAGCTGCATCTTTTCGATCTCTACAATTCTGTCCATAATCTCTCTTTAATCGTTTTTAAAATTTTAGCAAGTGTAGCGAAAAATGGCTAAATTTTGACAATTTTAGCAAGGCGCCATCTTTGCGAGCGAGATAAAATTTGCGACGCGGAATTTTACGGTACGCGCTTAGGGCCGGGGTTAAAAAACAGAGCGCCCGTCGCGAAAGACTGCGGAATTTTAGCGTAGCGGATTTAAAACTACGCTCATGCCGCTACGCTCGCCATGCCTTAAGTGCGGAATTTTATTGTGACGGCTCCCAAACAGCGCGCGGATCGCTAACTGCGCTAAATTTTACGACGCGGAATTTGGTATGTAGAATTTAAGGCTTTGGGCGTTCGCAAGCAGCGATTGCAAGCGGTAGCACGGAATTTAGCGCGTAGAATTTAAAAGCGAAATTTAGCCGTTTGAAAAATACGCGCGAGATTTTGCGACGTAAAATTTGGCGCTCGAATTTTGCGATATTAAATTCGGTGCTTGGAATTTTGCAGCGAAATTTTGCGACAAAATTTTGTCTCGTAGAATTTTTAATGCAGACCTCGTTTTTTGCGGCAGCGAGGCTTTAAATTCTACGCTTCAAGCTTTGCGGCACGCAGCTAGCCAGAATTCCGTCTCGCGCAGTCGGTTAAAATTTTGCAAGAAATTCTGCGTAGAATTTTATGCAGAATTCTACCTTGCGCGGCTAGGTAAAATTTCGCGCGACATTTCGTTTTTCAAGACGACTTAGAATTTAGCGCGGATTATAAAATCTGTCGCTAAGCTCAACGCGGGCTCGTGCGATTAAATTTAGCCTCGCAGCCTCGCGACGCCTTATCGATCGCGCCCAAAATTAAGGCGCTAAATTTTTCCTGCGCGAGCCTAGTTCTACAAATCGTGCTCTTCGACCAAAACGCTCTTATTATTATCGCTGCTACAGAACGCTCTATATGAGCCGGACGTTGTGCTCTCGAACAAAAACACTACGCCGTCGTTTTGGAATTTTTTCGAGCAGCCTTTGGCGTGTAGCTTGGCGAGCTTCGGGCTATCAGGGGCATAAAACTGATAGCTATCGGTGAAGTGCTCCACGTATCGGTAGGTGATCTCTGCCCAAGGCACCCCGCTATCGCCGCTTCTATTTAGCACGATGGTTCTGGCGTTTATCGCCGCAAGCTTTGACTTTAGCTCCCCGAATGTCTTTTTATCCCAGCCGATGAGCTTTAACCCATCGCTGATGCTCGGCGCATTATCTCTGAAAATGGAATTTGAATAAAATTTCGTTTCGTTGCCGTCCAAATCGATCCAAATATACTCATCGCCGTAGGTGCTCTGGATCGTAACGCGCAAATTTTTAGGGAAGTTGCGATCGGCAAAAGCTAACAGATCCAAAAATTTCTCGCGATTTTGCTCGTAATTTTGCATTAACGGGGCTTTATCCAGCTCCATATCATCTTTATCAAAGAAAGAATTAAACGCAAAAAATACCGCCAAAATCGGCAGTACCTTTACACAAAAGAGCAAACCCAGAACTGCGGCTATGAAGGTTTTTAAAGCTTTAGCCAAATTTTCTCCTTAAATTTTATAAGCCGTTTAGGCGTGACGGCTGGTTTATGTTTGAGTTATACGGCTGCGTGCGTAAAATTTATCGTTTGCAGCGTATTTTAGAGCTGCAGCGTGAGAGCATTCATGAAAAGCGCTCGCGCGTTGCAGTCAGCGACAGAAATAGCGCCCGCATGCAGAAGCGCTCAAACTCTCGCACGGCGCCCCCGTATAAAATACCGCGTAGAGTATCCGCCCAAAGCGCCTACAATTTCTCGCGCTCGATAAAGCGCTCACAATAGCTCTCGCCGATAAATTTTAAGTGGCGCGAGTTGTTTGCATAGCCCGCGATGCGCGAAAACGAAGCATTGTTTTTTAAGGCAAGCGGGGCTTTATCGCTAGAATTTCGGCGCGTAAATTTTAAAATTTAGCTCAAATCCCGCTACTGCTTGTATTCAAACTCCTCGCTCGGGAAGCTCTCATTCTTGACTTCGCGCGCGTATTCGCGCACCGCGCCTTTTACCAGCTCGGCGCCGTCTAAATAACGCTTAACGAATTTCGGCCGAAACTCCGTGAAAAATCCGCACATATCGCTCCACACGAGCACCTGTCCGTCTATGCCCGCGCCCGCGCCGATGCCGATGACGGGCACGTCGGTGCCGAGCGCCACTTGATTTGCGACTGAGCAGATCGTCCCCTCCACCAGCAGCAGCACCGCGCCCGCCTCGACAAGCGCTCTAGCGTCGTTTAAGACCTCGCGCGCGCCCTCCTCTCCGCGTCCGCTTACCTTGTAGCCGCCCGCGAAGCGCGAAAACTGCGGCTTAAGCCCGATGTGGCTCATCACGGCGATACCGTTTCGATTAAGCAGCGCCACGGTATCTGCCATATGCGCGCCGCCTTCGATCTTAACGGCGTCGCAGCCGGTACTCTCATAGACTTTGGCACAGTTTTGCAGCGCGAGCTCTGGCGTCGCGCACGAGCAAAACGGCATATCCACGACCATATACGCTCGCTTGAGCCCCCGTCTTACGGCGCGCGCGTGATAGATCATCTGCTCTACGCTTGCGCCCAGGGTCTCGGAGTGCCCGCCGAAGCTCATATTTAGGCTATCACCTACGAGTACCATATCGACCTCGTCGTCGAAAATTTTAGCAAAAAGCGCGTCGTAGGCGGTGATCATCACGATCTTTTCGCCGGATTTTTTCATCTCGTATAATTTAGAAAGCGTGATTTTTGACATTTTGGCTCCTTGATTTGGTTAAAATTTGAACACAATTCTAGCATAAGCCGAATTTGACATTTATAAAATTTTGAAGTAGAATGCGCGCACATTCTTTCGGGGGTGACTTGGCTTCGACGGGAACGGATGGGTCAAGGCGGCATGTCGCTTTGGATACAGCGTATAAAATCCAAACTAAATTTAAACGCAAACAACGTTAAATTTGCTCCTGCTTACGCTAAAGCTGCGTAAGTCCAGTCGAGCCCTGCTCTGCGCCGATACTATCTAAGCGCAGCGGCGGGTAATCTGTGATAGCGTAGCTCTGCGGCGTGACGAGCCGTAGGGTGAAATCCTAGTCTTTGCGCCGGCGGGTCGTTTTGGAAAGTGAGCGAGCCTGCGCGAGAACTTCACTTTTGCTAAACATGTAGAGGCTTTGGTCGTTTGTTTTCGGACTGCGGTTCAATCCCGCACACCTCCACCAATTAATCTATTTTTAAATTTTAATCACTTCTTTTTAGTTGCATTTGGTTCCTGCGCGCAGGCGCCTATCTTAAATTTTAGCCATTCAGGCTCCTTTCATTTTTATTTTAGATATAATCTTTTTCGAAATATTAGGAGTGTTATTAGGGGCTTTTTCGCATTAGGGGTTTCCCATATGAACAAAGGCGTATATTTTGCTAAAATTCGCCGGCGGGGGCGTCAAAAGCATCAAGAAGTACAAGACGCGATACGCAATATTATAGAAGAGAGGAAAAAGAAATGAATAAATTTGTTATGTTGTCATTGGCATATGTTGCTTTACTAGCGGGGTGTAGCCTAAGTAATCGCTTTTTTGCTCCGAGTACGAATAGATATAGAACTGCCTGCGGTTTTATTTTTCATGACTATATACCTCATGATAAACTTTACGTACCGAGGAACCTTGAGGATTTTTTAGATATATATTCAAGATCTAAAAACCAAAAAAGCGGTGAATATGAATATAAGCTAGTAGAGACTTTATCTCACTATTATAATGGCACATCGACTATGGTTCCGATAGAATCTTGTAACGATAAATGGTGTAAAATTTACTATCCTTGCGGCGATACGGAGTACTATGTCAAGAAGGATGAAATAGAGCAACTTTGGCCTAACGGTCAAAAGACTTGGGGAGCTAAATAAAAGATAGAGCGTATTTTAAGTAGGAGAAGAGATGAAAAATTTTGTTATATCTTTTGTCGCATTATGCCTATATGGGTGCAGCCCTACGATTTTAGGGCATAAAATCACTTTTGCAAAACACGAAGACGGTGCCTTTTACGGCGAATGCGGCGAAAAAATAG
>NZ_CALIIS010000209.1 GCF_938017705.1 uncultured Campylobacter sp.
CAAAGAAAAAATATATAAACTAAATTCCAAATATCGAGTCATCGACTACGTCGACAAACGGACAGATATGCAGGCGCTTTTGCTTGAAAGAGGAGAAGCAAATGATAATGGCGAATTCCAAGGAAGCGGTAACTATGTGCTAGCCTTCCGTGGAACTAAAGGCAAGGTAGATATAGCAAGCAGTATCTGTAAAGATATCTTTGTGAAAAGGACATGTAAATTTAAAGCCTTATCGGAGATTATCTAAAAAAAGATGGAATTTTTCTAAAATATGTGAGGTATCCAAAAACAACAAAAGGAATGCAATGAAGAATCCGCTTTACTACGTAGATTATTGGTATGATTTGATTAAATTCGGCTTCGATCGGAAACACACTTTTATAACGCTAATCGTTGTTTGCGTTTCATTTATCGCACCGATACTTCTTTTGATAGCATATCAAAGCGCACCTAGTAGAAAAAATATAGAAGATCCTTTTGTTTTTGTTGGAACTATAAGCGAATTTCATAAATATGATAGCTATCGTGGTGGAACCGGCTGCAATATATCCGTGCGAGGAAGCGGTAAAATTTTTGATCTGCATATCGGAAATAGCAAGACAGATTATGAACAATTCGGTATGCAATTTTGTGATTTAATTTACAAAAACTATATAGATCAAATTTGCGTAAAAATTAAAATGTCGGAAAGATTTTTAAATGAATACGGGTATTGCGATGGAACAAAAATACATACCTCAAATGCAGAGGATTGGGATAATTTATATTTTCAAAGAAATATACTAACCTTAACTAGTATATTGCTATTTTTATCCGCATTGTATTCAATCTTCAAGCTTCATATAGAATATAAAAAATCCAAACTAAAAGATTAAATTTTAATCTCTAAATTTACAGCGCTTGCGCGAGTATAAATTTCGCGAAATCCTCGCGGGAGTTCGGGCATTTGCACACTTCGTAGTATTCATAACCTAGCTCGCGCGCCTGGGCCCTATAAAAAATATCCAGCTCGAAATTGGTCTCGGAATTATCCACGCAAAATGCGATCGGAAATATGAGCGCTTTTTTGCTCTGCAGATCCCGCAAAACGTCCGCAACATTGGGCTCTAGCCACTTAACGGGACCCAGGCGCGATTGATACGCCAAAATAATCTCTTTAAATTTAATTCCGCGCGCGGCTAGCAAATCTTTTAAAATTTGCATGTGTGCATTTATCTGCGCCTCGTAAGGATCGCCCGCGGTGATCATTTTTACCGGCAGCGAATGTGCGGAAAATATGAGCGAAATTTGAGAAATTTCATCCGCGCTAAATTTCGAGACGCACGCCGCAATTAAATTTAGTAAAATTTCGTTGTAAGCGGCGCTGTCGTAGAAAATATCAACTATCTTATAATTTTTTATACCAAGCCGCTTAAGTGCGGCTTCGGCAGAACACAGACTCGATTGCACCGTCGTTTTTGAGAAGTGCGGATACAAAGGCATCAAAATTATCTCGTCAAAATCCGCGTATTTTTTAAGCACGTCCTCCGCAAAAGGCGGCGTGTAATTCATCGCATAATCGCAAATTAGCTCATCTATCGGTTTTTCATTCTTCGGCGCTTCATTTTGCAGCGCCTCACCCTGTGTCGGGACGCTCTGCGGCGGCTGGTTTTGCAATAGAGTGTCTTGCGCCGGCTCGCTCTGTGCCTCTTGCGCCGGCTCACCTGCGGCGCTTGTAAATTCGGTTTGGTTTTGAAATTTAGCCTCGCCACCAGGCTCGCCGCCTTCTTGAAATTTAGCGGAATTTTGCAGCTTGCATGTAGCGCTAAAATCTGGGCTATTAAATTTTGTGGCACCCTGAAATTCTACCTCATTTTGAAATTTAGCTGCGCTCTGAAATTTTAAATTTTGCGCACCATCTGCATTTTCAAATTTTAATCCCGCGCCGAATTTTGCTCGCGCTAGTTCATTTACCCGCTCGCAAAGCGCTTCGGTAATGGAGCATATCGGCGAGCGTCCGCCCAGTTTTTCGTAGTTGCTACGCGCCGCCGCCGCTCTACTTCTTACAATGATTGCGGCTAAAACGCTACGCCAAAAATCACTCTTAATGCCCAAAATAAAGGGGTCGTTAAACATATTTTTTAAAAAAACTTCAACCTCACTCAGATCGTTCGGACCGCCCATGTTGAGTAAAATTAGGGCTTTTTTCATGAGATGATTTCTCGTATTTTTATCGCATCCTCGACGCTTGCAAGACCTGCGTTAGTACTGCTGTCGCACATCGCGCAAAATGCTTCGTGTTCGCGGCGCAGCGAAAAGTCATCGCGATCGACGCGCAGATTTACGCGCCCGTCAGGCGTAATTTTAAAAAGAGTTATTGAGATTAGATCGCCGAAATACACGCCGCTGTCGGTGCAAATTTCGATACCGTGGCGTCTGATCGGATAGAGATTGGACTGCATTAGCGTGCAATAGCAGCCGCTTTTTGTGTGAAGCGTCGCGCATGCGGCTAGAGTGCGCTCTTTAGAGATATTTTTGCTAAGTTCTATGCAAGCTATCTCGCTGTGAGAAAGCAGCCGCACAAGATCGATATCTCTAAAAAGGGCATTGGCTACGATATCTGCTCTATCATCGTTTGCAAAACCGCTTACGAAGCTCATCGAAAAAATTTTATCCCCCTTGGCTAGCTCGCGTAACAAGGATACGATTACTGGATTGTAGCGGTCGAAGTAGCCTACGGCTAGGCGCGTGCCGTTAGTAGTGACTGCGTAATTTATCTCTCTGGCTTCGGCTAGGCTTTGTGCGAGCGGAGATTCTACAAAGATATTTTTGGTAAACGGTAGGCATTTTAAAATCAGCTCTTTATGCGATGGCGGGGGAGCCGTGATGACTACGGCGTCGGGCTTGGCGACGTTAAAAAGATCGGTTAGATTATCAAAGACCGGATAGCGCGGGCCGAAATTTTCACTGCTGCCCTTATGATAAAGCGCTACAAGCTCGAAATAATCGCTCCTTCTTAGCTCGCTAAAGTGCTTTTGACCAAGCTCGTCCATGCCTATGATCGCTATCTTTTTTTTCATCGTTATGCCCTAAATTTAATCTTTCGCGCCATTATAACTAAGAATGGTTAAAATTTTATAGTTTTTAAAATCTAATTTGGCTAAAATGCGCTCCAAAATTTTAAAATTTAAAACAGGGAAATTTCATGGATATTAGAAGCGAATATTTGAATTTTTTTGCGAGCAAGGGCCATCAGATCGTTCCTAGCGCGCCGCTGGTACCAGATGATGATAGTTTGCTTTTTACAAACGCGGGTATGGTGCCCTTTAAAAGCATATTTACAGGAGCCGTTCCGCGTCCGACGCCGCCTATCCGCACGAGCTGTCAGACCTGCATCCGCGCCGGCGGCAAACACAACGACCTAGACAACGTCGGCTATACCGCGCGCCACCATACGTTTTTTGAGATGCTTGGCAATTTCAGCTTCGGTGAGTATTTTAAAGAGCAGGCAATCGCCTATGCGTGGGAGTTTATCACTGAAATTTTAAAGCTTCCAAAAGACAAACTTTACGTCACCGTGCACGAGAAAGACGACGAAGCGTTTGGGTTCTGGGCGCAGCACATAGCGCAGGAGCGCATCTACCGCTTCGGCGATCACGATAACTTTTGGGCGATGGGCGATACCGGTCCGTGCGGACCGTGCAGCGAAATTTTTTACGATCAGGGCGAGGAGCATTTTCACTCATCCGAGGATTATATGGGCGGCGACGGCGACCGCTTTTTAGAGATTTGGAATTTAGTTTTCATGCAGTACGAGCGCAGCAAAGACGGCAAGCTTAGCCCGCTTCCAAAGCCTAGCATCGACACGGGCATGGGTCTTGAGCGCGTCACGGCGATTAAGGAGGGCAAGTTTAGCAACTACGACAGCTCGCTTTTCATGCCGCTAATTGATGAGGTTGCAAAGCTTTGCGGCAAACCTTACGTTTATGAAAGCGGCGCGAGCTACCGCGTCATCGCCGATCATATCCGCTCGGTCGTGTTTTTGCTGGCGCAGGGAACAAATTTTAATCGCGAGGGCAGGGGATATGTTTTGCGTAGAATTCTGCGCCGCGCCGTGCGCCACGGCTATCTGCTCGGCATCAAAGAGCCCTTTATGCACCACCTCGTGGATAAAGTATGCGAGCTGATGGGTGGACACTATGCCTATCTAAACGAGAAAAAGCAGGTCGTAAAGGAGCAGATCAAGCTCGAAGAGGAGCGGTTTTTCGCCACTTTGGCAAACGGCATCGAGCTTTTTAACGAGGAGCTTGCGCGCACTAAAGAAATTTTTAGCGGCGAGGTCGCGTTTAAACTATACGATACCTACGGCTTTCCGCTCGATCTGACCGCCGATATGCTACGCGAGAAAAATTTGCGTGTGGATGAAGCTAAATTTGACGCGCTTATGAGCGAGCAAAGGCAGATAGCTAAAGCCGCATGGAAGGGCAGTGGCGATAAAAACGTCCATGGCGATTTCAAGGCGCTGCTAGAGAAATTCGGCGAGAATAAATTTAGCGGTTACGAAGAGCTTAGCCGCACGAGCAAGGTTTTAGCGCTACTTAACGAGGATTTTGCGGAAGTGGATGAGCTCAAAGCCGGCGATATTGGCTGGGCGATGTTTGATATCACTCCGTTTTATGCACAAAGCGGCGGTCAAACGGGCGATAGCGGCGAAGTGGAGTCCATAGCCGATGTGTTTGATACGCAGAAATTTTATGGGCTAAATTTATCCCACTTGCGCCTTAATCGTAACCTGAAAATCGGCGATATCGTCGGGCTCAAGGTTTCTGAAGAGCGTGAGCAGATTGCACGCCATCACAGCGCGACGCATCTTTTGCACGCGGCGCTTCGTGCGGTACTAGGGGCTCATATAGCTCAAGCAGGAAGCTTGGTTGAAGCTGACCGCTTAAGATTTGACTTCTCGCATCCTAAGGCGCTTAGCGACGAGGAGCTAGCTAAAATCGAGGAATTTGTAAATAATGCCGTTTGCAAGGGCTGTGCGGCAAAAACCGAGATTATGGATATAGATGACGCTAAAAATAGCGGCGCGATTGCGCTTTTTGGCGAAAAATACGGCTCAAAAGTGCGCGTTGTGAGCTTCGGAGAGATTAGTAAGGAGCTTTGCGGCGGAATTCACGTGCGTAATTTAAGCGAGATAGGACCGTTTTTTATAGTTAAAGAAAGCAGTGTAAGTGCGGGCGTTAGGCGTATCGAGGCAGTTTGTTCGCGCGCTGCTTTAAATTTGGCACTTCAAAATCGCGCTAAGCTTGCTGAAATTTCTGCGGAGCTAAAAGGGATTGAGCCTCTCCGCGCGATTGAGAAATTAAAAGATGAGATCAGGTCGCTAAAAGATCAGATCAAGCATGCAAGCAGTTCTCATGCACTGGCTTTTCTAAATGTCGGTGATACCAAACTTTGCGTAGCCTCGGTCGAAAGCGGTGATATAAAAACTATGATAGATGAGTTTAAAAATAGCCACGAAAAGGCGGCGATAATGCTGATGCAAGTAGGCACCGACGGCAAAATTTCAATCGCAGCAGGTGTTAAAAACGCGCCGATCAAAGCTGGCGAGTGGGTTAAGCTCGCGGCGCAAATTTTAGGCGGTGGCGGCGGCGGACGCGATGATTTTGCGACCGCGGGCGGCAAGGACGTGCTAAAAATCGAAGAAGCGATCAAAGAGGCGATCTCTTACGCAAAAGGTAAAATTTGAACGAAATCGATACCGGCTTCATCAAAGCCTCGCAAATTTTGCCGCTGATTCACATTTTAAGCGTGATTTTTTTGGTCTGCGCGCAGATCTGCGTATTTTTGATCACGCGGATTTTTATGAATTTAAGCAGTAAAAGTCAAGCGGATGCGAAGGATGTAAAATTTGCAGAAATTTTACGATATATGAAACGCTATGAGCAGTTCTTTGCACTATTTTTGGTGATCGTTTGCGTAAGTGGATTTTTTCTTGCGGACGGCGGAAGTTTTAAATTTTCAGATCCTATGGTAAAAGGCGCGATTGCCACGCTGTGGGCTGGCGCCAGCTTTATACTACTAAATTTTATCTACATGCATTATAAAATTTCATCTTTGAAGCGAGCTTTGGATGCAGGAGATGAGCTTGAGGCGAATGAGCATTTAATCATCGTCGTTAAATATTTCATCCCGCTAAATATCGTAGTCACGCTGATTTGCGTTTATCTAGGCGTGACGGTGGGCGAGTTTTGATGATTTATTTAGCTTCCAGTTCGCCTACTAGAGCACAAATTCTAAAGGATAACGGCGTAGAATTTACGCAAATTCCTTTTAATTTCGACGAAAGCGGCATTAGCAAGGACGATGCACGCACCTATGCTTACCGCGTTGCCGTAGCCAAGAAAGCGCAGTTTTTTAAAATTTATAAAAATTATGATAGAGTGCTGTTTGCCGATAGCTCCGTGCTTGCTGGCGGCGAAATTTTAGGCAAGGCGCGGGATGAAGCGGACGCATTAAAAATGCTACGAGCTCAAAGCGGTGCTAGCTGCGCCGTTTATACTGCGATGATTTTTTGCAGTAAGGCGCTAGAGCTTTCGGCACTTAGCGTCGCAAGCTTTGAATTTGCGGAATTTACTGAAGCGGATTTAAAAGGCTATATCGCTAGCGGCGATTGGCGTGGCAAGGCGGGTGCGATGAGTATCGAAGGCTTTAACGAAAAATATATTAAAAGCTCGCGTGGGTCAAAATTCACGGCGATGGGGCTTGATCTGGAAATTTTAAAGAGGTTTGTATGGTAAGAGTTTTATTTAGTTTTATTACGGTTTGTGCGTTTGCCGCAGGCGGAATTTTTTTGTATTTTTACTCGCAAATCCGCTTGGAATCGGACTCGATCATCGATTATCATCCCGAGCTTACGACTAAAATTTATGACCGCAACGGCAATTTGATAGCCAATGTTTTTAATGAACAAAATAGAATTTACGTAAAATTCGACGAGATTCCAGGCCGCGTGATCGAGGCGCTCGTAGCTATCGAGGATACGGCGTTTTTCGAACACGGCGGTGTGAATGTCGAGGCGATTTTTAGGGCGATCATTAAGGACGTCAAAGCGATGAAATTCGTCGAAGGGGCTTCTACGATTACGCAGCAGATCACGCGAAATTTAGTTCTTTCGAGCGAAAAGAAGCTTGATCGCAAGATTAAAGAAGCAATCCTATCGCTTAAAATAGAAAACGCCCTAAGCAAGGAACAAATTCTAGAGCGTTACTTCAACGAGGTGTATTTCGGGCACGGATATTACGGCATCCGCACGGCGGCTTTGGGATATTTCAAAAAGGATTTGCAAGATTTAAGCCTTAAAGAGATCGCGATTTTAGTGGGCTTGCCGAAAGCTCCTAGCAGCTTTGATCCTACTAAGCACCTGGATTTGTCGCTTTCGCGTGCCAATAACGTGATTTATAGGATGCATGAGCTCGGCTGGATAAATAAGACCGAATATGAGCTTGCGATGAACGAGCAGCCTACGATTTATAATGAAACGCTCACGCAAAACGCAGCGCCGTATGCCGTAGATGAGATCATAAAAGAAGCGGAAAAAATTCTACCGGATGTCCGTACGGGCGGGTATCGTATAGATACGAGCCTTGATTTAAAGGCGCAAGCGATGGCGCAAGAGGCATTAGTTTTCGGCTACAATGAAATTTTAAAGCGCAATAAAGACGCCAATGCAAGTAACGTAAACGGCGCTATGGTCGTCACGCATCCGCAAAACGGCGAAATTTTAGCCTTAGTAGGCGGCGTGGATTACGCGAAATCAAATTTCAATCGCGCCAGCCAATCCCAGCGCCAAACCGGCTCTAGTTTTAAGCCTTTCGTCTATCAAATCGCCCTTGATATGGGCTACTCGACGATGACCGAAGTTCCCGATATAGCTAGAGAATTCGACGATGGCAGCGATAAAACGTGGAAGCCGAAAAATTACGACAAGACTTACAGCGGCTATATCACGATCAAAGAAGCTTTAACACGCTCGCGCAACCTTGCCTCGATCAATCTGATGCAATCTATCGGCGTTGATCGCGCGGTAAAAAAGCTGGGTGAGTTCGGCTTTAAAAATGTCCCGCCTGCCCTGTCGGTGGCTATCGGCAGCTACGGAATTTCGCCGCTTGAATACTCTACGATGTATTCGATGTTCCCGGGGCTTGGGATTACTGCAAAATCAAAATTTATCGTTTCGATTACCGATAAGGACGGCAAAACTCGCTTTATAGAGCCTGAGCGCCGCCGCGTGCTGCGCCCTGAACAGGCGTATCTGATGACTACGCTGCTAAAAAATATCGTGCAGCGCGGTACTGGTACTCGCGCGCGCGTGCAAGGAATCGACGTCGCTGGCAAAACAGGCACCTCAAACGATAGCATAGACGCGTGGTTTTGCGGCTTTACGCCCGATCTACAGATCATCATTTGGTACGGCAACGACGATTATAAACCTATGCGAAAGGTCGAGGGCGGCGGCCGCACCGCAGCACCGGTATTTGCAAAATTTTTAGATGCCTATTTAAAAGAATATCCGCAAACCAAACGAAATTTCACGGTTCCGGACGGCGTCTTTAGCAGCTCATACAACGGCAAGGAGGAGTACTACACTAAAATTTCGCCGCTTCCTAAGCCCCGCGAAAGCAGCAGCGACGGATCGCTTTAAATTTGGATGCAAATCTAAATTTTAATCCGTTTTCGGAAGCCTTGCATGAATTGCGTTTATTACACAAACATAAATATGCTAATTTTTTAGTTTGTTTAAAGTTGTAGGCGCTAAAATGCGTAATCATTTTATTTAGGGGTTAAGATTGCAGAATTTAGATTTTGAAAGCAAAAAGATAAGAATAGAAAATACTCGTATAAAATTCGGTAAATTTTTTACGAAATTATGTTTTATATATTTTTTATATTCTCTTAGCGCCTTTATAATTCCTAAAAATATTTTAGATATTTCTCCTGCGTGCTTGAATTTCGTAAATTTTATGAAAAGCTATTTTCCAAATATCGAAATTATCGGTAATATTAGCCCATACACCCAACTTTTGGAATTTTACGTTAGTATTATGTGGATATGCGGGATTATTATTTTTGTGGTTTCTAGCTTATATTCATTGGTTTATTATATTTACTTTTGCAGATATGATGATGACTTTATCTTGGTTGCAAAAAAGAAGCGGGAAAACGATTTCCCGTTTTTGTTACTTCCGTTTATGTTTGGTCTTGGTATTTTTATGTTTGAGGTTTATTATACCGGATATTTTGCAAGCAGCGGTATCAGCATAAGAACAAGCCATTTTATGCCGGAATTTCAAAGTAGATTTTCAATTTTTGGATATATCATTTTCTTTCAATCCGGTTTTTCTCTTTCGGGTTCCGTAATATTAATGTCTACATTCGAATTTATTTACAAAATATATTTCTATTTAAAAGGAGTGAAAGATGCAGAGCAAAGTCAATGAAAATAGCGGTGTATTGAATTAAAAATTTGGAGTATTATCGTATGGAATTTCAAAGTTATAAATCTGAAATGCCGCTTTTTATAATCAAGGACTATTGGACTAAAATCAGTACAGAATGTTATTTAATATTAGCTGTATTTTTAGTTATATTCCTATTTTTCTGCAGAGGAAGTGCTTGGGTATATCAATTTTTAGGAGCTGTTACTTTTTTGGTGGGAATTTTATTTATTAATAAACATAAATTTTTAAATTTCTATTCCGATAGAATAGAATATAATTCTTTATGCAAAAATTATAACGATGTATATTCGATACATAAAAGTGTAAAGACTTCTAATTTTGATAAAATCGCTATTTATAAATTTTCTGGACTAGTAATTGAAGATGCTTGCAAATACAATGCCAATATAACTAGATTTAAAAAATTTCTCTTGCTAATTTTATCATACGCTCTGCATCCGCTCAATATTATTTGCTTTAGTGTACTTAAAATTTTAAAAAGAATAGATAGCATAAATTTAAATGTTCTAATTTTATTAGATAGTACTCATAGTAATTATTTTGCCATTCCGCTAACTATGTTAAGTGAGTATGAACGAGTAAATTTGAAAAAGTATTTAAAAGACAAACTAAATCTAAATCTTAATAATATCGAGGTAAGGGATAGATTTATAGATATAAATTTTATATAAAATTTTTTAAAACCCTTTATTTCAGTATATTTTAATAAATTCCAGCTTAAGCAGATAAATTTTATCTTTTTATTGACGAGCCTCAATGCTTATCGAAATTTAAATAGGTAAAATTCTCTCCTAATTTCAGTTAAAGGAGTGAAAATGGCAGAATTTAAGAAGCTCTGGATGGCGCTCGTAGTGGTGCTCATCGTGGGCTTTAGTTTCTTGGGTTTTTACGGCGGCGAGGTGTATAGGCAGTCTCCGCCGGTGGTAAAATTTACCGATGCTAGCGGAGCTGAGCTAATCAGCACCGAGCGCATTTACCGCGGGCAGGAGGCCTGGCAGAGTATCGGCGGTATGCAGGTGGGCTCGATTTGGGGTCACGGCGCGTATCAGGCGCCCGATTGGAGCGCAGATTGGCTGCATAAGGAGTTGGTTGCGTTTATGGATATCAAGGCGCAGGAGCGTTTCGGCGTGAAATTTGACGCCTTAAATGACGAGCAAAAGGCGCAGATCAAGGCGCTTACCAAGGCCGAGTATCGCACCAACACCGTAAAAGACGGCACCGTTAAGCTAAGCGACGATCGCTTAAAGGCTATGGCGGTCGTAAAAAACGAGTACATGGGCGTTTTCGGAAACGATCCGCGCTTTAAAAAGCTTCGCGAGGATTACGCGATGAAGGAAAATACGCTCGCAAACGAGCAACATCGCGCCGAGCTCGTGGATTTCATATTTTGGACTGCGTGGGCGGTTTCTACGGATCGTCCTAGCGGAGAGGCGACCTATACCAATAACTGGCCACACGAGCCGCTGATAGACAATGTCCCTACCACCGAAAACATCGTTTGGACGATCGCAAGCCTTGTTATTTTGCTTACCGGCATCGGTCTTTTAGTGTGGTTTGGAAATTTCTACGGCAAAAAGGACGAGGATTTCGAGGCTCCTGCGAAGCTTAGCGCAGATCCGATCGCCGCTTTGGCGCTTACGCCGTCGCAAAAGGCGCTTGGCAAATATCTTTTCGTAGCGGTTGCATTGTTTGCATTTCAGGCCTTCATCGGCGGCTTCGTTGCGCACTATACGATCGAGGGTCAGTCCTTTTTCGGGCTTGATATTTCGCAGTATATTCCTTACTCGCTAGCGCGCACCTGGCACGTGCAGGCGTCCATTTTCTGGATCGCTACGGGCTTTTTGGCGGCGGGATTGTTTCTAGCTCCGATCATCAACGGCGGCAAAGATCCTAAATTTCAAAAGCTCGGCGTGGACGTGCTTTTCTACGCGCTTCTTTTCTTGGTCGTCGGCAGCTTCGCGGGCGAATACATGGCGATTGCGGGCAAGATGGATCCAAGCAGCAGCTTCTGGATCGGACATCAAGGATATGAGTATTTAGACCTCGGTAGAATTTGGCAGCTGATACTGTTTGTGGGTCTTGTGATCTGGATGGTACTCGTGCTTCGCGGCTTTATCGCGGGCTTTAGAGCCGAGGGCGATAAGAATTTATTGGCGATCTTTACCGCTTCGGTTATCGCCGTGGGGCTTTTTTACGGCGCGGGTCTATTCTACGGACAGCGCTCGCCGATCCCGGTGATGGAGTACTGGCGCTGGTGGGTCGTGCACCTTTGGGTTGAGGGATTTTTCGAGGTTTTCGCAACGGCGTCTTTGGCGTTCGTGTTTGCGTCCTTGGGCTTAGTAAGCAAGAAATTTGCCACCTACACCTCGATTGCTAGCGCGTCGATTTTCCTAATCGGCGGAATTCCCGGCACCTTCCATCACCTCTATTTTGCGGGCACTACTACGCCGATAATGGCTGTGGGCGCGAGCTTCTCGGCGCTTGAGGTCGTGCCTTTGGTGCTTTTGGGTTCGGAGGCGTTTCACTATTACAAACTTCAATTTGCGCAGGATTGGGCTAAGCGCCTAAAATGGCCGCTTTACTGCTTCATCGCCGTGGCGTTTTGGAATATGCTGGGCGCGGGCGTTTTCGGCTTTTTAATTAACCCGCCGCTTGCGCTATTTTACATCCAGGGCTTAAACACCACCGCGGTGCACGCTCATACGGCGCTATTTGGCGTATACGGCTTTTTGGCGCTCGGCTTCGTGTGGCTCGTGGCGCTATATATTTACAAAGACAAAAACTTTGATGATACGCTGATGAAGATCGGCTTTTGGGCGCTTAACGCGGGTCTGCTTCTAATGGTGCTGATTTCGCTATTACCTGTCGGAATTTTGCAGGCATTCGCGGCGATCGACGTGGGTATGTGGTACGCAAGAAGCGCGGAATTTTTGCAAAAAGACAGCCTCTACGGGCTCCGCTGGGCGCGCATCATCGGCGATACGATCTTTTTGGTAGGAAGCGTGTGCTTCTTGATTCAAATCGTGCGAATGATATTCTCACGCGCTAAATAGAGCCTTCGCGAGCTCTTATCGTTTGCTTTGCCCCACAGGGATTTTATATTCTTGCGGGGCTTTTTAAATTTTACTAGGCTTCGCAAGAGCTTTTTTTCCGCAAATGGGAGCTGCGCGCGAGTCTTTGCCGCAGACGATACCCGCGGCTAGTTTTAAATTTAGCCGCAAATCACTCTAAATCTTTAAAATTTTAAAATTTCATCCTCTTAAATTTACCCGAGCCAAATTTTAAATTTGCTACAATTGCCGCCGAAATTTTAACCTAAAGGAGTAGAAAATGGGTGTGCGAGAGCAAATTTTAGAAGACATTAAAACGGCGATGAAAAGCGGCGATCATTTCCGCAGAGACAGCCTGCGGATGCTTAACGCCGCGCTTAAGCAGGTCGAGGTGGACGAGCGCATCAGCCTTAGCGACGAGCGCGTCTTTAGCATACTTCAAAGCGAGATCAAGCGCCGAAACGACTCTGTGCAGCAGTATCGCGCGGGTGGTCGCGACGATCTGGTGCAAAAAGAGCAGGGCGAGATCGAGATCATCGCGTCTTATCTGCCCGCGCAGCTAGGCGATGCCGAGCTTGCCGCAGAGGTTGGCTCGCTAATCGCCGAGCTTGGCGCTAGCGGCGCAAAGGATATGGGGCGCGTGATGAAAGCTGCCAAGGAAGCGCTCGGCTCAAGCGTGGACGGCAAGCGGCTGAGCGAGGCGGTCAAAGCGGCACTGAAGTAGCCTGCATTTGAGGCTAAATTTCGGCTACGGCTAAATTGTATCGACGTAAAATTTCACCGCTGAAATTTTTTGAGATAGAGCTTTGGCTGCGGAATTTATACGCTAATTTAAAATTTTAAAGGATCATCATGAAAAAATTTATCGCGGTTTTACTAGCCGTTTTGCTTGTGGGGTGCCAGTGCAAACAAAACGTAGCGCCCGGAGCAAATGAAACGCCCGAAAAAATCACGGCATTTTTCGTAAACGACGGTAAGGAATACATCGTAGGCGAGAAACTCAGCTATGTCCTAACGAACGGCTCGTCGCTTAAGAATATCTCGGAATTTTACGATGGCGGATACGCCAAAGGGCTTAAGCGCGAGTTTGTGCAGATCGAAGTAACCGATGCTAAAAACGGCGAGGCGCGCGGTAGCTTCAGCGCATTTTTGAATTCCGCAGCTGGTGCAGATGTCGCCAAAATCAAAGCTCTAGCAAATCGCATCGAAATCGATGAGAAAAAAGGCGAGATAGAAGCGATTTTCTACTTCGATGCGCGCGTCGTGCAGATCAAAAATCTTAGCGAAATAATGAAGCCCGGCGACAGACTGCGCTCCCCGATACCCGCTCACATCGAGGTTTTGCCGGAGCGCTGCGAGGGCAACGCCCTGTTGGATACGCTAGGCATCATCGTGGCTATACCAGTGGTAATCGTGGGCGTAGTGCTATTTCTGCCCGTCGGGGCGATGGAGGCGCTTGCGATGCAGCATAGCTCGCGATCATAAAAGCCGTGAAATTCCGTATCTAGCAGCGAAACTTACAATGTAATGATCGATGAAGCTCGGCGAAATTTGGTATAACTTAGATCGCAAGTTCGATCTATTTATGATCGCATTTTATTTGGCGGCGATGTGGTACGGATTTCTTTTTAGCTTGAATCCTAAAAGCTTAGATGATCTGAAAATCGCAAATGGAATAATCATGGATGTCGGAAGTGATGATGGGCGCGAATATATGCAGATTTTTACGGATGAGCGCAAATTTATCAAAGTCTTTTTAAATGGCTATACGGATAACTTAACCTACTTTTATAAAAATAAAATTTTGCTCAATGCGGCAATTGTTGAAGCTAATTTTAAGCGCTCAGGAGCGGACGAGTGGCAAGGCGTGAATATCAAGCCTTCTATTTCGCTAATCGCATACGAATGGCTGGAAGGCAAGCGAGTTAAAGCTTGGTATCAAAGCCGTCCGTTTCCGTTTCGGGGTCGCGGCACGGCATATCAAGTTTTATTTTTGGATTATAATGCGAGCGTCGACCCACCGCAGCGCGAGTATCTGATGAAATTCAGATATGACAAATACGCTACGACGGATGATAAATTTACGGCTACGGTATTTGGAGCCTTGACGCTCATTTTTCTTGCGATTATGGCGGGCAAATTTTATCAAGCATGGCGCCAACTGCAATAAACATTGCGCCGCGAATTTTAAGTAGCATCAGATAG
>NZ_CALIIS010000210.1 GCF_938017705.1 uncultured Campylobacter sp.
GTGCAGCTTAGCTGGATACAGTTTGGCCCATGGGCTTGCCCAGATGAAAAAGGTTTCGGAGTAGGTTCGTTGTTTAACGTAAATGCAAGCTTCCGCTACGGCATCTCGGTAAACCCTAAAACGGGCAAACGCTATATGAACGAGCTAGCCGACCGCCGCACTAGGGCTCAGGCGATGTTTAGGGTCATCGGTACCGACGGCAACTATCCGATAAATTTCTGCGACGCAAACGGCGTAAAAGCCCTACTTCCCGAGCAGCTCGAAAAGCCTTTAAATTCGGGAATTTTAAAAAAATTTGATAGCATCGATGAAATTGCGGCATTTTATAAAATTCCAGCCGATGAGCTAAAAAAGACCGTCGAGCGCTATAACGGCTTCGTAAAAGCAGGCAAAGATGATGACTTTGGCAAGCCTTTAGATAAAACTACTACTGACGGCTATGACGTTTCTAAACCGCCTTTTTACGCTATACGCGGCACGCCGAAGCTCCACCACACGATGGGCGGTATCGACATCAATACCAAAGCCCAGGTCATCTCGCTAAAAACCGAGATGCCGATCCCAAGATTATTTGCCGCAGGCGAGATCACAGGCGGCGTACACGGAGCTAGCCGCTTAGGTAGCGTGGCAATTGCAGACTGCTTAACGTTTGGTATGATAGCCGGTGAGAATATAGGCTAATTTACGGCGTCTTTTGAGCGTCTTTAAATGAGCTATAAAATTTCGGTCGGCGATAGGCTATATGCCTTATCTTGACCGAAATTTTCGTCGCAACATTCAAATCTGCCTCGAAATACTTGCAAATCTTATTTCGTATCGCAGGTCAAATTTAAGACTAAATTCGAGAATTCAGCCTGCAATGCTTTTTAAATTTAAAGCCGAATTTGCAGTTAAATTTGTAAATTTGACATCCGAAAGGAATTCGCATGAAACATAAAGCGTTTCTCGCCTTGTGCGCGTCTATGCTATTATGCTCTTTTGCATTTAGCGCAGGTGCACCAAGCGCAAAGATAACGTCTTTAGTAGATCTTAACGTCACCGACGAGCTGCGAGCCAAACACCCTTTAAAGCCTCATCACGAAAAGCTAAGCTTCACCTGTCTTGATTGTCACGAAGGACAAGGAAACGACGCTAGTAAATTTAAATCCATAGGCGATAAGGGCTGTATATCCTGTCACGGCGACAAGAAAAAGATAGCTAAAAGACTAGAATACATGGATCTGCTAAAAGCAAATCCTCACAACTCGGTTCACGACGGCCCTACGCTATACTGCGACGAGTGCCACAACGAGCATAAAAAATCAACCAATATGTGCACGGAGTGCCACGAACACGAAGTTCCGCAATGGATGGGGGTAACGCCATGAAAATTTCAAAGAAAGTACTAGCGCTTATTATATTAGTAAGCGGCATTATAGGGTTTTTAGTCGTACTACCCGTGCATTACGCCCTAGAAGAAACTAGCGGAGAGAAGTTTTGCGTAGTATGCCACGAGATGGATCCTATGGTTATAGCTTATAGTAACGACGTACATAGCGGCAAAGGTAAAAGCGGAGTAAGGGCTAAATGCGTAGACTGCCACATACCTCACGACAACCTAGCCAAATACGTCCTAGTTAAAGCTAAAAACGGAATAATGGAGGGATATATTCATTTCTTTAAAGACCCGGAGGCTATAGACTGGCATAAAAATAGAGAGAAAAGAGAGCACTTCGTATTTGATAACGGTTGCGTTAGTTGCCATACGAATTTGGTGGATAATAAGCTAACCTCAGCCCAGGCTCAAAAGATGCACGCTCACTATCAAAGCTTGCTAAATACCGATAAGCAACTAACCTGCGCTAGCTGTCACGCCGAGGTAGGCCACAGCGGGCTAAACAATATGCTAAACTACTGGAAGCCTGAATACAAAATCTACGAAAAGAAAGCCGCAATCAAAAAAGAAGAGATCAAGAAGGCATATTTCGGGGAGGATTATGTGGGGCCGAAAGTAGAAAATAAAGAAGGCAATGCCACCAAAAAGTAGGCTAAAATGAAGAAAATTTTGCTCGTTAGCGACGACGTGGAGATGCAACTAAAGCTCAACGCCGCGCTTTAGCAAGGATCCGGTAAATTTTAAGTCAGTAAAATTTCGCGCGATAACGGGAGTTTATCTCCCGTTACGATCTTCGTAAACAGACTATCTCTACGCTTTATTAGAATTACTCGAGAATAAATTTAAACCAAAAGCTCGCATCTACTCAGCTCAAAACATAAAATTTAAAATAAGCCGTTTTCGATATAATTTTCAAAAATTTCGGAGCGGAAAATGGGTAGAAAAGAGCTTCTGGGCGGCGCAAAACGTATCGTCGTAAAAATCGGTACCTCAACGCTTACTAATGCGGACGGTTCGTTAAATGAGCGGCTCATCAAAAGTCTAGTCGCGCAAATTTGCAAGCTAAAAGATGCGGGCTTTTGCGTGGCTTTGGTAAGCTCGGGCGCGGTGGGCGCGGGTATGGGGCTGCTAGGCATCGCGCAAAGACCTAAAATTTTAAGCCGCAAGCAGGCTCTGGCGGCGGTCGGGCAGGTCGCGCTGATGCATCTTTACGAGCGGCTGTTTTGGGCGCATGACCGCATTATCGCGCAGCTGCTGCTAAGCCGCGGTGATTTTAGCGACAGGGCGCGCTATCTTAGCGTGCGAAATGTCTGCGCGGAGCTGCTCTCGCGCGGCATCGTACCGATCATAAACGAAAACGATCCCGTCGTAGCAGATGAACTCAAAGTGGGCGATAACGACACGCTAAGCGCGCTAGTAGCGGGGCTAATCGATGCTGATCTGCTCGTGATTTTAAGCGATATCGACGGGCTGTACGACAAAAATCCGAGCGAGCATGCGGACGCAAAACTTTTAAGCTTTATTGAAAAAATCGACGAGCGCGTCGTCAAAATGGCAGGCGGCGAGGGCAGTAAATTCGGCACGGGCGGCATGGCGACCAAGATCGCGGCGGCGCAAATGGCAAATCAGATCGGCACGAGTCTGATCATCGCAAACGGGCGTACGGACGGAATTTTGCTTAAAATAGCGGCGGGCGACGAGGTCGGCACCCTCTTTAGCGCGGGCGCGGCGCGGCTTAGCTCGCGTAAATACTGGCTCGCATACGGCGCGATTAGCAAAGGCGCGGTGATTATCGACGCGGGTGCGGCAGAGGCGATAAAATCGGGCAAAAGCCTGCTTGCGGTCGGGATTGCCGAGGTGCGCGGCGAGTTTGAGCGCGGCGAGATCGTAAACGTCTACGCGACCGACGGCAAGCTGCTGGCGCACGGCATTAGCAACTATTCAAGCTGCGAGCTTGAGCGCATAGCGGGCGCAAAAAGCGATGAGATAGAGCATGCTTTAGGCTACAAAAGCGACGATGACGCGATCCACGCGGATAATATCGCGCTGCAATGAAATTTTAGCCGTGTTCGCGCGTTTAAATTTTAAACAGAGGGCGAAGATGAAAAAGATTATATTTTTTGCGCTACTTTTGGCGGGCGCGGCGTGGACGGCAAAATTTGACGAACCGGACGCCGATAAAAACGGCGAGCTAGACGTTTTTGAACTGTGCGGATAGGAGCCGACGGATTACGTAAAAGCGCTATGCGCGAATTGAAATGAGAAGGTTGGGCGTAATGCCTGGCGAGTAAGCGAAATTTTGACGCAAGAAAATCCGAAATAAAATGGCCCAAAGCGCGCTAAATTTAAGCCGTCGTGCGCGGATAAAAATAAGACGCACTGGAATTTTAGACGCGATAGAAGCGACGCTCGCGGCATTTTTATACGCAGCATGCGATTTGATTTATAGATTAAGGAGCGAAAATGAACGAAATTTTAGAGATCTGTAAGCGCGCAAAGGCCGCTTGCGGCGAGCTTTTGAGACTTGATAGCAGGGCTAAATTTGAAATTTTAAACGCTGTGGCGGACGAGCTGCTCGCGCAAAAGGACGCGATAAAAGAGGCAAACGCCAAAGACCTTGCAAGCGGCGAGAAATCGGGCCTTAGCGCGGCATTGCTAGACCGCCTAAGGCTAACGGGCGCCCGTATCGAGGCGATGGCGCAGGGCGTGCGCGAGGTGGCGGGCTTCGCCGAAGTCGTGGGCGAGAATCTAGGCGGCTGGAGCCATCCAAACGGCATGCAAATCAGCCGCGTGCGCGTGCCGCTGGGGGTGCTTGGTATCATCTATGAGAGCCGTCCAAACGTCAGCATCGACGCGGCGGCTCTGGCGCTAAAAAGCGGCAATGCAGCGATCCTGCGAGGCAGTGCTAGTGCGCTAAATTCAAACATTTTTTTAGTAAATTTATTTAACGAAGCCGGGGCGAAATTTGGCTTACCAGCAGGCGCGGTGCAGCTCGTGGAGAGCGCCGAACGCGAAGTCGTAGCGCACATGGCGAAAATGAGTGAGTATATCGACGTTTTGATACCGCGAGGCGGCAAAAATTTAAAAGATTTTATTGCGCAAAACGCGACCGTGCCGATCATCATGACGGGCGCCGGAGTATGTCATATCTTCGTCGATGAGAGCGCAAATTTGGACGAGGCTGCGAAGATAATCAAAAACGCCAAAACCCAGCGCCCAAGCGTCTGCAACGCCGTAGAGTGCGTGCTTTTGCATGAGCGCGTGGTAGGCGAAATTTTACCGGGGCTTGTGCGCGAGATGCCGGAGGTCGAGTTTCGCGTGAGCTCGGAGCTTCTGGGCGCGTGCGAGTCGGAGCTGCGAGGCACTAAAAACGTCGAACTTGCAGGCGAGAGCGACTTTGGCGCCGAGTTTTTGGATCTCGTTTTGGCCGTACGCGCCGTGCGGGACGTAAGCGAGGCGATTGGCTTTATAAACGCGCATTCCAGCGGGCATTCGGACGCGATTTTGAGTGAAAACTACGCAAACATCGAGCGGTTTTTAAACGAAGTCGGCAGCGCGGTCGTCTACGCCAACGCCTCGACGCGCTTTAGCGACGGCAGCGAGTTTGGATTCGGCGGCGAGATCGGCATCAGCACGCAAAAGCTGCACGCCAGAGGGCCGATGGGGGTGAGAGAGCTCACGACCTATAAATACGTCGTCCGCGGAGGCGGGCAAATTCGTTAGCGGCTCGTCTTTTTCTAAAAGGCTTATCTTGCGAGCGCTTTTGAGAGAAATTTTGCTTCTCTTGCGCTCGCAACTGCAAGCAGAAGTCTAGCTTGCGCAAAATTTTAGCCGCGCAACCCCAAAAATCGCCTCGAAATACTTGCAAATTTTATTTCGTATCGCAGGCTAAATTTAACCTGCGATACTTTTACCTAATAAACTTGAAATTTTATAAATCACCTCTGTCAAAATTTTAAAAATATATGACGCTAAAGTTTTGTCATGCAGGCGAAATTTTGTATCACGTCTTACTAAAATTTAGAATTTTTAATAAAAATTATATATTCCGCACGATATAATCGCGCATCTGCTCGCAGCGCGAGCGATAGCTAAATTTCAAGGAGATGTAATGAAAATATTTAAAGCCCTGCTCGCAACAGCGCTGATCACCGCTACCATAAGCGCTAAGACGCTCAAAGAGGGCACGCTCGTAATAGCCACGGAGGGGACTTACTCACCGTATTCTTTCTATGACGAGAAAAATAATCTTACCGGCTTTGATGTCGATATCGCTCGCGCACTAGCAAAAGAGCTAGGGCTAAAGGCGGAATTTTTAACCGCGCCGTGGGATGCGATGCTCGCGGCATTTGACGCAGGCAAAGCGGACATAGCGATGAATCAAGTAAGCATCACGCAGGAGCGCAAGAAAAAATATAATTTTAGCGAGCCTTATACCGTGGCTTATGCTGCGCTAGTAGTGCGAGCTGATAACGAGGAGATTAAGAGTTTTGCGGATCTTAAAGGCAAAAAAAGCGTCCACTCCGCTACCAGTAACTGGGCAGACATGGCGCGTAGCTATGGCGCTGAGATCGTCACAGCAGACGGATTTAGCAAGGGTGTGGAGCTTATCATAGCTCGTCGCGCAGACGCTACGATCAACGATAACATCACATTTTTCGACTATATGAAGCAGCGCCCGAACGCCCCGCTAAAGATCGCAGCTCAAGGCAATGAGCCGATCTATTCCGCCGTGCTGCTTAAAAAGGACGACGAGCTGACGGCGCAGATAAATTCCGCGCTAAAATCGCTAAAGCAAAAAGGCGTGCTGAAAGAAATTTCACTTAAATATTTTGGCAAAGATATTACGGAATAAATTCTACGACCGCTTAGTTGAAGCGTGGAATTTTAAACTTAGCTGAGCGGAATTTTGCATTTTAAATTTCGCTCATAAAATTTTGGAGGAATTATGAAAAATTTAATAAAAACTTTGCTTGCGTGCGCGCTTTTAATATGCGGCGCGAACTCTAAAACACTACGCGAAGGTACGCTTAAAGTAGCTACGGAAGGCACCTTTTCGCCATTTTCGTATTATAACGACAAAAATGAGCTCGTAGGATACGACGTAGATGTCGCACGCGCAGTCGCCGAAAAGCTTGGTCTAAAAATAGAATTTCTAACTGCGCCTTGGGATGCGATGCTTGCAGCATTTGATGCAGGCAAAGCAGACGCTGTGTTTAATCAAGTAAGTATCACTGATGAGCGCAAGAAAAAATATGAGTATTCTGTGCCCTACACCGTCGTTTACGGAGCTATCATCGTGCATAAAGATAACAACGACATTAAAAGCTTCGAGGATTTAAAAGGCAAGAAAAATGCAGACTCCGCTACCAGCAACTGGGCACAAGTCGCTAAAAAATACGGCGCGCAAAACGTAACCGTCGATAGTTTCGCCAAAAGTATGGAGCTGCTGATCGCCCGCCGCGTAGATACCGTCGTGCGCGATAATACCGTATTTTACGACTTTTTAAAGCAGCGCCCGAACGCTCCGATTAAAATCGCTGCAAAGCTAAAAGACGTCGATTATAGCGCTGCAATCGTGCAAAAGGGTAATAAAGAGCTCGCAGATCAAATCAGCAGAGCTTTAAACGAACTCAAAGCCGAGGGCAAGCTAAAAGAAATTTCGCTTAAATATTTCGGCAAAGATGTGAGTGAATGAACGAAACAAGCAGAATTCTAGAGCTTGTTAGCAGCTCGCTAGAGCCGATGGCACTAGCCCTGCTGCAAGTTACGATCCCGCTTACGATAATCTCATTTCTGCTCGGGCTCGTGCTTGCGGTGCTGACGGCGGTCGCACGCATCGCAAATTTTAAAATTTTAAAGCAGCTAAGCGAAATTTATATTTGGATTTTTCGCGGCACTCCGCTTTTGGTGCAGCTTTTTATCGTCTATTTCGGGCTTCCAATCGTTGGGATCACACTTGATGTTTGGGCTGCTGCGATCATTACCTTTAGCCTCAATATCGGCGCTTACGCTTCAGAGGCGGTGCGAGCTGCGATCCTATCAGTGCCAAAGGGGCAATGGGAGGCGGCTACCTCGCTAGGCATGAGCTATGCTCAAATCCTGCGCCGCATTATCGCTCCGCAAGCCGCTCGCATATCGCTGCCGCCGCTATCAAATATATTTATTTCTACACTTAAAGACACTTCGCTCGTAGCCTCGATTACGATGGTCGATATGTTTATGGTCGCTCAACGTATCGCCGCACGGGCATTCGATCCGCTTACGCTATACGTGCTGGCGGCGCTATTTTATCTAGCAGTCTGCACCCTTCTTACGTTCTTACAATCCAAGCTAGAGCGACGATTTTCAAGGTTCGTGTGATGATAAAATTTACGAACTTAACTAAGCGCTTCGGCGATCACGTCGTGCTAAATGGGCTAAGCTTAGAATTTCGCGACGGGCAAACGACAGTGATTTTAGGAAGCTCCGGCTCCGGCAAATCTACGATGCTGCGCTGCATAAATCTGCTCGAAATTCCAAGCGGCGGCGAGCTACAGCTAGGCGAGTTTAAGATAAATTTCGATGCTCCGCATAAAACAAGCGAATATCATCCATTCCGCGCGCATACGGGCATGGTTTTTCAAAGCTTCAATCTCTTTCCGCACCTCAACGTCTTGCAAAACGTTATCGAAGCGCCCATACACGTGCTAAAGCAGCCACGCGAGCTTGCCGAGGCAAATGCAATGGTATTGCTAAAAAAAGTCGGCATGGCGGATAAAGCTGGCGCGTATCCGGCTCGCCTCTCCGGCGGTCAGAGCCAGCGCGTGGCGATCGCGCGAGCGCTTGCGATGCAGCCTGAGTTTTTGCTGCTGGATGAGCCTACGAGTGCGCTTGATCCCGAGCTTGAGGCGCAGGTGCTAAAGACTATAGCCGAGCTTGCCGCAGAGGATCGCTCGCTTATCATCGTCACGCACAATATGGGCTTTGCACGCAAGATCGCAGATAGAATTTTATTCTTAGACGGCGGAGTTATCGCATTCGACGGCGACGCAGAGGAATTCTTCGGTAGCGGCGACGAGCGCATAGCTAAATTTATCGGAGCGATGAGCTTTTAAATCCATTAAATTTTAAGGAGAAAAGATGAAAATAGATACCCTAATCGTAAAGGGCATAGAGGCCAAGTCCAACCCCCACAATGCGGTGATTCCGCCGATATATCTAGCCAGCACCTTCGTGCAAGAAAGCCTGGATGATTTCGGCAAATACGCCTATTCGCGCGGCGCAAATCCTACGCGCAACGCCTTCGAGGAACTTTTCGCAAAATTTGAAGGCAGCAAATACGCCTTCGCGCTAGCCTCGGGAATGGCGGCTACGAGCGCTGCGTTTTCGCTGCTTAAAAGCGGCGATCGCGTGCTGCTAAATAACAACGTCTACGGCGGTACCTATCGCTACGTAAGCGGGATTTTTAAAAATCAAGGGATCAATTACGACTTGGTGGACGATCTAAATTTGATGACCGAAATTCCAAGCGACGTTAAAATGGTCTTCATCGAAACGCCCTCAAATCCGCTTTTGCGCGTAACCGACATTGAGCGCATCAGCGAGCTCGCGCATAAAAACGGTGCGCTTGTGGTGATGGATAATACCTTTTTGACCCCATATTATCAGCGCCCGCTAGAGCACGGCGCAGACGTCGTGGTTTATAGCGCAACCAAATACATAGGCGGGCATGCCGATCTGATCGCCGGCATCGTTACGACGAACGACGATGAGCTTGCCGCAAGAATTCAGTTTATGAAAAACACTCTGGGCGCGACGCTATCGCCTACCGACGCGTATTCTCTAATACGTGGGCTTAAAACGCTAAGCGTGCGCTTCGACCGCCAGAGCGAAAATACGCTAAAGATAATAGAATTTTTACGCGGCAATCCTGCGGTAGAGGCAGTAAATTTCGCGGGCTCGCATTCAGCTAACGAAAAAGAGATACAAGATCGCCAAGCCAGCGGCATCGGAGCGGTTATCTCACTGGTGCTTAAGCCGCAATACGACTATAAAACTTTTGCGCGCAGCCTTGAGCTATTCGATCTGGCGGTTAGTCTGGGCGGCGTAGAGAGCCTGATCTGCCATCCTGCGTCGATGACGCACGAGAGCTATCCGCGCGAGCTGCAAGAGCGCATCGGCATCAGTCAAAATTTGCTGCGCCTAGCCATAGGCATCGAAAACGCGGACGATCTCATAGCGGACCTTGCCGCCGCGCTAGAAAAATCTAAAAAATAGGCGGCGCGGAGAATTTACGTAAGCTTGTAGAATTTTATACAGGCTTGTAAAATTTACGCGGGCTCGCAGAATTCATACCAAAATTTCGTCCAAAATCCTTATAGCTTCGCTGTGAGGCTATAAGGGCGCTCATCTTTACGAGCCGCCGGTTTAAAAAGGCCCGCCGATCATTTCATTTTCTAAAAATTCCTTTTCGCAAAACCTATGTCTATTTTCTCGCGGGCTAAATTTTGTATGAATTTTCACTCGTTAAATTTCACGAGGGACGCGGCTTTGCGTAAAATTTAAATTTAAAAATTCTGCCACTACGGCGTTGAAATGAAATTTTAATTTATACGCACGGCAAGATTTATCCAGACCTCTTGTTAAAACACATCGTTTAAATTTAATTTGGATAAATCTATCTAACCGCCGTTTGATATTGCCGAGTGGGGAGCTTAAATTTAATCAAAATTTTAAAGACGGCGGCGGATCTGTGCCCCACCGCGCCAGCTATTTGCAATCGCTCGGTTTAAAATTTGATGAGCCAAATTTTAAACTGGACAAATTTAAGCCCCGTCCTGCTCAAAATTTAAAATTTCGCGCCGTTTAAATTTCGCTTAAAATTTTAGCCGCGTTTTAAATTTAGCGTAGCTACTTCAGCTCGCCCCAGCGCTTGGCGATGTTTAGGCTCGTCTTTAAGGGCACGTTCAGGCTCGCCGCACTTTGCATAATCTCTTGCGCGCGCTCGCCGAAGCTCTGCGCCGCCTCGTCCCGCACCTCGAAAATCAGCTCATCGTGGATCTGCAATATCAGCCGCGCTTCGCCACTTAGCAGCGGCGAAATCTCAACCATCGCCTTTTTGATGATGTCGGCGGCGGAGCCTTGAAATTTCGTATTCACCGCCTCGCGCTCGTAACTCGCATAGACCATGTTGTTGCGCGCGTTTGCGAAGTCGAAATAGCGCCTGCGCCCAAAAAGCGTGCTTACGTAGCCGTCCTCTTTCGCGTCTGATTTTATGCTTTGCAAAAAATCCTTGATCGTAGAAAACGCCGCGAAATAGCGCTCGATATAGCCCTTTGCCTCGGCGCGCGCGATGCCCAGGCTATCGCTTAGCTTGCCCGCGCCCATGCCATAGATGAGGCCGAAATTTATGCTCTTTGCGATCGTGCGGTGCGCGGGCTGCGCGTCGCCGAAAATACTGATCGCGGTGCGCGCGTGAATGTCCTCATCCGCCCTAAACGCCGCCAAAAGCGCAGGATCGCGCGAAAAGTGCGCGAGCAGGCGCAGCTCGATCTGCGAGTAATCAAGCGAAATCAGCGAGTAGCCTTCGTCTGCTAGGAAGCAATCCCGCACGTCCTTCGCAAACGTGCCGCGTGCTGGGATATTTTGCAGGTTCGGATTTTTGCTCGCTAGCCGCCCGGTGGCCGTGCCGGTCTGCAAGAAATTCGATCTGACGCGGTTTTGCGGATCGGCCAGAGCAAGCTGTAGCAGCGGCTCGCAGTAGGTGCTTTGCAACTTAAACAGCTCGCGGTAGTCTAGAATTTTACCCACCGCGGGATGTAGCGCCGTAAGATCCTTCAGCACGCTTTCGTCGGTGCTATAGCCCGTCTTCGTGCGCTTCGCCGCAGGTAGCCCAAGCCGCTCGAAAAGCACGGCGCCGAGCTGAGCGGGAGAGTTGATATTAAACTGCTCGCCGCAAAGCTCATAAATTTCATCCGTGAGCGCTCGCAGGGACTTTTCGTTGCGCGCGATAAGGCGCTCTATCATCTCCGCGTCGATCTTGATGCCGCATCTTTGCATCTGCCAAAGCACCCGCACGAACGGGAACTCAAGCTCTTGCGCGAGCTTAAAAAGCGCGGGTTCGAGCAGCTGTTTGAGTTTAAAATACAGCCTCAGCGTCACCCACGCATCCTCGCTCGCATAGATCGTAGCGGCGTCCAGCTCCACGGAGGCGAAGGTCTCGCCCTTTTTGACGACGTCGCCGAAATGAACAGTCTCGTACCCCAGATACCGCGGCGAGATAGAGTCCATCCCCACGGCGTTTGCGGGATCAAGCAGCCAGGCTAGCACCATCGTATCGGCAAAGCGCGCGGGCGGCTCGATATTAAAATTATTTTTCACGATCTCAAAATCGTATTTTAAATTTTGCCCCACGACATATCCACGAAACAGCGAGCCGATCGCTGCCTTTGCGGCGTCCAAAGAAATTTGAGCCAGAGCGCCCAAATAGCTATGCGCGAGCGGGACGTAGTAGGCGCGCTCCTCGTTAAATGCAAACGAAAAGCCCACGATCTTGGCACTTTTGCTGTCAACGCTAGTGGTTTCCGTATCGAAGCTCACTAGGGTATCGGCGCTGACGCCTTCGCACAGCCTCGCAAGCTCCGCTGCATCAGTGATACAAATAGGCTCAAAGGGCGTTTTAAAAGCGCTCTCTGAATTTGGTCCGCCGCAAGCGGAGCCGCCCGGGATAGAATTTTGCCCGTCTAACCCCCCTACCGCAGCGTCCAAAATAGAGCCGCCGCAAGACGGCTCTGCGGCAGAGCCTTTGCCGCCCGCGCCCAAAACGGAGCTTTTTGCGCCCGCGCTCCAAAGATCAAGTCCGTTCTGCTCCTGCAAGCTTAACGCCGAAAGAAGCCTATTTAGCGCGTAGTCTTTTAAAATTTCGCGGATTTTAAAAAGCGGATTTTGCTGCGGAAATTTCGCGTCCTCCAAAGGCGGGATTTCCAGCTCGTCGTAAAGCGTGGCCAGGCGCTTGCTTATGTAGGCGCTCTGCTTCCCTTCTATCAGATATTCGCGCTGTTTGTTTTGCGGCAGGCGGTCTAAATTTGAATAGATCTCATCGAGCGAGCCCCATTCGTCTAAAAGCTTCTTCGCCCCCTTGTCGCCGATGCCCCGCACGCCCGGGATATTATCGGCGCTGTCGCCGCAGATCGCCAAAAAATCCACGATCTGCTCGGGATAGACGCCGTAGCGCTGCAAGCACTCCTCTCTGCCGTAAAGCATCTTTTTGCCGTGGCTGTAAATTTTAACGTTTTCGCCGATGAGCTGATACAGGTCCTTATCGGAGGTAACGATGTTGATTTTATGCGTGGCGCCGTGCTTTTTAACGACGCTTGCGATTAGATCGTCCGCTTCGTAGCCCTCGCGTCCGAGCGAGTAAAGCCCCATCTTTTCGATCATCTCGATGCAGACCGGCAGCTGCTGCAAAAGTGCGGGCGGCGGGGCTTGGCGGTTAGTTTTGTAGTTCGGATCGATATCCGAGCGGAAGGTCTTGCCCTTGCTATCCAGAGCGAAAATTATATAATCGCTCTTAAATTCCTTCGAAAGATTTGCGATGAAGCTCGCAAATCCGCTCACCATGCCGCTGGGTTTGCCGTCTTTTGTTTTAAGCCCGCTCATAGCGTAATAGAGCCTGAAAAAAAAGCCGAACGTGTCGATGATCGTGATGGTCTGCATAATGGTCCTCGGATTTAAAATTTTAACGCGTAGTGTATTAAAATTCGGCTAAATTTACAAATTCCAAATAGGACTTGACCTACCTCATTTCAAAATTTTAAAATTTGCTATATAATCGCGCGAAATTTTAAAAAAGGATCAGGTATGGATTTTTTCACAGACTGGCAGGAGTTTGACGCAGCGGGCGCTACGGTGAAATTTTATAAAAAATCGCAAGACGGCATAGAATACATCGGCTTTGATTCGCGCAAATGCGTCCCACCAGAGCCTATGGTAAATGCGCTGGTGGCGCTAAATTTCGTAAAAGACGAAACCAAAAAGGTCGTCATGGTCAATCATAAATTTCCGATGGGGCTAATCCCGAAGATCGAGTCTAAATTTGACATTGCACGCGAGGATCTGGACGGCGACGCGGTCAAGCTCACCATCAGCCTAAAACCGGGCGCGGTCAATGAGGGCTTCGACACCGACGCGAAGTGCCACGGCTAAAGGGCTTTAAAATTTAGATGAATATCACGACATTTTCGCCGCCGTTTCGCATCGTAGGCGGCTATTTCATCTGCGGGTTTATCTTTTTGCTTCTAAGCGCGGCGAGCTTTTTAAAGGCCGATTTCGGCGCGATCCAAGCGCCGCAGACGGCGAGCTTTTTTCACGTATTTTTGCTCGGATTCGTAATCAGCATAATCATCGGAGCGCTCTATCAGCTTACCTCCGTCATCATCCAAAAGGAATTTTTCACCGTCAAATTTGTGTTTTTAAATCTCTTTGCTTACGCTGCGGGCGTGGCTCTGCTAAGCGCGGGATTGCTGCTTTCAAGCATCCCTTTGATGCACGCAGGCGGCGGCATTTTACTGCTTAGCCTATTTTATTTTACGATCTGCTACGCACTAAGCTTCATCGGCACGCCCAAATGGAGCTTCCCCGCCGTAGCGCTTGCGATCTCGGCTGCGTTTTTAGCCGTAGGGATCAGCCTTGGCTTCGCGCTCGTGCTAGCGCTTAGCGGCGTGGAGATTTTCGGAGTATATTTTTCAGAAATTTTATCATATCACATATACTTCGTGCTGGGCTTCGTGTTTTTCGTCATCGTAGGTGCCGCGTGCGTGCTGCTGCCGATGTTTAGCCTGGCGCACAATCTAAGCTTCGCACTAGCAAAAGCTTCGCTGGCGCTGTATCTGCTCGCGGGGCCGTTTTTGCTAAAAGATTTTGGAATTTTCATCGCCTTTGCCGCGCTTGCGAGCTTTGCGGCTCAGGCGATCTATATCCTGGCTAGGCGCGTGCGAAAAGCGATAGATTATTGGAATTTAAACGTCTACATCTCGCTGGCGGCTTTGGGATTTAGCGCGGCATTTTGGCTCATGGGTCGCGCGGATGCGGCGGCGTTTTGGCTACTATACGGCTTTTTGTTCGCCTTCATCGTCGCGCACCTTTATAAAATCGCGCCTTTTCTCATCTGGTACCACTACGTCTCGCCCTTCGTGGGTAAGCGCAAAATCCCTATGCTAGAGGATATGATAATCAAAAAGATCGCCTACGCAGCCTGCGTGCCGAACGTCTTAGCGCTTGCATGCGCGAGCTTCGGAGCGCTAACGCCCGCGCTGATCTTGCAAGCGGCAAGCATAATTTTGGTGCTAGTAAACATCGTAAATATCTTTAACTACATAAAATTCGGAGAGGAAAAATGAAAGTAACGAAAGAGCAAATTTACGACGCGCTTCGCGCCGTGGTGGACCCCGAGGTGGGGTTTGACGTCGTGTCGCTAGGGCTCATCTACGACGTAGCGGTAGATGAGGCAAACAACGCCAAAGTCACGATGACGCTATCGACTCAGTCGTGCCCGCTGCATGAGATGATGGTGGAATGGGTGCGCGCGGGTGCCGAGAGCGTGGAGGGCGTCGGCGAAGTGGAGATCGATCTCGTCTTTGAGCCGATGTGGAATATCGATATGGCGGAGGATCACGTCAAAGAGGCTCTGGGGCGTTTTTAGAGCTCGCACGAAGGATATTTGCGGATTGCTCAGGACGCCGCACTCGTCGTCGGGCGCTTCTACATATCGCCTCGGTCGTTGAGCGGATTGTCCGACTCTTTTCTGCGAATCGCCCGAAGCGCTGCGTAAAAAGCCAAAGTGCTGTGTGGATCGCCCAGTGCTACACTAAATTCTGAAGCGATGCGTGATCACTGGAATATTGCACGAAATTTCGGAGCGCTGCGCAGATAGCTGGGCATTCTTGCTGCGGCGCGATTTCTCGCCGCCGTTTTAAATTTGAGCGATCTAAAATTTAACTCAATTAAATTTCGCACCGCCGTTTGATTATCGCTTAGTTATAAATTTACACGATCTAAAATTTGACCGCATAACCGCGATTTGGCGAGCGTCATCAAACGATTTGTGTTTGCAAAATACCGCGCGCGGCGCAATATTTTAAATTTAATCGCGCCACCTGCGCCCCGCCCCTGCCTGCATCTAGTTAGCTCGCCTGCTCTCCCGTCTGTGCGCTTGCTCGCCGACCCGCTCACCCATCTACTTTCCTTTTTTCCAAAACGCAAAACGCCGCCCCGTAAGGCGCGAATCGCAGTTTAAATTTAGCCGCAAGAGCCGCGGATAGCGCTGCGAAATATTGTAAACTGCGCAATGAAATTTTAAAACTATGGAATTTAGCCGCTCTGTTTATGAGCACAACTAGCAGATCGCGACAGGCGTTAAATTTCAAACCAAAAGATAAAGCCAAACCCCTCTTTGCAATTATTCTGCGTAATCGCTCCGATTTATATTTGCATGTTTGATTAAAATTTTGTAAAGAAACGCGGCGCGGCTAAATAAAATTAAAGCAGATCCGCAAATGCACGGCAAGCGGTTAAATTTAAAGCTAAATTTAGACGAAATTTACGGCGAAAATTGCGGGTTTCGCGAGCTTTTTAAGGCTTCCTTTAAGCATTATCAAATTATCCGCGCCGGAGATTTTAAGAGTGGAGTTTTCAAAGCAAAATTCTAAATTTTTTAGCGCGTTTTCGCTTAAGAGGCGCGCAAGCTCCAAAATATAGCTCAGCCAGGCAAGCTTGGCGGAATCAGGCAAAATCGCGCTCAAAGGCGCGAACGTAGCTCCCAGCTCACGCTTGCCGTGCATCGAGATGATCGCGGCTATGAGCGCCTTTTCTTTGTGCGTCGTGCGGTAGTTCAGCCCGCCGAGCACCATATCCGCGCTGGTTTCGTGCTTGGCATAAAAGCCGATCGCCCGCCCGATCTCGCAAAGCGATGCCGCGGTCTGCAGAATTTTAATATATTTTTCGCCCAAGCCGTGTAGAGGCGATAGCGCGCAAAACAGCGCCTTTGCGAACTTCGGAGCCTCGCTGGGCTCGGAAGCGAAGCGATCTTTGAGGCTTCTTAGGCTCGGATTAAAGCTTCTAGGTAGGTTTGCGCCGCGCAAGATCGAGCTTAAAAACGCCCCCTCTCGCACTCCCACGCCGCTTGTGATGATCTTTTTCGCTCCCAGGCGCCTTACGATCTTATCAAAGATGATGGCGCCCTCTCTGATCGTGTCGTAGCGGTCCTTTTTGATCGGGAATTTCGCCAGATCAAGCGTCTTTGCGCTCATCAGCTTGGCAAAAAACGGCGCGTATTTTTCATAATCGTAGCTGAAATTATGCACGATCTTTAGTGGGTGGTTTTGCAGGCTCATCACGGCGCCCGATAGCGCTCGCGCAGAGCCGCCCATTACGATTAAATTTTGCGTGCGAAACTCGGCGCCGAGCTGCGAGATCTCGCTATTTATGTATTTCTCCAGCCCCTTTGTGTCGCCGCGGTCGAAAAACAGCTCCTTTAGCCGCACCGTGCCTAAATTTAGAGAAATTTTATTTTCTATCCTGCCGTTTTTGATGTAAGCAAGCTCGGTCGAGCCGCCGCCGATATCTAGCGTAACGCCCTCAGAAAAGTCGCTAAGCAAATTCTGCGCCGCATAGGCGCCCAGATACGCCTCCATCTGCCCGTCTATCTTGCGGATCGCAATGCCCGTTTGCTTGCGGACGAGATTTATAAACTCGGCTCCGTTCGGCGCATCACGAAGCGCGGACGTACCGATGCAAAGCACGCGTTTGGCCTTGTAATTGCATACCAGGGTTTTAAATTTTTTAAACGCCAGCAGACATTTCTGCATCGCTTCGGTGGTTAAAATTCCGCCGTTTTCGTAAGCGCCCTCGCCTAGGCGGATTTTGATCTTGTGCTCCGCTAAGATAAAAAACCCGAGCCTGCTAGTGCGCTCAAAAATCACGGCTCTGGCGGAATTTGAGCCCAGATCTATGACTGCGACGCGCTTGGGCATTTAAATTTCCATATGGACGTGTTTATATTTCAGCTCGTCCGCCGTCTCAATATTATCGGGATCGGTGATGATACACTCGACCGGGCAGACCACGATGCAAGCGGGCTCTGAATAATCATCTACGCACTCGCAGCATCGATCGGCATCTATGATGTATATCGGCTCATCCTCAAAAATCGCTTCATTAGGGCATTCCTCGCGGCACGCGTCGCAACTAATGCATTCTTTTGTAATCAACAATGACATATAATTTTACCTTACGAAAAAATTTATGGCGTTTATACCATAAAAAGCTTCATTTTGTTTTAAAATAGCGGAATTTCGGGCTATTTCTTAAATTTTTTAGCGGAAGTTTGAAAATCGCGACGATTAGCGAGCGCCCTTTGTCGTTTTTAAGATCTACTTGCGCGCCCATCGCTTGAGCAGCATTTTTGGCTAAAAATAGCCCGAGCCCGGCTCCCGGTTTGCCGCCGTAGCGCTTAAAAGGGGCAAAATAATCAATCTCTTCGTTAAGCGGCTCGCCTTTGTTTGCGACCCGCACGATGAAATCTCCATCCGAAATTTCGCTCTCGATCAGTACTTTTTCGCCATCAGGAGAAAATTTTATGGCGTTTTGGATAAAATTTTGAATCACATGCATAAAGAGACTTTTCTGCACCGAAATTTCAAGCTGTTCAGGCTTAAGATCTATCGTCAAGTCCTTGCCTGCCGTACGCGCTAAAATTTTAAAGCCCACGCATAGCTCCCGTAGATATGCAATCATATCGGTCTGCTCGGGCGCTTCGAACTGTGCCCCCTCCTGTCGCCCGATCTCTAGGATCGAACTGATCATCTTATTCATATTATCGATCGAATCGTTGTTATTTTTAAGCGCCTCGATATATTTCTCGCTCTCGCGCGGCTTAAGAAGCGTAACTTCGTTTTTGGTTTTCATCACCGCCAGCGGAGTCTTAAGCTCGTGCGCGATGCCGATAAAAAGCTCTTTTTGATACAAAATGAAGGTCTCGATACGCTCAAGTAGGCGGTTAATGCTGTTTGAAAGCGGGCTAAATTCACTTGGAATTTCCGCTGCGTCGATCGGCTTTAGAAATTTTTCATCCACCGAAGCGAGCCTTTGGCTGATCAGCTTAATCGGCATTAGTAGCATGCGCGAGAGAAACATCGCGTAAAATACCACTAAAAATATCATAGTCAAATTTACCAAAATGATGTCGATGAGTATTTGATTTACGATGTTTGCATAGACGCTCACGTCTGCTTTGATGCTTAAAATTTTATCCTTACCATAAGGGTAGTGCAGCTGTAAATAGCTCCTGCCATCCTCGGAGCTTTCGATAAATTTAGGTTTATTGATACTTTCGTTTTCGATGATTTTGCTTTCGTATTCACCGGATGCGTCTTGTAAAAAAGATGAAATTTTCTCAGGCGGCACAGAAGTGTCTACGATTTTTTGTGCTCTTTGGATTAAATTTTGAACGGGAGTTTCGAAGATAGTAATCCTCATGTAGTTATAGAGCATCACCGAAAAAATGACAATTAGCATCAACGAAGCGGATGCTAATTGTATTACAAAGCGGACTCTTAGGCTTTTTGTGGAAAGCAAAATCTATATCCGCGTCTGCGAACGGTCTCGATCGTAGAGATATTTAGAGGCTTATCCATTTTCTGGCGGATTTGATTGATCGCGACTTCGATGACGTTTGGCGTAACGAGCTCAGGCTCCTCCCAGATGGCATCTAATAGCTGCTCTTTACTGACGATCTGATCGCTGTGGCGCGCTAGGTGAGTTAGCACCTCAAACGGCTTACCCTTGAGCTCGATCTCTTGACCCAAGTAAGTAATTTTTTCCTCATCAGGATCAATGATAAGATCGTCGATCTTGATGATATTTGAGCCGCCGAAGCGAAGTCTAGCCTCAAGGCGCGCTACTAAAACGTCAAAGTCGAAAGGCTTTTTGATAAAATCGTCCGCGCCCGCGCGAAGTGCTTTTATCTCGCTTTCTTTATCGTCTTTTGCAGATAGCACGACGACGGAGGTGCGCGCGGATTTTTGCTTAACTAATGCGATGAGATCGATGCCGTTGCCGTCAGCTAGCATCCAATCGGTTAGCACCAAATCATAATTTCTAATGCCGATATAATACTCTGCGTCCTTAAAACTCTCGGAAGTATCCGTCTGATAGCCGAACTCCATCAAGCCCTCCGCTATCGTCTTGTTTAAAGTCACCTCGTCCTCGACTATTAAAATTCTCATTTAATTTCCTTGCCTTAAAATTTTGCGGCGATTTTAACATATTTTAAGCAAAATTTCAAGATTTTTTAAAGAAATTTTAAAATTTTATCTCTATTTCCGCGCCGACGCTCGCGTCTTGTAAAATTTCGGGCTTTAAAATTTTCATATAAAAATAATCCATCGATCGAAATTTTGAGTGAAACTCCTGCGCGAAGTATTTTAGCGCGTCCTCTACGAGGCGAAATTTTTTCTCGCGGAACTCCGCTTTGATATATTCGCAAACCCGCGCATAGTCGATAAATTCCTCCGCTCCGAACTTCGCCCACACCCAGACGCGCTGCTCGCGCTTGCGCTCAAAATCCAGCGTCCCGATTATCGTGCCAAATTCCAGCTTTTCGATTAAAATTTTAATCATACTACGCGCTTTTCCTCGCCCTTAAGCAGCCTGGCGATATTCGGCGCGTGTTTGTAAAATACGATGAAAACTATCAGAAAGATCGGCGCATGAGTGTTGATTGCTGGCATCTGCGGATGGATCACGTAGCTTGCTACGACTAGCGCAAGCGCCGCTGCAAGCGAGGCTACGGATGAAATTTTAACCGTCTTGCCGACTACAAACCAAACTGCAAGCGCGATGATAAGCTCGATAGGAATAAAGCAAGCAAGCACGCCCGCGCCCGTCGCAATGCCCTTACCGCCGTTAAATTTCAGATACGGGCTGAAGCAATGCCCAAGTACTGCAAAGACAGCCATGCTCCATAGCACGTTTTCATCAAAGCCTAAAGCCCGCGCGATCAGTATCGGCAGGGCGCCCTTTAGCGCGTCGCAGGCAACCGTGAGGATCGCGAGCTTTTTTGCTTTTTGCGGATCGCGAGTTTTTAAGACGCGAAGGACGTTGGTAGCGCCTATGGAGCCGCTACCCTCTCTTTTGATATCCACGCCACCTAGGTATCTGCCGATCAAAAGCCCAAAGGGGATCGCAGCGATCAGATACGCAGCAAAGTAGCACCAAAAATTCGGCGCCGTAACGATGCTAAGTAAAAATTCTAAAATTCCCGATTTTTTCATAAAATCCCTTTAACTCTTCCAAAGTAGCGAAATTTTCTCGTCGTAGATGTCGGTTTTCTTCGGCGAAATTTCTTTCGTTTCGAGTTTAATATTTTTCAGATCCAGGCTCTGTTTTAGCGCGTCCACTTCAGCCTCAAATTTCTGCGTAAGCACCTCCAACTCCTCTTGTAGTGCGCTTAGGCTATTTTCGGCATTTTTAGCTTCGCTTCGTTCGTTTAAAATTTTATGCGCGCTTTTAGCTCCGCTGATTGCTTTGGAGATGTTGCTAGCGCTGCGCGAGCGACCTAAAAACGCGCCCAAGATCGCTCCGCCTATATTTAGCGCCGCATCCACGCCGCGACTTAGCACGTCGCCCTTTTCCTTTTCATACTTTTCGCTAGCGCGCGAAATTTTATCCTCAAGGCGCGCCTTTTCCTTCTCAAATTTAGCCGTAATCTCGTCGGTTTTGGCCTCTAAAGCTTCATTTGCCTTATCGCCTAGGCGCACAAAAAACTCCTCCCTGCTCTCGCCCGGTTTTGAGAGCAGATCAAGCGCGCTAAAAAGTTCTAACTTTTCGTTGCGGTAGAGCCATTCTTTAAAGCTTTTAAGCTGAGCGTTTAAATTTTTTGCGCCCGCGATGAAGCTAGGAAGCGCGCCATAGAGCGAGCCCGCCTGCTCTTGTCCGCTTAAATTTGCAACTTCTCGCGTGCTCGCCTCGCCCCAATCTATTTCGCCCCCGTCCGAAAGCGATAGCAAAAAGGAGCGCTCCTGCGTAAAATCGACTCCCTTGTCGCAAAATCGCATCTTAGCGCTTGCGTACAGATATGGGCTTAGCTCAAGGCTCGCGCCGTAGCTGTAAAGCTGCGAAATTTCACCGGAAACTACGGGCTTGGCGGCACCGGCGGATTTGATGCCTTGCGCGGCGTCCGATACGGACGAAATTTCAGTCTTTTTGTCTTTCATTAAATTTGAAATTTGTTCGTTGCTTAAAGGGCCTTTTAAATAGCTTAGCGCGAAGCGCGTCTCGATCACCCGCAGCACATCCTCGTTGATGTTTTTTACCAAAAAATTTCGCTTTTTGAGATTTGAAATTTTCTCCATAAGCACGCTTTTGTCGATCGGATTTGAGCCGATGCCGCTTAGGCCGCTGATGACGCGCTCTTTATCCTGCGCGGTCTGCAAGCGCCCGATAAACCACGTACCGATGTTGCTAAGCCCCTTGTAATCGAGATCGACCGGGTTTTGCGTCGATAATACGCAACCAAGTCCGAATGCGCGAGCCTGCTTCAGCAGCGTAAGCATCGGGGTTTTGCTCGGCGGATTGCCGTTTGGCGGGAAGAAGCCGTAAATTTCATCCATATAAAGCACGGCGCGCAAGGAACTCGTACCGCTGGTGGTGCGCATCCATTTGATCATCTCACCTAAAAGTAGCGTGACGAAAAACATCCTCTCGTCGTCGTTTAGATGCGCGATGGAAAATATATTCGCCCTCGCTCTGCCGTTTTCATCAAAGAGCATCTTGGCGATATTTAGCCGCTCGCCCTCGCACCAAAGCTTAAAGCTCGGACTTGCGATGAGCGCGTTAATCTTCATCGCAAGCGCCATTCGCTTATCGCTCGGAAAAAAGGTATTAACGTCGAAAACGCCGATCTTATCGAAAGGCGGGTTGCCGATCTGTGCGATGAGATCCACTACGCTCACCCCCTCGCCTTTGCCGAAATGATAGGACAGAATTTGGCTGATTAGTAAAAATTCCGGCGAGCTGAGATTATCGCTGCCGATCCCTGCAAGGCTTAGCACGCTAGTGGCGATGCCGCCGACGTAGTTGTTCAGATCCTCTTCGTTTAAGCCCTTCGGCGCTTCAAAGTCGCTTAACAGGCTAATTCCAAGACCTGCGCTTGATTTGGGCGTATAAATTCTAAAATCAGCGCTGTTTTTCAAAAGCTCCACTCTCGCCAGATCTTGATATGAGCCCTCGATCCCCTCGCGCCAGGTATTTGCGGTCTGCTCGGCATACTCGTGCACGCTAAGACCTTTGTTTTGCGCCTCGGTCTCGTCGATATAGGGCTCAAAATCCTCAGCCCTCATCTGCGGAAAGGTAAGAGCTAAATTTGTCAGATCGCCTTTCGGGTCGATGATGATGGATGGGATATTATCGATCGCGGCTTCTTCTAGCAGCGTGATGCCAAGTCCCGTTTTACCGCTACCGGTCATTCCGATGATAAGCGCGTGAGTCGTCAGATCCTTGTTTTTATACAAAAACGGCTCGCCGTTTTCAAGCCCCAGATAAAAAAGCTTTAAATTTTCTTGAAGCGTTTTCATTGCCTTCCTTAAATTTGCAATTTGTGCGGCATTATATCATTTAAATTTTTAAATTTAAATTTGCTAAAATGCGCGAAAAATCAAGGAATGGCAAGTGTTAAAAGAAAAAATTAGAAACGGAAAAAGCGGAATTTTGCTCTACGGCATCGTCCCGCCTAAAATCACGTCCTCTCAAGACGAGCTCGAGCGACTAGGTACGGCGTGGTCGCAACGCCTAAGCGAATGTGAATGCGACGGTATCGTTATCTACGATCTACAAGACGAAAGCGCGCGCACAAAAGATGAGCGGACCTTCCCTTTTGTGCATACGATCGATCCTGCACGCTACTACACGCAGTATCTACATACCGATAAAGAAGCGATCATCTACCGCGCGGTAGGCAAATATGACGAAGCGGAATTTTGCGAAATTCTAAGGCATGCCGCAAGCGGACTGGGCGTTTTCGTGGGGGCGAGCTCTAAAAACGAAGAATGCAAACTGCATCTAAGCTGCGCCTATGAGCTCAAGCGACTCGTGGCGCCGCATCTTTGCCTAGGCGGCATCTGCATTCCTGAACGCCATGAAAAGAGCCGCGACGAGCACCTAAAAATCGCGGAGAAGACTGCGGACGGGTGCGAATTTTTTATCACTCAGGCGGTCTATAATGTGCAAAATGCCAAAGATTTCATCGACGATTACGCCGCTTTGGAGTGCAAAAAGGTGCCGATAATCTTTACTTTCACGCCGTGCGGTAGCCTAAAGACGCTTGAGTTTATGAAATGGCTTGGCATCTCGGTGCCAGATTTTCTGCAGCAGCGACTGCAAAGCAGCGTCGATATCTTGCAAAGTTCAACAGCACTGTGCGCGGAGATGTTTGATTTCATCTATAAATACGCCCTCGCAAAAGGGGTGAGCGTGGGCGCAAACGTCGAGAGTGTCAGCACCCGCCGCGTCGAAATCGAAGCCTCGCTCGGCTTACTAAAAGAGATCAGAAAAATTATCCTTAAGCACGAGAATTTGGGATTTTACGTTATTTAAAATTTTAAACTGGGCACACGAACAACACTCTAGATAGTCCAAATTAACGGAGAAATTTTAAATAATTTTAGATCGATTTCTGAAAAATAAATCGAAATTTTATCCGAATGGAATTTGAACTTAAAATTTATAAAAAAATGCCCCAATAATATGCTTTAATAACTGTCGTCCATAATTGTGAGATGATATTTTGTGCGAAATTTTTCAATGCTTACAATGGCATTGAGCTAGACCTACCATCAAAACCTATAAACCGCTGTAGCTTTCGCGCTAAAACTAAACGCATTGACCGCTTCAGTCTGCAGCTATAGCGTGGCTGCGCCCTCTGGCTCGCTGCTATCTATATAGAGATAATATATTGATAACGAGAGATACCTGGAGGCTTTATACCCTATAGATATTTAGAGATACGACGCCTCTTCGCTCATGGCATAGCGTCCTTTATTTTTCCATTCGTAGTATTTGATTTAAATTTACCGGCGTTTATGCTAAATTTCAAATCTAAGGCAATTTGATACTTGCTGTTGTGAGCGTTTTGGTATTTGAATTTTAATTCTCCGCGTATATGTAGGTCGCTCAAAAGATCCACATACACCGCTGTAAAAATACTTGCCGAGCTTTGCAGCTAATTAAAAGCCGTTAATGCAGAATCGGCTGAAATTAACGTCCATTTAAGCTATCGCATATTTGATTTCTTTTATATTCTAAAAGCCCGCCGCCAAAAAACAGCAGACCTAAGACTAACGTCGTTTTACTATCTCACGCAAAAGCCGATATTTTAACTGCGCAAGATTATAATATGCTTTCAATCGCAAACGCTTCATTTTAAAATTTTGAAACCTAACTCGGAATAAATATAAATTTGAAATTAGTTTTGTAAATAAGCTTGGAATTTTAACTCTTAAATATGGCGAAATTCAAAGATAATAAAATTTAAAAAGCGCTAGTTTATGCTCTTACCGCCGAATTTCAAAAGCGCGCTGCCCCACGTAAAGCCGCCGCCGAACGCATCCAAAAGCATAAGCGAGCCGTTTTTGAGCCTGCCGCTCTCGTAAGCATCATTTATCGCCATCGGGATCGACGCCGAGCTCGTGTTGCCGTATTTACCGATCGTAAGCACGCACTGTTCGTCGCTAAATTCCAGTCTCGCCTTGACCGCCTCGATAATGCGCAAATTAGCCTGATGCGGGATGAAAAGATCGACCTGCTCGGGCGAAATTTTATTTTTCTCCAAAATCTCCACGACGTCGTTACTAAGCGTCGGTACCGCAATTTTAAAGACCTCGCGCCCCGCCATCTGCATGAAGCCTAGTTTTTCGTCGATGATTTTTTGGCTGAGTGGATTGACGCTGCCTGGGGCTGCGGTGATGAGAAGATCGCCCTTGCTGCCGTCGCTAGCGGTATGAATGTCGATGATTTCGTTATCGTCACGCGCCGCTATAACCGCAGCGCCTGCGCCGTCGCCGAAAAGTATGCACGTAGCGCGGTCGCTCCAATCGACTATCGAGCTTAGCTTTTCCGTACCGATTATCAGCACGTGTTTTTTGGCACCGCTTTCGATGAGGGATTTTGCGAGCTCCAAAAGATAAATAAAGCCCGTACAGGCGGCATTTATATCAAACGCCGTAATGCCGAAATTTAGGCCTAGTTTATCCGCGATAACGCACGCGGTCGAGGGCATGCAGAAATAATCGGGCGAGATCGTGGCGCAAATTATCACATCGATCTCATTTTTTTGTAAGCCGCTACGCTCAATCGCAAGCGCTGCGGCCTTCATACCCAAATCGCTAGTGGTTTCGCCCTTCGCGATACGGCGTTCATGAATGCCAGTTCGCTTGACGATCCATTCATCAGTCGTTTCAACCATCTTTTCAAGATCGAAATTGGTTAAAATTTGGCTCGGCGCATATGCTGCGATCGAGATCATCGAGGCTTTTTTCATTTTTGCTCGTTTGAAGAAATTTCGCTTTCTATCGCGGAGTTGATTTTGGAATCTGCAAATTTAAGCGCCTGAAAGATCGCATTTTTAACGGCTTTCGGAGTGCTTTTGCCATGGCTTATGATGACGCATTCTTTGACGCCCAAAAGCGGCGCGCCGCCGTATTCGTCGTAGTCCGTGCTTTTTTTGATTATCTTAAAGACGCGCTTCATCAAGATGGAGCCAGCGATGGCGATCGGGGATTTTTTCGTTTCGTTTTTAATAAGTTTGCCGATAGCGCTTGCGACACCTTCGCTGGATTTTAGCATAATGTTACCGATAAATCCGTCGCAAACTACGACATCCACGGAGCCGTCAAAAATTTGATTGCCTTCGACATTACCGATAAAATTTTGCATCTTCTTAAGCATATGAAAGGTTTCTTTTGTTACCTCGTTGCCTTTACTATCCTCCTCGCCGTTGGATAATAAGCCGATGCGTGGTGCGTTTAAACCCATAATCTCCTTGGCGTATGCTTCGCCCATAATCGCGAATTGAAACAAATTCTCAGGCTTACAATCCACATAAGCGCCCACATCTAGCACAAGCGTGCGACCGCCTATGGAATTTGGCATCAGCGTAGCAATCGCCGGGCGTAAAATGCCTTTCAGCCTTCCTATGCGAAGCGTAGCAAGGCTCATCGTAGCGCCGCTGTGTCCTGCGGATACTACGGCTTTGCAAGTGCCGTCTTTTACTAGATCGACCGCTTTAAAGATGCTACTCTCTTTGCGTTTGAGAGCGTCGGTTGCGCCCTCTTTCATCTCGAAAACTTCGCTTGCAGCTACGTAAGTGATATATTTCTCAAAGCCTTGATCTTGTGGAATAAAAGGCTTGATTTGCGCTTCGTCGCCTACCAAAAATGCATTAAATTTACGCTCTCGCAGCGCATCTACGACTCCGTTTATTATCGGCTCGCAGCCGAAATCACCGCCCATCGCGTCTATAGCAACGGAAATCATCGGATTAATATTCGCCCGTAGTTTTGTTTATTCTATGCGGAATTTTCCAGCTTCCGTCTTTATCTTTGACGGGGATCGGAAGGGTCACTTTGTAGTGAGTGCGTCTTTTCGCCGCACGAGTTTTACTAACTCTTCGCTTTGGAACTGCCATTTTTTCTCCTTTATAAATTTAGTTCTTGCATTCTTCGCAATAAAAATAGTCGCTTTTAAAAGCTTCCGTTTCGCTTCTTAAAATTTCATCCAGATCAACTTCGGTACCGAAAAACTCCATAACGTCCAAGCTCTCGTGCCTTTCGTCGTTAAAAACACCTTCGCTTAAAAGCAAATTTACGCTCTCGTTTACGTCAAGATCAAATTCTTTGCCGCAACGGTCACAAATGTATGGAATTTTGCCCTTAATTTCGCCCTTGCACTCGATAAACTTAGAGTCTTTTCGTTTTAAATTTCCGCTAAACTTAAGTCCGTCTCGCGAAATTTCAAATGGCACGGGCACGGCGGAAATTTTAGCAAAAGCGATCTTCACGTGGTACTCTTAGCAAATTTCTCTTTTTGCAAAGAAAAATGCGATCTCGGTTTTTGCGTTTTCTAGGCTGTCGCTGCCGTGAACGGCGTTAGCGTCGATGCTGTCTGCAAAATCCGCCCTGATCGTGCCTTTATCGGCTTTTTTCGGATCGGTAGCGCCCATTAGCGCACGATTTTTAGCTACGGCATCGTCGCCTTCAAGCACCATTACGACCACCGGGCCGCTAGTCATGAACTCAATCAGATCCTTATAAAAAGGGCGATCCTTGTGAATTTCATAAAATTTACCTGCATCTTCGGCGCTTAGGCATAATTTTTTAGCCGCTGCGATTCTTAGTCCGTGGCTTTCGAAACGATCGATAATTTTGCCGATAACACCTTTTTTAACGGCATCAGGCTTAATAATAGAAAGCGTTTGCTGCATATAATCTCCTTAAAGTGAAAGGCGGATTGTATCGAAAAATAGGTTAAAATTTATTTAAGGATTGAATGAATTAAAATTCCGCGCATTTGATCGCGGAATTTTATCTGCTAGGCAAATACCGGGGTATCTCCGCTGCGTAGATCCGCGCCTATACTATCCCTACTAGGTTGACCCGCTACGATGTCGCTCCAGACTATACAGCCGTCGGTCGGACAGGCGTTTGCGCACGCAGGCTCGTCGTTGTAACCCACGCACTCGACGCATTTATCGGCATATACGTAGTAGCTATCCTCGCCGCTTGGGTTATCGCTATCGTCCACGATCGCATTTACCGGGCACTCGTCGATGCATGAGCCGCAGCTAATGCAAATATCGGTGATTTTTACAGCCATTGTTTCTCCTTTATCAAAAAATGAAGCGTGATGATAACATACTAAATTTAAAAAATGATAAAATTTAATATTATCAAACAAATAAATTTTATTATATAAAAATTTTATAAAAATAACAAGTAAAAAAGGACTGAAAACATAAATTTTATTATATAAAAAATTTCATCAAATTTCAGCAAATCTAAAGTTATAAAATGTATAATCGCCATCATAAATTTTATTAACAAGGAGAAACAAATGATAGTAACCAACAAAGCCGTTGATTTCACGGCAACTGCGGTTTTAGGCAACAACGAAATAGTTGAGGATTTCAACCTCTATAAAAATATCGGCGAAAAAGGCGCGGTCGTATTCTTTTATCCAAAAGATTTTACCTTCGTCTGCCCAAGCGAGATCATCGCATTCGATCACAGATATCAAGATTTCAAATCCAAGGGCATCGAAGTTATCGGCGTTAGCTGCGATAGCGAGTTTACCCACCTTGCATGGAAAAACACTCCGGTAAACGCAGGTGGTATCGGCAAAGTGCAGTTCCCACTCGTCTCAGACATTACGAAGGACATCGCGCGCAGTTTCGACGTGCTGTTCGGCAACGCCGTAGCGCTTCGCGGTAGTTTCTTGCTCGATAAAGACGGCACCGTCCGCCACGCCGTCATCAACGACCTACCGCTAGGCCGAAATATCGACGAGATGCTTCGCATGGTCGATACGATGCTATTTACAAACGAGTACGGCGAGGTCTGCCCTGCGGGCTGGCACAAAGGCGATGCAGGGATGAAAGCAGATCCTAAGGGCGTCGCGGATTATCTAGGCAAAAATGCGAGCAAACTATAAGTTGTAAAATTCTTCGCGCGGGCGTACGAATTCTAATGCTAACCACGTAAAGTTTAAATTTAGCCTTGCGCGGGCTATTAAAGCTCTCAAAGCTTTCTAAATTCCGCTGCCAAAATTTTAAGTCGCGGCGGCGGAATTCCAAAAATTCCAAAAATTCCAAAAATTCCAAAAATTCCAAAAATTCCAAAAATTCCGTTTCTTGAAAATCTGCAAGTAAAATTTCAAAACCGCAAGTAAAATCCCAAATCCTTGGTAAAATTTCACCCATAACAAAGCTCGCAAAATCATACTTTAAACTAGCTTTTGTTACAATCGCAAGTTTTTAAATCCAAGGACAATTATGAAAAAGCTTATATTTTTTATCTCCGCCCTGCTTTGCTCTTTGAGCCTTTACTCCGCAGATACCAACCCGGACGCGCCACTTAAGCTCGATCCTAGTGTAGTGCACGGCGAACTGGCAAATGGCGTGAAATTTTATATCCTCAAAAACGATGTGCCAAAAAATAGCGCGCTTTTTTACCTCAACGTAGCCGCAGGTAGCGTCGATGAAAATGACGACGAGCAGGGTCTTGCGCACTTCGTCGAGCATATGGCATTTAACGGCAGCGAGCACTTCGATAAAAACGAGCTAGTCCATACCCTGCAGCGCCTTGGAGTAAAATTCGGCGCCGATCTCAATGCACAGACTGGCTTTGAAAACACCACATACAACATCCAGACCCAAGTAAGCGACGAGACACTAAAGGACGTATTTTTGGTGCTGCGCGATTATGCAGGCGGCGTGAAATTTGACGAGAACGAAACGCAAAAGGAAAAAGGTGTAATCTTAGAGGAAGCAAAAAAAGGCTTTGAGAGGCGCTTTTACGAAAAGCGCGCCACATATTTATACCCTAATTCCATATTTTCCAGACGCTTTCCGATCGGACAAAATGAAATCATCAAAGGCGCCACTGGCGAGCAACTAAAAAAATTCTACGCGCGCAACTACCTTCCTAGCGCCATTAGCATCATAGTCGTGGGCGACGTAAACGTTGAGCAGATTAAAAACCTAATCAAACAAAATTTTAGCTCTCTTTCTGCGCACGGCGAAAAAATCCCGCGCGATCTTAACCTGCGCCCCTTTGAAAGCGGGCTAGCAAGCACCGTGGAACCTGAGCTCGGCGCCAATGTCGCTAGCGTGCTTTACGCAGGCAAATATGAGCCGCTAAGGAGCTACGGCGCACTTAAGAATGAGTGGCTGCAAGCCTACGTATCGAGGCTGATGGAGCTTGGATACGACGCGATGAATGTAAATGCCAAAATTCCGCTTAAAGCCTATTTCGGCTCGGACGATCTGTTTAAAAACCGCAGACTATACAGCATAAGCGCAAATATTTTTAATTTCGACGCCAACGCCACATTAAGTAGTCTTTTTAGCGCGATCAAAGGGGTACGCGAACACGGATTTAACAATGACGATTTTGATAGCGTTAAGGCGGAATTTAAACATCAAGTGCAAGCCGATCTGCTTAAAAACGATACGCAAAGTGCGCAAATAGGAGCGCTACTTGATTTCGTACAAAACGGCAATGTAAAGCTTAGTAAGCAAGACGAGCACGATCTAAGCCTCAAGGCATTAGAAGAAATAACGCTAGCGGATGTTAATAAATTTTTCTCTAAGATAACAGATGGAGCGAGATTTACGGAGATTATCTCGGCAAAGGATTTGGGCATTAGCCAAAAAGACGCGAAGCTGCTCTACGAAAAAGCGCTGCCGTTTAATTTCGCTGCTTCGAAGCTTGCTTCCAAGCAGCTTGCGGGAGCAAATTTAAAAGAGGCGGAATTTAAAGCGCAAAAAGGCGCTAGCGGCACTGAAATTTTGGAGTTTAAAAACGGCGCGAAGGTAATTTTAAAGCCCCTTAAAAGCGAGAAAAATAAAATCGCCCTCGCAGCCATTAAAAAAGGTGGCTACGCGCACTTCGGCAAAGCTCGTGGCGAAATTTTAACTGCGCTGCTAAACTCTGGCACCATAGGCGAGCTAAACGAATACGAGGCGGGACGCTTGACCTCAAAATTTGATTATAAGCTAAGATTTAGGATGGATGACGCAGACTGCGGTTTTAGAGGCGCAGGAGCGGATCTGGAGGCGATGACACACGAGCTTTACGCAAGATTTAGCGAGCCGCTAATTCATGCAAGCTCGCTTACAAAATACAAAACCGACGCGCTTTCGGCGATTGCGCTACGAGACGAGACGGCGGAATTTAAATTCGGCGAGCAAATTTTAAAATCTCTATATTCGGGAGATATAGCTCGTAAGCAGCCGCTTAGCGTAGATGACGTAAAGAACGCAAATCTTGCCGATTTACAGCGCGATGCGGATGAAATTTTTTCAGGTGCTGGAGATTTTATCTTTGTGCTTAGCGGCGATTTTGAGCCTGTGCGCGCAAAACAAATTCTAGCCAAATATATCGGCAATCTAAAACCCGGCACAAGCAGCGCTACGCCTAAAACTTTGATGCTAAATACTTCTAGCGGCGAGATTGTGCAAGACTACGGAGATAGTGATAAAAGCGAAGTTCGGATGATTTTTTCAAACTATGAGCTGCAAAATTTTGACTTTTCAGACACTTATAAATTTCAAGCGCTAAAAAGCGTGCTAAGCAATCGTATCGTCGAGCAGATCCGCGAGGCGCGCGGACAAATTTATTCGGCGATGGTACATAGCGCCTATGTGCGTGAGCCACAAATCGCAGCGAGCTTGAATGTATCGTTTTCTACCGAGCCGAAAGACGCCCGTGCGGTTGCAGCAAGCGTGAGTGAAATTTTAAAACAGATCGAAAGCTCGGGCGCAAAAGATAGCGAGCTGGCAAATTTCAAAAAAGCTCAAATTCTATCGACCAAAAGAGCTGTGCAGACGAATGATTTTTGGCTTGCTAATATCACTGCGCACGAGCTTTACGGCTATCCGCTCTATGACGAAAAAAGCTACGCAGCAAGCATAAACGCAGTAAAAAGCGCGGATGTGCAAGAAGCCGCGCAAATGCTAAGCGATAGGCTATTTACGGCGATTTTAAATCCAAAGGAGCGTTGATGTTTGCTTCATTTTTTAAAAACAAAAAATGGGCATTTTGGGCATATTCGGGAATATTTTTTCTAATTGCGATTAATTGGTATCAAACTACCTTAAATGTGAGAATAAACGAATGGTACCGCGCGTTTTACGATCTGTGCCAAAACGTAGAACGTCATACGCTAGAGGAATTCTACGCACAGATGAAGGTCTTTTTATGGATAGCGATGCCTTCCGTTATCGCCGGGGTTTCGGAGCGATACGCAGCGCGGGTTTGGGCATTTAAATGGCGAGAAGCGATAAGCTTTTCCTATTTTTCATACTGGAAAAAGGTAAGCAAAGATATCGAAGGCAGCTCGCAACGTATCCAAGAGGATATCTTTCGTTTCTCAAAAACTATCGAAGAGATGGGCACGAGAGTGCTTTCGGCAGCTATGACGCTGTTTGCGTTCATACCGGTGCTGTGGGGACTTAGCAGCAATGTCCCTTTTGAATTTCTAAAAAAAATCCCCGGCTCGCTCGTCTGGATCGCGCTTTTAGTTAGCATTGGCGGATTAATAATTTCTTGGTTGGTGGGCTGGTATCTGCCGAGACTGGAATACAATAACCAAAAGGTCGAGGCGGCGTTTAGAAAAGAACTTGTTTTTGCGGAGGAGGATAAGATAAATTACGCAAGCGAGGAAAAAATTCTTTTATTATTTGATAAGATCAAATATAACTATTTTAAACTGTATCTGCATTACTGCTATTTTGATATGTGGTTCAACTCATTTTCGCAGTTTCTAATGATCGTACCTTACTTGATAATGGGTCCTGGGTTATTTACTAAGGTAATTACGCTTGGAGTTATGGTGCAGGTAAGTAACGCTTTTAATCAAGTGCGCGGTAGTTTTAGTATTTTTATGAATAACTGGACGACGATCACGGAGCTTCGCTCAATCCATATGCGACTTAAAGAGTTTGAAAAAAATATCGATTACAAGGGCTAGATAAAATTTCGCCCGCATCTTGCGGCCCTAGACTTCGCTTTCTAAATTTAAAGCAAAATCCCGGGTCGCAAGCTTTTAAAATTTCTACGCTTTTACTGCTCTCTTTTTTCGTGATGAGTAATGTTTAGCTTTATAAATTTATAGCTCGCGATTAGCAAGATCATCCAAATCGCGATGAAAACTAAAGATTTGATCATTTTTTAATCCTTAAAATTTTTATAATGCGGCGCATAAAAAGCGTCGCCGATATGAAATTTAACTAAGCGCAAAAGCGCGCACGGCCTCGCCGCCACACGGCGCGCGGAAGCCGTGCTAGAGCTGGCGTGCTTAATAATGCTCGCTTGAAAGCTCCTCTTTATCGAGCTTCTTAGCATCCATCGCGCGCCAAACATAGCTTATATAACCCAGCACGAAAGGCACTATAAACGACACGTAAAACATCGTCTTAAGCGTATAGAGGCTCGAGCTTGCATTGCTTATCGAAAGCGAGCTTTGTAGGTCGAAATTTGACGGATAAAACGCCGTGTGATTTAGTCCTAGGATCAAAAATACGCTCGTTACCGCGCATACGACGCCCACGCCATAAAAAAATATCCCGCGCACGCTGCTTGTAAATGCGCCTTTGAATATTCCCACCAACACCAGCACGACGCCGAGCAGTAGCAAAACTAGCGCCGCAGGCAGGCTTAGGTAGTTATGCAGATACTTAAAGCTCTCAAGGCTTACGACGCCGTCGGCGCCAACTGCGTAGCCCTGCTTTAACAAAACCCACGCCAAAAACGCGATGAAAAAAACCAAAAACGCGCTAGCATTAAATTTAAGCGAGGCTTTGAGCTTGGCGATCATTTCAGGCTCGGCGATATTGTTCATCAAATATAAGCTCGCTCCAGTTCTGGCGCAGAAAAATAGCGCAAACCCTAAGATGTAATTAAACGGATTTGCTAACGCCTCAAGCCCGCGAGCGGAGTTTTTCCACTGTACGAAATTATTCTGCCCCAGCGCGAATTCGCTGCCGCTAAAAAGCGTCGAGACGATGATACCAAGCAGGATCGTGCCCAATGAGCCGTTTATGAAAAGAAAGGCTTCATAAGTTTTAGCGCCCAAGAAATTATCGGGCTTTTTTCTGTATTCGTAGGCGACGGCTTGGATTATAAAGCAAAAAAGCAGAGCCATCCACGCCCAATACGCCCCGCCGAAGCTGGTCGCATAAAATAGAGGAAACGCCGCAAAGCACGCCCCGCCGAACATCACGAGCGTAGTAAACGTAAGCTCCCATTTCTTGCCGATGGAATTTATTATAAAATCCTTCTCGGTTTCATTCTTCGCCAGCGTAAAAAGCAGCGTCTGACCGCCCTGCACGAAGAGCATAAAAACTAAAATTCCGCCCAGAAGCGAAATCACGCACCACCAATAAATTTGAAAAATTTCGTGCATCTTAAAATCCTATCTTTATCTGTTTTAGCATGATCTTTATCTCGGCTATGAATAAAACCGTAAATAAAACCGCAAAGAGCGCGAACGAGATCATTATGTTCGTTCCTGCCAGGCTCGTAGCTGCGACGCCCACCGGCATAAGATCTTGTATCGCCCACGGCTGGCGCCCTACTTCGGCTACGATCCAGCCCGCCTCGCACGCGACGTATCCCAAAGGAATGCTAAAGACGCAAAGCCATAGAATTTTCTTGTATTCGGCGAGGTTCTTTCGCATCGCCAAAAATAGCGTCACGAAAAATAGCAAGATAAAATAGCTTCCCAGAGCCACCATCACGTGGAAGCTGTAAAAGGTAAGCGCCACGGGAGGGACGATCTGCTTCGCGTCGTCAAGGTAGCCGTAGCCTAAATTTTGCATATTTTGGTTACCAAATAAAATTTCGCGCGCTTGCTGCATCGCCGCGGTGTCATTCGCGTCTTTGGCGAGCTTGTAATCCTTTAGCGCTTGCAGGGCGATTTTGCCTTTTTCGATCTTTTTATCCGCGCCTTCGATGCCGAATTTTTCGTTTCCAAATACCAAATCATCGATGCCCGGAGTAAAATTATCAAGCCCTCTCGTAGCCATTAGTCCTAGCGCATAAGGCGCTTTAATCTCAAATAAAAACGGTTCCTTATCGTCTCCCGCGGTTTTGCTCGGATTTAAAACTCCAGCCGCGACGATGCCCGCGTTTACTTCACCTTTATACAGACCCTCCATCGCAGCAAGCTTCATCGGCTGCTTTTGCGCGACCTGATAGGCGCTCTCGTCACCGCTAAATAGCACGAAAAGCGAGCTTAGCATACCGAAGCTTGCCGCTACGATGAAGCTTTTTTTAGCAAGCGCGAAATCTTTGTTTTTTAGCATATAAAACGCCGAAATTCCAAGCACGAAAAGCGCCGCGGTAATGTAGCCGCCGCCGACGGTATGTAAAAATTTAGCCACTCCGAAGTGAGATAGCGCGATATCTAAAAAATTGCTCATCTCGTTACGCATCGTATCTGGATTAAAGCTCGTACCAACAGGGTTTTGCATCCAAGCATTCGCGATTAAGATCCAATACGCGCTTAAATTTGATCCGATCGCCACGAGCCAGGTTGAAAGAAGATGAAATTTTTTGCTTACGCGATCCCAGCCGAAGAACATTACCGCAAAGAAGGTAGCCTCTAAGAAAAACGCCAGCAAGCCCTCAATCGCAAGCGGCGCGCCGAAGATGTCGCCCACGAACCAGCTGTAATTCGCCCAGTTGGTGCCGAACTCAAACTCCAGAATCAGCCCCGTGGCCACGCCGATGGCGAAGTTGATGCCGAAGAGCTTCATCCAGAACTTGGTCGTCTGTTTCCAAAACGCCCGCCCCGTGCGGACGTACATCGTCTCCATCAAGGCCATGACGACGCCCAGCCCAATCGTGAGCGGCACAAACAGCCAGTGATAGATGGCCGTCAGCGCAAACTGCGCCCGCGACCAGTCGATCAAAGAAGTATCCAATTGTTGCATATATAAATGTGTAGTTAGAGTAAGTCGGTGGGGGTCAGGGTGTCGCGCGGTGGATGAGTTCTTCGGAGACATACTGCCGGCGCTCGCCCTCCGTGTCGAAGCGGCTCAGGAAGCGGGGGAAGAAGATCATGCGCAACACGACGAACATGATGATCAGCTTCACCAGGATCAGAATCCACAGCGTACGCCCCCAGGTCATCTGCCGGAAGCCGTCGATGTAGAAGCGTGCGACGCGCACCAAGGGGTTGCGGGGGCGGTTGTTCTCTACAGTCATCTCTTTCTTTTTGTACCAAATACAATTTTATTCGGGTGCGAAAGTAAGCCCTTTCCTCTTTCTGCGAAACACGTCGCCGCCGACGCATCCCTCTATCCCTCAACCTCCATCGCCCCTTCTGACGGCCTTGACCTACCCCATGAGCCTCCGCCACTATGCTTTATCCGGTTTAGGGATCGTATCCCTGTTGC
>NZ_CALIIS010000211.1 GCF_938017705.1 uncultured Campylobacter sp.
TTTTTTGCTCAGGCCTTGGCGCATTTTCACTTCGTATGCAGGCTTACCGCCGTTACTTTTTAAATCAACCTCGCGAAAATCCCAGCCGGCGTTTACGCTAAGTGCTTTGGCGCGAGCATCTGTGGCACTGATTTTGACCTGCGAATAATCAATTTTACTAGGCTTTAGCTTCTTTTGCGTTTGAGTCTTTAAAATTTCGCCGCTTTGAGCGTCGATTTTGATCTCGTTTTCGCTACCTTCTTTATACGACTCTATCTCATAGACGAGCTTTCCGTGCTCATCGTCGATTTCTACACTTTTTATAGTCGCGTCACCAAAGTTTTGCTGTGCGATCCCTATCGCTTGATCGAATGAAACTTTAGCATCTTTTTCGCTAAAGTTTCCTGCGTTTAATGCGCCTACAAGGGCGAATGTAGCGGCGAGCGCGCCTAAAGCTTTAAGATTTTTCATCTTTAATCCTTTTGATTTTATTTCCAAATTTTATTTTGGATGGCGCAATTTTAAAATTCCAAGATGAAGCTAAGATGAATGCGCGCGAAATTTTAAAATTTCACAAAAATTTTGCTGCGATTTGTGAGATACAAAGCGCGGAATTTCCGAGCATTTACCAAAACGCCGTAAAATTTCAACTTGAAATTTTATCTCAAGGAACGCTTCGTGCCTAGCATTTTTAAAAATCCGTCGCAGCAGAAGCTTATTTTTCTAAGCTCGCTTGCTTTTGTGGCGTTTTTTAACTTCTCGTTTTTCAAAAATATCATAAATGCCTACGGAATTTCGGGGCTAAATTTTATCTATCTTGTCTGCGACATGGCAGCTTTGATCGCTTTTTTGACGCTATTTTTTACAATTTTTAGCTCGCGTTATACGACCAAGCCGATTTTGATGATCTGCTTTTTTATCTCGTCGTTTACAGCGTATTTCATGGATAGCTATAACGTCGTAATCGATTCGGAGATGATTCGCAACGCAGCCCAGACGAACTTTGCCGAGTCCGCGGATCTATTTAGCCTGCGACTAGCAATTTACGTGTTGGTGCTGGGCGTTTTGCCCTGCGTGCTGATCGCTCGCACGCATATTAGCTACCGTCCGCTTAAATTTGAAATTTTAGCTAAGCTCAAAGTAGCGGGCATTTGCATAATAATCATCGCGGCGCTGCTTTTTGGATTTAGCAAATACTACGCGTCATTTTTCAGAGAGCATAAAATTTTACGCAGCTACGCAAATCCCGGATATTGGATCTACAGCGGCGTTAAATTTGTCGCAAAATCCAAAAAGCAAGGTTCACAGCCTCTGATGCAAATCGCTATGGACGCGCATATCGATGAAAATTCTACAAGCCCAAAAAAGCTCGTCGTCGTAGTCGTGGGCGAAGCGGCGAGAGCGGATAGATTTTCGCTAAACGGCTACGAGCGAGATACTAATCCGCTACTAGCCAAAGAGCAGGGCGTCGTAAGCCTAAGTAATACCCATTCTTGCGGCACTTCGACGGCGCAAAGCGTGCCGTGCATGTTTTCGCTGCTAAATCGCGAGGAATTTAGCGTCGAAAAGGCTGCAGATGAGCAAAACGTATTAGACATACTAAACCGCGCTGATGACATGGCAATTTTGTGGCGCGATAACAATTCCGATTCCAAAGGTGTGGCGCTGCGCGTAAAATATCAGGATTTTAAAATTCCGCAAAATAATCCGATCTGCGACGTAGAGTGCAGGGACGAGGGGATGCTTGCGGGGCTTGATAAATTTATCGCCGAAAACGCGGGCAAAGATGTATTAATCGTGCTGCATCAGATGGGCAATCACGGGCCTGCGTATTTCAAGCGCTATAAGAAAGAATTTGAAAAATTTAGCCCCGTTTGCCGCGATAACGAGCTTGAAAACTGCTCGCAGCAAGAAATTTCAAATTCCTACGATAACGCGATTTTATACACGGATTATTTTTTAAGCAAGGTTGTAGAATTTTTAAAACCATATTCTAAGACGTACGAAACGGCGATGATCTATATGAGTGATCACGGCGAGAGCCTCGGCGAGGGCGGCGTTTATCTGCACGGCATGCCCTATCTTTTCGCTCCCGAGGCGCAAAAGCATATCGGTGCGATTGTTTGGCTAGGTGAGGGAAAAATGCGCGAAAGATACGATCTGAGCGTACTTAAATCACATAAGGATGACGCTTTTTCGCACGATAATCTTTTTCACACGCTGCTTGGAATTTTTGAAGTAGATACTAAAGTGTATAACAAGGATTTGGATATTTTAAGCGGAATGAAAAATTAGAATTTTGCACTAAATTTCGTCGTAAATTGTGAGTGAAATTTTAGCAATAAAAAATTTTATTGGCAAAATTCTAATTTAAGCTTAGTTTGAAATTTTACCTAAACTTGAGCAAAATCTGCTCTAAAATTTTTTATGCAAAAGCTAATGCAGAGGCAAAGTGCTGCAAAAGCTTAATCTCTCATTTATCGTTGCGAGCTATGAATTTTAAATTTCATTAGAAATTTTACGTGCAGTTTTGATAAATGCCTGCGCTAGATGGTTTAGACGTTTGCCTTTTTTGTAGGCAATTATCAGCGTATTATCGAGCTCACGCGCGCCTACATCAAAGAGCTTTATCCTGCCCGCTTTGTCCTCCTTTATCATCTGTGGTATGCTAAAGCACGCTCCAGCGCCGCTTGCGACGATAGCATTGGCGATGTCGAAAGTCTCCGTGCGACACAGCACCTTCGGCGCGAAGCTCGCAGCGGTAAAGAACGCATCTATCTGCTCGGCGCTTCTTAGGCTTTGATTAGGCAGGATGAATCTTTCCTCTTTTAAGCGCGAAATATCAATTTTGGGAACAGATTCGTTTTTAAACTCAAGCGAGAGCAGATGGGTGGAGCTTAGAGCGACATAGGTTTTTTGCGTTAGAATTTTAACCCCGTCAAGCCCGCTCATATCGATGGGCAGTATCAGCATACCGACATCAAGATCACCTTGAAGTAGCATTTCACGAATGCTAAGCGCAGAAGAAAACTGCGTGATTTGTAGATCCGAATCCTTAAATTTCTTGCAAAACATCGGTAGCAGCGACGGCAGTAGATTATAGCCGTTTTGCGAAAAGCCGATGCGAATTTTATCATTTTTTATGCCGCTTATTTCAGAAATATCGCTTTTTAGGTCGTTTATGGCGTCAAAAATGACTTTTGCTTTACTAGCGTAAATTTTTCCCGCGCGCGTAAGCGAAATGGGATTACTCGTGCGGTTAAAAAGCTGAGTTCCAAGCTCGCGTTCCAGCGATAAAATACTCTGCGATAGCGACGGCTGCGGGATTTTAAGTGCTTCGGCAGCCTTAGTAAAGCTGCGGAATTCTGCTACTTTTAATACTAGCTCCATGCGATGCAAATTCATTTAGCCTCTCCAATTGATAATTTAATTCTTATAAAATGATACACTAAATAATATTTGACTTATGTTAAAAATGAAACTAAAATTACGTTTTTAGTTTAGAACTTTAAACTTAAGCTAAGAATTTCTCAAATGGAGAGGAAAATGAGTGAATCAAATTTCAACAGACGCGATTTCTTAAAATCGGCCTGTATCAGCGTCGGCGCGCTTAGCCTTAGCGGCTGCGTGGATACCGACAAAAGTAAAAGCGGAGGCGGCGGCAACGAAGGCGGCCTTCCTAGTGTGGACGTACTCGTTATCGGCTCGGGAGGCGCGGGTCTGCGTGCAGCCGTAGCGGTAAGAAAGAGTAATCCAAATCTTAGCGTAGTCGTGGCTACGAAGATGATGCCTTCGCGCAACGCCACCTGTATGGCGGAAGGCGGTATCAACGGCGTTACGAGTTTCGCAAATGGCGATTCATACAAGCTTCACGCCTACGACACCGTAAAGGGCGGCGCATATCTCGTAGATCAGGACGCTGCGATTAAATTTTGCGAGCTTGCGGGCCCTACGATTGCCGAGATGGATTACATCGGCACGCTGTTTTCCAGAAACGCCAGCGGCGGCGTGGATGGCAAAGAAAGCGGCGTCCCGGGCGGCGTAGCGCAGCGCTTTATGGGCGGCGCGTCTAAAAAACGCTGCAACTACTCCGCCGATAAGACGGGTCATATCTTGATGCATGCTTGTTTGGATGAAGCGATCAGCAACGGCGTGAAATTTTTAATCGATCATGAGCTGCTTGAGATCAGCGCGCCTGACGGCAAATGCGAGGGCGTCGTGCTTCGAAATATCCAAACCGGTGATTTTTATCCCGTGCTTTGCAAAGCCTTGGTAATCGCAACGGGCGGATATACGAGGATGTTTTACAACCGCACCTCGGTGCCTTATATCGCTACCGGCGACGGTATCGCGGCGGCACTGCGCGCGGGTCTTGGATTTAGCGATCCGGAGATGGTGCAGTTTCATCCGACCGGTATCAAAAGCGGCGGCGCGCTCATTACCGAAGCTGCGCTCGTGCGGGGCTTCTGCCTGCTCTATCGATAGAGGATAAGAAGCTCACCTTCCTAGGGCTTCTTCCTGTGGCGGAGTTTGGTCCTCGTTATTACTTCTCTGGAGAATCATCGGGGGCTGGCTTCCGTACGGGAGGCTATGTCGGGCTCTTAGGTTCGGTCGTTCTCCCTCGATGGATCTTGCTCGAGCCTGAGCGTGTCCGCCGTAACGATATCTCTCACTGGTATGAGGCTTCCAGAGAGAGCTACGGAGTCGTGCCTACCCTTGGCTGGGTCTTCGGTATCGGGGAGTCAAGCTATCTCGGCCTCTCTGTCGGTGTCAGTGCCTGGTGGTCAAGGTATGAGTCGGGGACGAAAAGCCGCTGGGAAAGCACGCTGAAGGATAAGGAGTATCCGATCGTGTGGAGTGTCAGTTACGGCTTCCGTCTGTAGCGCCTTCCCACCCGCACCACAGCGCCCCTCTGCCTCTCTCGTGGCAGAGGGGCGCTGTCGCTTTTATCTCTCGTTAGCCTTGGGATGTCGGATGTGATATAGAGGGGAGGGGGTACTCAAACTTGGGGAGTCTACAGTGGGTTTTGTTGGGGTATCCTCGGAAGGGTGCTTTTCATCTCGGTAGGTCTTGTCTATAGAGATGTGGGGAAGGTGCTATCTTTGTATACCTCATACAATCATGGATTAGCTATGTGTGTACTGCGTATTTTCTTAGAGGGATTCACTTCCATATTCAACCCGCCCATGCGTAGACGGGATCCCGAGATCGAGAGGCTGGAGAAGCTTGTCGAGAGCTATCGTACTATGAGTGATCGGGAGCGACTAGCTAGAGACTGGCAGGCTGTCCAGGGTGATATGGGTAGAGCTTGGCAGAGGATACGGATGAACTATGGGCAAGAGTAGTCTCAAGCGTACCAACGCTACACTCTCCAGCGACCAGATGCTGTAGGGATGCTCAGCGAAGAGCATATCGTCATTGATAATAATCCTATGCCCTCCGCCGATGAGCTGGCTAAGTATCAAGAGGTTGATCCGGGGCTAGTCTCTTACTTCCAACGGATCACAGACGAAGAGCGGAGCTTTAGACATGAAGTAGCACGTCAGAGTGTAGATCTCCTTGCTCGAGAGAATAAACGAGGGCATCGGGAGCGTCTGCTTGGTCAGGTCTTTGCCTTTCTTTCGCTCCTCGTATTTCTGGCGATCACTGCATGGGCTCTTTACTTGGATAAAGCTTGGCTTGCAGGATCCTTTAGCACGCTCTCTATAGCAGGTATCGTGTCAGCCTTCATTAACGGAAAGAAAGACTGATCGATTCTTTTCCATATAAGTTACCCGCCTCGG